>JBKJLX010000106.1:0-3240 GCA_046596645.1 Polyangiaceae bacterium
TTCGGCGACCGTCAGCACAGGGACTGAGCCATGCGACGACCCCTCCTCGTCTCGGTCCTCGCATGGCTCAGTCCCTGTGCTGACGGTCGCCGAAGCCAGACGACACGCCGATGGAGAGGTGGATGTTCACGCCGTCCGGCCCGCCAGCGACCGAGAAGCTGCCGATGTCCGAGCCGGTGGACCACAGATCGATGCCGGCGCCCGCGGCCCAGCGGAAGTCGGCGAAGGCCAGGTCCTGCACCGCCGGCCCCACCGTCGCGGTGTCGAGGAAGAGCCGCGCGCCGACGTTCGACGTGAAGCTCCAGCGGTAGTCGACGCTGCCCAGGAGCGACACCAGATCGTGGCGATCGCCGGCGCCGCGAAACTGGGGCTGGCGAGGGAGCTCGGTGAAGGGGATCGGCGTGTCGTCGAGCGCCGCGGCACCGTCGAGCGTCAGCCGGGGGATGATGACGTTGGAGCGACGCAGGACCTGGATGAAGGCGGCGGCGGTGCCGCCGACCCGCACCAGCGACACGTCGACGCTGTCCGGCAGCTTCTGCTCGATGCCCCCGTACGTCTCCAGCAGCCAGCCGCTCTGGGGGCCGCCGCGCAGGGCGCGGGTGTCGAGGCGCAGCGCGAGCTCGGTGTACCAGACGCCGACCCGGCCTTCGGCGCCGGGGACGGAGCCGGGGACGAACACGGTCTCGATGCCCGGGGTGGCCGTGTCGCCGGGGTCGTCCAGCGAACGCACGTCGGCGGAGATGCTGGAGAGCACCTCGAGATCGTCGGTGGGGCGGAGGCCGAGCGAGAGGAGGGCGCGCGAGCGCCCCTGATCGTAGAAGGCCGAGTCGCCGCGGCGCCCTGGGGCGTAGCGGTTGCGCGGATCCTCCTCCGGCACCTGACCGACGCCCTCGAACTCGAGCGCCGAGGCGCGCAGGAAGAAGGTCTCGAACCCGACAACGACCGGCAGATCGGTGGGCGCGCGGACGAAGACGCGCGACTCGAGGACGGTGTCGTCGGGGCCGCCCACCCCGACGCGCAGGCTGGTCGCGACGTGGTCGGACGCGGCGACCATGCGCGCGCCGAGGCTGAGCAGGCTCTCCGTCTCCACGAAGGCGGTGGGGAAGACGAGGAGGCGGGTCCGCCCGCCCGAGATGTTGAAGCGCGGGACGGAGGACTCGTCCTGGAGCACCGCCGCCGCCATGCTGGTGCCGACGAAGAGGAGCGCCAGCGTCTCGCGGGGGAGGAAGAGCGCGGCGCTCCCCACGTCCTCCCAGAAGGCACCTGGATGAGAGGCCTCGCGCGTGAGGCCCGAGACCGGCGCCGCCTCGTCGTCGTCTTCCTGAGCGTGCGCCCGCTGCGCGCCCGCCATCAGGGATGCGGCAGCGAGGAGAGCCGCAGCGCAACGGGGGAGTGTGATCACGGCAAGAGGGACTCCTCGTCCTCCAGGTTATGTACCAGGTCGGGGGGGCATGCGCACACCCGCCCCCACTTGCGGCCTGGCGCCGAGCGCGAGCGCGTGGCGCCCGTCGCGGAGCGTCTTCGCGGAGCGGCGGGGGCCGTAGGGCCCCCGAGAAGCTCAGTTCGGTCCGCCGCAGACGTGGTCGTCGTTCGCCGCGTCCCGGTTGTCGGCGTCGTCGCACTCCGGGATGGTGTCGTCGGGGTCGACGACGCCCCAGACCACCACCGGCTGACCCGAGGGGAACGTGCTCAGCACCACGTCGAGGTCGACGGAGTCGCCGGGCTCGATGGGACCGGCGATCGTCTCCTCCTCCAGCACGGTGCCGCCCTGGCTGGGATCACCTGCGAAGAGGCGCACCAGCACGCCTTCCGCGGGCGCCGCGCCCTCGTTGGTGACGGTCAGCGCAATGGTCGGGTCGGGGCAGCCGGAGACGGCGCCGACCTCGATCTTCAGATCGGCCAGCGCGTCACCCGCCTCGACATCCTCCTCGGTCTCGTTGTTGGTCTCGATGCACTCGTTCTCCGCCTCCTCCGCGTCGACGATGACGGTGACGCTGTCGGGCAGCTGCGCCGGGTCGTGCACGGTCGAGTCGTAGGTCACGGTGACGAAGGTGCTGTCGCCCGGCTCCAGGCTCTGCTGCAGCAGGACGACGATGGCATCGCCCGCGTCGTCCTCCAGCGGCGCGGTCGTCCCGTCCCAGGTGCCGTGGAACGCGACAACGACGCCGGGGCCGACCCGCAGATCGCCGATGTTGGCGATGCGCGCCGTGATCTCGATGACGTTGCTCAGCTCGCCGCACGTCGCGTCGGGCGAGGAGACCTGCACCGCCGCCACCACCAGATCGGGGGCGACGCCGAAGCTCCGCGGGTTGGAGCGGTACGTGTTGTAGAGGCGGCCGTTCCAGCTCCTCCAGCTCTCGGGCTCGTGCACGGGGATGCCACCGCCCTCCGTGACGTTGGTCACATGGTAGGCGTGCTGGTTCCACACCCGGCGCGCGCTGACCCACTGGTCGGACGGGTCACCCCACATCTCGATGCCGGCGTTGTACTCGCTGTCCTGGTCCTGGCTGCAGAAGCCGGACTCGGTCGTCGTGGGGAAGACGATCTCGGCGTTACCGTCGTTGTCCGCGTCGGCGATCACCGGGTACTCGATGCGGGTGCGGCTCTCGCTCGGCTCCTTGAAGAGCACGCCCGCGGTGAGGCCATCGTAGATACGGAAGAAGCACTCGTCGTTGTAGACGACCTCGGCGGCGCCATCGCCGTTGAAGTCGAACACGCTGGACCCGGTGACGCGGCTCGAGTCGTCCTCGGTGATGCGGTCCCAGCCGTTGTGGAGGCACACGCACTCGCCGAGCGTGACGTTGCAGGTGGTGCCGGGGGTGACGTCGGCGCAGTCGGCGTGCGTGGTGCAATCGACGTCCGGCGGAGCGCGGTCGGGGTTGGTCTGCGGGCCTTCCAGCGAGACGTCGTCGTCCAGCGCGTCCGGCCAGACCGGGCACGCCGCCGAGGGCTCCTGGAAGTCGACCACCTTGTACGAGAGCTCGAAGGCAGTGCCGACCTCGGGGAAGCCGTCCCCGTCGAAGTCGTCGACGTTCGGGGCGCCGCCGTTGGCCTCGCCGAGGTTCACGTTCTCCAGGAGCGCGCCGGTCTCGCCGTCGAGGACCAGGACGCGACCGGCGGAGATCAGGATCACCTCCGGCTCGCCGTCGAGCGGGTTGTCGGGGCCGGGGGCCACGCCGACCGTCGCGCCGAACACGTCCGCGACCGCGCAGCAACGACGTGGAGGGTTTCTGCGCGGTC
>JBKJLX010000293.1:0-5372 GCA_046596645.1 Polyangiaceae bacterium
CAGCTCGAGCCCCTGCACGTAGCGCAGGACGAACGCGAGCCGCGCCTCGTCGTCGACCCGATCGAGGATGGCGTAGAGCCGCTGCAGGGCCTCGCGCGAGTCGACGTCGGCGCCGGCGACCGGCACGTCGGGGAGCGCGCCGTCATCGCTCAGCCGCAGCCAGCGGCGAAGCCGGCGACGCCGGAGCTCGCCCCGCGCCACGCGGATGGTGATGCCGACGATGAAGCTCGAGATCGCGCTGGGTTCGCGCAGATCCGGGATGCGGCGGAAGAAGTGCAGGAACACGTCCTGCGCCAGATCGTCGACGTCGGAGTAGGCGCCGAGGCTCTGCCACAGGAGGCCACGCACCAGCGGCGAGAAGCGGTCCCATGCGGCGGCGGCCGCCGCGGGTTGACGAGCGACGAGCGCCCGGACGAGCGACGGCTCGTCGGGGAATGCATGCGGCAGAGCACGGACCACGGCCCTCGATCGTGCGCGCGGAGGCAGGCTGGGGACAAGCGCAGACAACACGGGCAGCTCGGCGAGGAGTGCCCTCGCAGGGCCGCGCCGGCTCGACAAAGTGGCCGCGCCTCGCCGGAACCCCGCCGAGCACGCAGGTCTGCCGGCAAAGTCGACTGTGCGGTCACCCGCGCGGAGGTGCGTAGAAGTCGACGATCCGGATGGGACGTGCGAGCCGCACGTTCACGCGCTCTCGCTCGCCGGCCTCGTCGCCGCCGATCTGGAAGGCGGTCGGCGGGTCCATCTCGATCTCGACGGCATCGACGAAGTAGTCGTGGAGCAGCTCGAGGTTCTCGTACTCGCCGTTCCAGATCGCGCTCGCGTTCTTCACGAACGCGACCGAGCCGATGTTCGACACGCGCAGCTGCATCCGGTCCTCGCGGTCGAGGGCGTAGGGGAACACGCGAAAGCCGAAGCCGTAGTAGGGGATGGTGCCGACCGAGGCCATCATCGCCGGCCCCTCGTAGAGCAGCGCGCCGCGAGGGATGGCCGCCCCCAGCCGGGTGCCCTTGGGCCCGATGCGAAAGGCGTCGCCGCCGCGGTTGACCACGCGGCAGTGGGGCGTGCGCCGCAGGAGATAGCCGGGGATGGTGCGGGTGGTGGCGCTCACCGCGTAGCCCAGCGCGCCGGCTGCGAGCTTTCGCAGCGGCCCGCGCGACAGGACCTTCCGCGTCGCGTTGTAGTCGCGCAGGCCGATGGCATCGACCCCGAAGCCGCAGAACGGAGCCAGCATCCCGTCGACCTCGACCAGGCGCAGCTCGCGGCTCCCGGCGTCGGCGCGGAGCCGGCCGATGTCGACCTCGAGCGCGCGGGTCGTCCTCCCCTTGCCGGTGCGACTCGCCCCGAGGAGCCAGGCCAGCGAGTTGCCGGTGCCCAGGCGGAGGAGGCCGAAGCGGGGCAGCGGCAGATCGCGGCGCTCCGCCTCGCGCACGACGGCGGTGACCACCACGGTGAACGTCCCGTCGCCGCCGCCCGTGAGGATGGTGCCGTAGCCGCGGTCGACCAGCGTCCGCGCGATCGCCTCCGAGTCCTCGATGCGACGCGAGACGAAGAGATCGCCCTTGTCGAGGATGCTGTCGAGGGTCTCGATGACCTCGTCGCTGACGCTCTTGGCGTTGCCGTTCACCACCACCGCGAAGCGGTCGTTCGCTGCCGGCGGGTAGCTGCCGGCCGCCGCGCCGCCGCCGGCGGGGCTCTGCGAGGGAGGCTCGGAGGACACCATGGCGGGCACTCTACTGCGGCCCTGGACGGTGACGAGGCCAGCCGCCCGGGCGAAAAGAGGTGGACGCGCGGACGAACCATTTGGTAAGGCGCCCAGGGGAATCAGCGCGACTGCTCTCCCCGCGACTGTTCCCGCGGCCGTGTGTCGCGAGGCGATGTAGCCGGATTTGGGCAAGGCGGACCTGCGATGTCGAAGGCGAAGATGGGCAAGGACGCGAAGAAGGCGCCGGCCCCCGCGAAGAAGGCGAGCGCCGGTGTGAAGCCCGCCGCGAAGGGCGGCGACAAGAAGGGCGCCGGCAAGGCTGTGTCGCCGGGCGCCGGCAGCGCCGAGCCGAAGGCGGCTGGCGCCAAGGCGGTCAAGGAGCCGGCCGGCGCGCTCGCCAAGCGCAAGCTAGGGCTGCGCGGTGCGGCGCCATGGGCGGCGCGTCACGCGGCGAAGCACGCGGCGGAGGCCCGTGCCCGGGCGGCCGAGCCCGCCCCCCCGGGGAGCGCTCGCGCCACCATCCGCACGCCGGATGGCGCGGAGCAGATCAAGGAGCGCATCGCCGCGCTCCACAATCAGACCCAGCGCATCCGCGCCCTCCGCAAGCGGCTCGACAAGGGGTTCTACGAGATCGGGCAGGTCCTCCAGGAGATCCAGGCTCAGGAGCTCTATGTGGCCAAGGGCTATGGCTCGTTCGAGGCCTTCCTCGAGCGCGAGATCGATCTCGGCAAGCTCACCAGCCTCAAGATCATGAAGATCCCGGAGATCTTCAACAAGGACGCGGCGCTGGACTACGGCATGGATCGCCTCTTCGCGGCGATGAGCGCGCTCGAGGGCGAGCTCATGCCCAAGGCCGCGCCGTCGACCCCGGGGTCCAAGCCGCTGGCGCTGCCGCTCAAGCCGCCGTCCCGGGTCTCCTCGGGCGGTCTGTAGTCGGCGGGCCCGGCGCTGCTGCCGGGGCAGCGGGCGAGGCCGGCGCCCGGTGGGGCGCCGAGGCAGGCGGCAGGGGCCGGGGGGCGTCGTCGCGGTCGAGCACGAGGCGGGGGAGGACGATCCGCACGGTCGTCCCCTCACCGGGCCGCGAGTCGAGCACGACCCGCCCGCCGTGCTGCTCGACTATCTTGCGCACCAGCGCGAGGCCGAGCCCGGTGCCAGCCGGCTTGGTGGTGAAGAAGGGGTCGAAGATCTCCGCGAGGATCCGCGGGTCGACGCCGGGCCCGTTGTCGTTGATGGCGAGCGTGACCTCGCCGGCCGCCTCGTCCTCGGTGAGCGTGGCGCGGAGCGCGCCACCGTCCGTCATCGCGTCCAGCGCGTTGACCACGACGTTGAGGACCACCTGCTTGAGCTTCTCCACGTCGCCCAGCACCAGGACGTCGGCGGGCAGGATGCGCTCGAGGCTCACGCCCCGCGCCAGCATGGCCTGCGCCTCGAGGTCGAACACGTCCGCCGCGACGCGGCCGAGGTCGACCGGCTCGCGCTGCGGGGCCCGGGGTCGGGCCAGCTCGAGGAACTCGGTGAGCAGCCGCTCGAGGCGGCGAATCTCACCCTCGACCACGTCGACCCGGCGCCGCATGGGGTCGCGCGCCGCCGCGTCGTCCAGCCGGTGGATGGCGCGCCCCAGCAGGTGCAGCTCCAGGACCGCGGCGTTGAGCGGGTTGCGGATCTCGTGGGCCAGGCCGAGGGCGAGGGGCGCCATGGCGTTGAGGGCCTCCGCGCTGGCCGCCTTGCGCTCGAGGGCGCGCCGCGCCGTCACGTCGACCCCGATGCCGTAGACGCTCTCCCCGCCCCCAACGGGCTCGCGCGCCGCCGAGAGGTGCCAGCGAACGCGGCGGGTCGCGCCGTCGACGTCGACCACCCCCAGCTCGACCTCGGCAGCGCCCACGCCGCCCAGCACGTCACGCAGCGCCGCCTCGAAGCGCCGCTGATCGGCCGCATCGACCCAGGAGGCGGCGAAGGGCCGTCCCAGCGCCGCGTCGACGGCGACGCCGGTGAAGGCGACCAGCCGCGGGTTCCACAGGACGACCGCACCCGCGTCGTCGAGGGCGAGGACCAGGACGTCCGCCGCCTCGACCAGTGCCTGGTACCGGCGCTGGTAGAGCTCCCGCTCCCGGCGAAGGCTCACCTTCTCCAGGGCCTGGGCGATGCTGGCCAGAAGCTCCTCCGGCCGGAACGATTTGAGGAGAAACGCGCCGGCCCCCTCGCGCAGGGCGGCGATGGCACCGTCCACCGTTGCGGCGCCGGTCAGCATGAGGATCTCGCAGTGCGGCGACACGTCGCGCAGCGGCGCGATGAGATCGACGCCCGATCCGTCGGGGAGCTTCACGTCCACCACCGCGACGTCGAAGCGCCGCTCGCGGGCGATGGCGAGGCCTCGCGCCGCCGAGGGCGCGATCGCGACCTCGACCTCCAGGTCGGAGGCCTCGAGGATGCTCGCCAGGTTCTCGGCGAGCGCCGTGTTGTCGTCGACGACGAGGACGCGCGCCATGGCGGAGGCCATGGTAAGGCAGCGAGCCGCATGCGCTTCATCGATCACTGCCGCATCCGTGTCATCGCCGGCGACGGCGGGAATGGCGCGGTCGCGTTCCGGCGCGAGAAGTTCGTGCCCTTTGGCGGCCCCTCGGGGGGCGACGGCGGCAAGGGTGGGGACGTCGTCTTCATCGCCGACGAGAACCTCTCCACGCTGCAAGACGTGACGTACGCCAAGACCATCCGGGCAGAGCGGGGCGAGCACGGCCTGGGCAGCGACTGCTACGGCCGCGGCGGGAAAGACCAGCTGATCAAGGTCCCCCTCGGCACCCAGGTCTTCGACGACGCCCTGGGCGAGCGGATCGCGGACCTCACGACCCAGGGGGAGGTCCTGGTGGTCGCGCGCGGGGGCCGCGGCGGCCGCGGCAACATCCACTTCGCCTCGTCGGAGGAGCGCGCGCCCCGCCGCGCGGAGAAGGGCGAGCCCGGCGTGGAGCGCGAGCTGCGCCTCGAGCTCAAGATCATGGCCGACGTCGGCTTGGTCGGGTTCCCCAACGTCGGCAAGAGCACCTTCGTCGCCTCGGTCAGCGCGGCGCGGCCGAAGATCGCGGACTACCCGTTCACCACCCTGGTGCCCTCGCTCGGCGTCGTCGACGTGTACGGCGGCCCCCGCGTCGGCGGCTCGACGTTCGTCATCGCCGACATCCCCGGCCTGGTGCCCGGCGCCAGCGAAGGCATCGGTCTCGGCATCGAGTTCCTGAAGCACGTGGAGCGCTGCCGCGTCCTCCTGCACCTCGTCACCCTCGACCCGGGGGAGGAGCGGGATCCCCTCTCCGACTGGAAGATCCTCCGCGGGGAGCTGGCGGCCTTCAGCCCCGAGCTCGCCAAGCGGCCGGAGATCGTTGCAGTCTCCCAGATCGATCGCCCCGAGGTCCAGGAGCGGGTCCCGGCGCTCGCCGCCGCCTTCGCGCGGCACGGCATCAAGCTCCACACCGTGAGCGCGGTGACGCGCGACGGCCTGCAGGGGCTCGTCGAGATCCTGGCCCGCGCCGTCCGCGGCGAGGCGGTCGAAGTCGTCGCGCGGCCTGCCGCCTCGAAGAAGGCCGCTGCGCCCAGGAAGAAGGCCGCTGCGCCCAGGAAGAAGGCCGCTGCGCCCAGGAAGAAGGCCGCTGCGCCCAGGAAGAAGGCCGCTGCGCCCAGGAAG
>JBKJLX010000397.1:0-15194 GCA_046596645.1 Polyangiaceae bacterium
GCTGCCCTCGCGCGGGCCCGGGGCCTGGCCCACCAGGAGCACGCGGGTCGCGAAGGCCGGCCCGTGCACCACCGGCCCGATCATCTTCGAGCAGGCGGTGCACGCGTCGAGCTCCGCGTGGAGCACCTTCAGCTTGCGCACCGTCGACGCGGCCGACGCGGTCACGCGGCGCGACATCGTCGTCACGGAGGGCCGTCCGGATCGCGCGCTTCGTCCCGCCTTTCGTTGCGGCGCGCATTTCCCCCGAGCTGCACCAGCAGCACGACGTGCTCGCCCTCGCCGACGATGACGTCGAACGTCTCCGCCTCCCGCCGGGGCGAGGTGATGGAGACGGTGTGCCGGCCCGGCGTCACCGGGATCTCCTTGCCCGGCTCGGGGAGGGCGATCACGCGGCCGTCGATGGAGAGCCGCGCACGCGCCGGCAGCGCCGCCGAGAGCCCGAGGCTGGCGCCGCGCACGCGCCGACCGCGGCGCCCCAGGAGCCAGCCGGCCGCACCGCAGCCGACGCTGGCCGCGGCCAGGGCCATGAGCCCGCGCCGCGACGGACCCGGCGTGGCGGCCGCCGGGCCGACCGGCGCCGGCGTAGACGGCAGCACGAGCGGCGCGGTGGGCGTGAGCTCGCGCACCGTTCCGCCGAGCCCGCCGAGCGGTGCCTCCGGCAGCGACGAGCGCCGCTCCACCGCGCCCCGCGCGCGCGAGACCGACGCCGCGAGCGCGCTGCGGTCGAGCTCACCCGGGGCGATGGCCTCGCGCAGGGCCTCCACGCCGGGTCGGCGCGCGGGATCGATCGCGAGCGCGCTGGCGAGCAACGGGCCCCAGCCCTCGATCTGCGCGACCGCCGGCGGGGGGCCCTCGCGCGTGGCGGCCTCGCTCAGGTCGTGCTCGACGAAGAGGCGACGGCCGAGCAGACACTCCGCCACCACCACCGCCCACGCATAGACATCGCTCGCGGGCGCCACGGCGCGCCCGCCGATCGCCTCCGGCGCGACGTAGCCGGGCTTGCCCGCGGGCAGCGGACGCACCTCGCCGATCCGCGCCGCGATGCCGAGGTCGAGGAGGCGCGCCTCGCCCCCCTCGTCGACGACGACGTTGGACGGCGCCACGTCGCCGTGGACCCACCCCGCGACGTGCAGGGCGGCGAGCGCCGCCAGGACGTCGGAGGCCACCGCGCGCGCCTGGGCGTCGCGCATGGCGCCGCCGACGGTGAGGAGCCGATCCAGCGGCAGCCCGCGGACGTGCTCCAGGGCGACGAAGGGGAGGCCGGCGACCGTCCCTGTCGCCTCCAGCGCGACCAGGTACGGCGAGCGCACCGCAGCCAGCACCTCCGCCTCGCGGTGGATCGCCTGCGCTGCAGTGCCCGACGCGCGCTCGCCGAGGCGGGGGCGCTTGACCACGACGGTGCGGCCCGACGTGTCGCCGAGGCGAACGCCCACCACCGCCTCCGCCATCTGGCTCTCGGCGAGACGGTGGACGAGCAGCCACTCGCCGAACACCTCGGGCTCGGCGCCGCTCACTGACGCTGGCTCCGCTCCTCACCGCTCACGCGGTGGATATAGCAAGATCCCTGGACTAGCCTCGACCTCGATGACCCAGCGCGCGTCGTGGGACGAATACTTCATGGCGATCGCGGTCCAGGTCGCGACGCGCGCCACCTGCGATCGGAAGCACGTCGGGGCGGTCCTGGCGCGGGACCGTTCCATCCTCGCCACCGGCTACAACGGCTCGATCAAGGGCCTGCCGCACTGCGACGAGGTCGGTCACATGATGGAGGACGGGCACTGCGTCCGGACCATCCACGCCGAGGCGAACGCCATCGTGCAGGCGGCTCGCAACGGCGTGCGCATCGAAGGCGCCGCGATCTACGTGACGGCGAGCCCCTGCTGGGGCTGCTTCAAGATGATCGCCAACGCCGGCGTGATGCGCGTGGCCTTTCGCGAGTTCTACCGGGATGAACGGATCTTCGACCTGGCCAGGGCGCTGGCGATCGAGCTGGTCCACGTCGAGCCGGTGGTCGCCGCCGCGCCCTGACCCCGGGCGCGCCTTTCGATGGCGCGCGCCCTTGATGACGGGGGGCGGGTCTGGTACGGATCCCCGCGTCGCGAGACAAGCGTTGCGGGTCTGCCGACCTCGAACCGTCAAACCCGCCAGGCCCGGAAGGGAGCAACGGTCGCGGCGAGGGGTGTGGCAGGCCCTTCTCGCTTTTGTGGCCGGCCGTCCTACGCTGGACGTGTGTTGCAGACGCCCCGGTCGTTGCTCGCGATCCGCCTCGCCACTGGGTTCCTGTTCGTGGGCTCGGCGGCGGTGGTCGCGGCCATCCTGGAGGGGGCGTGGGCGCACCCCCTGGTCGCCATCGCCGTCGTCGTCACTCTCGGCGCCTCGATGGCGCTGCGCTGGTGGGCGAAGGATCACGTCGTACGCGCGCTCAAGGCCGGTGACCCCTCGGCGGTCCTCGAGCACTGGACCGGCCTCTCCCGCAAGCTGCCCGACGCGGCGACGACCCTGCCCATCCTGCGGGCGACGGCGCTCGCGGCCTTCGGCCGGGTGAAGGAAGCGCGCGAGGCGCTGGCTCTGGCCGAGAGAGGCCCGGCGTGGGAAGCGGCGGCCGAGCACCGGCTCCTGGTCGACGTCCTGCTCGCGACCTTCGACGGGGAGATGGCGGAGGCTCGGGCCGGCGCCGCGCGGCTCGCCACCTTCCCCCTCCCGGAGGACGACGGGGTCCGCAACAAGCTCGCCACGCTGCGCCAGTCAGTGGTGTCGCTGGCGCGTGCCTTCGCGCACCAGGCGCTTCCGGGCGACGTCGACCTCCTGGAGCGCGCCTCGGAGGAGAGCCCGCTGATCCACTGGGCGATGCGCTACGGCGCGGCGGTCGCTGCGATCGACGCCGGGGATGCGGGGCGGGCGCGGCGCCTGGTGGAGGACGCGCCGTCCTGGCCCGCCGACTCGGCGTTCGCCGCCTTCCAGGCCGAGATTGGCGGGATGGTGGGGCTGCCTCCGCACGGCGGCGCGCCCGGCTGATCGCGCTTCCTCCGCCGGGGTGAGGCCTGGTCTCATGGCGGCCCATGCGTGCCCTCGTTGCCGACGCGTTCCCCTCCCGCCACCTCGACGAGCTCAAGGGCCTCGGCCTGTCGGTCACCTACGAGCCGACCGCCACCGCCGATGATCTTCCCGAGCGGGCGCAGGACAAGCGCATCCTCGTCGTGCGCAGCACCAAGGTGACGCGCAGGACGATCGAGGCCTCGCCGCAGCTCGGCCTGGTGCTGCGGGCGGGCGCCGGCGTCGACACCATCGACGTGGGGGCCGCGAGCGAGCGCGGCATCTACGTGTCGAACTGCCCGGGCAAGAACGCGGTGGCGGTCGCCGAGCTGGCGATGGGCCTCATCCTCGCGCTCGATCGGCGCATCCCCCACGCCACCGCCGATCTGCGGGCGGGCACCTGGAACAAGAAGGAATACTCGCAGGCCGCCGGTCTCAAGGGCCGCGTCCTCGGCGTCGCCGGGCTGGGCGCCATCGGCCGTGAGGTCGTGAAGCGCGCGCAGGCGTTCGAGATGGACGTCATCGCCTGGTCGCGGTCGCTCACCTTCGAGGCCGCGGAGGAGCTCGGCGTCGAGCGCTGCGCGTCGCTCCGCGAGCTCGCCGACAAGAGCGACGTGGTGACCGTCCACCTCGCGCTCGAGCCCGCGACGCGCGGCCTCTTCGGCGCCGAGTTCTTCGCGCGCATGAAGAACAGCGCATGCTTCGTGAACACCAGCCGCGGTGGCCTCCACGACGAGGCGGCGCTGATCGCCGCCATGAAGTCGAAGGGCCTGCGCGCCGGCCTCGACGTCTTCGCGGAGGAGCCCTCGGCGGCGACCGCCAGCGGTCTCACGGGCGAGATCTTCGCGATGCCCGGCTTCGTCGGTACGCACCACATCGGCGCCAGCACCGACCAGGCCCAGGACGCCATCGCCACCGAGGCGATCCGGGTGGTGCGCGAGTACGTGGCGACCGGTCGGCCGCCCAACGTGGTCAACGTCGAGCAGAAGGCGCAGGCGCACAGCGAGCTCGTCGTGCGGCACTACGACAAGGTCGGCGTCCTCGCCCAGGTGCTCGGCATCATCCGCGGCTACGGCGTCAACGTGGCCGACATGTCGAACACGATCTTCCAGGGCTCCAAGGCGGCGGTTGCCGTCATCCGCGTGGAGTCCGCGCCCAGCGCGGAGATGCTGCGCGACATCGCCGCGCTGGAGGAGATGGTGATCGAGGTCGAGGCGAAGCGCGTCTGAGCGCTCCGCCTCGCGATCCTCAGATGCCGCCGGTGCTGCTGGTGGTGCCAGCACCGCCCGCGCCGCTGGTGCTGCCAGTGCTGCTGGTGGTGCCAGCACCGCTCGCGCCGCCGCTGCCGCCCGCGCCGCCGCCACCCCCGGTGCCGCCGGTCTCGACCTGGAAGACGCCCCTCAGGTCCTCGGTCGTCGAGAGCGGGGCGTCCGAGCCGTCGAAGCTGGTCGCCTTCCACTGGTAGAGGACGCCCGGAGACAGCGTGGGGCCGGCGTAGTTCACGGTGACCGGTTCGTTGCCGCCCGGATCGATCGCCGTCGTCTCCCAGACCAGGACGCCGAAGCCGTCGCGAAGCACGACCGTGTAGTACTCCTCGCTCGAGTCGTCCTCGAAGATGAAGGTCGGCGTCGCGCTGGTCTCGGTGATGGGCTCGGGGCCCGGCTGCTCGATCTCGAGCGCACCGGTGACCTTGAAGTTGTCGACGATGATGTCGGCGCCGTCGACGACGATGTGCACGATGTCGGTGCCGCCGATCGACGTGTCGGGATCGCGCACCAGGCCGTCGTTCTCGAAGGCTGCGAGGACCACGTACCGACCGTCGGGGACGCCCTCGATGGCCCACTCGCCCTCGATGTCGCCCGCGCGGAGCCCGGGCGGGGCGTCGAAGCGGATGAAGCCCTCGTTGAACGTGTCCTCCAGGGCGAGGATCACGCTGGTGACGTTCGCGCCGCCGCCGTTGACGATCTGCACCGCGCCGGACACGGTCACCGTCGGGTCCTCGTTGGCGAGGACGAGGACGTCGAACGTCTCCTCCCCCGCGACGACGGTCGCGTCGTCGGGGGTGAAGTTCACCCCGGAGAGGTAGCCCTGCACCGTGATGTCGCCCGCGGGGACGTTGAAGACGGTGAAGCTACCGTCGATGTCGGCGATGCCCGTCGTGCCACCGGCGAGGATCAGCGTGCCGGCCGGGGAGGGGGCCTCGGCGCCGAGGGCGGTCATGTCGACGTTGCCCGAGACCGAGCCCAGTCCCTCGGTCGAGGCGAGCTCGATGAGCCCGATGTCGGTCGCCGCATTCTGGAGGACGGTGGGCTCGCCCTCCGCGCCCGCGGCGGCCTGGGAGAGGTCGAGCGGCAGCGCGACGCGCGGCGGCAGGGGGAACGTCTCGTAGGCCGACGCGTCGGCGCGGAGCGTGATCTGGTTGCTCTCGTCGGAGACGATGTTGCCGCCGGCGTCGCGCACCGCGGGGACGGCGAGCTCGTAGGTCCCGTCCTCGGCGCTGATCGCCACCTCGGAGACCGCGGCGCCGTTGACGTCGCGCGCGACGACGCGCGCCCCGGCGATGTCGTCGTCGGTGAAGAAATCGAACACGCGCCCGATGACGTGGACCGGCGCGAAGCACGCCGGATCGCCGCCGTCGACCTCCTCGCAGGTGAAGCCCTCGAGGCAACCCTCCTCGGTGCCGGGGTCGCAGGCCGGCACCCCGCCGCCGCCTCCGTTCCCGCCGAAGCCGCCGAAGCCGCCGAAGCCGCCGAAGCCGCCGACCCCGACGAGTCCGCCGCCTCCACCGTCGCCGGTGGTCACCGCGCTCGTCTCGGCCGCCGTCGTCTCGGCGGCCGATGTGCTCGCGCTGGACGTGGAGCCGCCGCCACCGCCGCCGCTGGTGGTGGACGTGTCGTCCCCGCAGGCGAGGAGGCCGACGAGAGCGAGGGACACGAAGGAGGCGTGGAGGCCGGGGCGGTCGAGGAAGTGCATTCCCGAATGGTGCCCTAGCGCGGCGACGCTGGCTCACAGAACGTCATACACACCTCCGCGCACCTTGGCGCCTCGCCAGGGCAGACGCGGGAGGTCGGCGGGGGTCGAGGGCTACCAGTCCAGGCGGAGCGCTCGGACGCGACCGGTGCGCCCGTCGTCATCGGCGATGACGAAGGCCTTCCCATCCGCGCCCAGGGGCGCGATCGACACCCCGTTGCCCTGCGCGGTCCCCACCTCGCGCGAGCCGGCCCCGGGCGTCGTCGTGTCGACGTCCACGCCCACCAGAAGCGGCGGCGCGCCCGGCAGCGCGGCGAGGCCGCGGCACGAGCCCGACGCGCACCCGAAGGCGGCCTGGAGCACCGATCCTCCCAGGGCGGCGACGCGCCGCGGGGTGCCGGTGGGCTTGCCCGCAGGGTCGAGCTCGACGAGGCGCACGCCGGCCGCCGCCGTGCCGTCGCCACCGGAGCCGGTCCTGGGGTCGCGCGCGGCGTCGTCGATCCACGAGAGGGAGAGGCGGCCGCCGCCGCCCTCCACGAAGCGCACGCCGCGCGTCGCCCCCGCCGACGCGAAGACACGCGTCGCCTCCCCCAGCGGCTCCAGGTTGCCGGTGCGGAGCTTGGCGACATAGACGTCGCCGTTGTCGGGCGCCTCGCGCGCCTCGATCCACGCGACCAGCGTCTCGGCCCCGCGAACCAGGAGCCGCACCTCGGACGCGGCGCCCTTGGCGGACGTGATGCGCCGATCGGCGCCGACCTTCTCCAGGTTGGTGTTGAGGCGCGCGGCGTAGACCTCGGCGTCGCCATCGCGCGTGTCGACCCACGCGACCACGAGGCCGGGCCGGCCGTCGCTGGCCTGTGGCGCGTAGGCGACGTCGACCGAGGCGCACTCGCTCGTCGGTCGGTCCTTCTTGCCGCGGTCGATGAGGGTGACCTTCTTCTGCGCGAGCTTCTTCCCGGCGCCGTCGAGCTTGGTCGCGAACACCTGGGGGACACCGTCGTCGCTCGCCACCCAGCCCAGCACCACTTCACCGCCGGGCTTGCCGGGGATCGGGGCCAGCGCGACGCCGCCCGCCGAGACCGCGCGCTGGGAGATCACGACCGGGGCCGCGCCCTCCGCTGCGGCGAGCGGGCGAACGGCGAGCGTCGCGGCGAAGGGCTTCTCGCCACGGGGCGGCGCGACCACCGGGCTGACGCCGGGCTGGTACCAGCCGACCCACGCCGCGAGCTCGGCGCCGCCGTCGAGCCGCGCGGCGGCGACGTCGGCGACGCGCTCGCCCGTCCAGAGGGTCGTCGCCAGCTCGGTGCGGACGGCCGCCACCGCCGTCTCCCCAGCGCGCTCGACCGCCGCGCGGTAGCGCGACGCGCGGATGGGGAGCTCGATCGCCGCCAGCGGCGCCGGCGCGCCCGCCGCGCCGCCGATGGCGACGCAGGAGCCAGCGCTGCACGACAGCCCGAAGGCGAGGTCCGGTATGCCCTCGGTCGACGCGAAGGGCGCCGCGCGCAGCGGCTCCGACGCGCGCGAGGCCAGGTCGGGCCCGAGGCGCACGAAGGTCGGCCACACCGGCGCCTCGGCGCTCGCCTCGTCGCCCGCCAGCGTGGCCGGCGCGAGCACCATCGCGGCGAAGCCGTCCCCGTCGGCGACCACGTCGGGGCGGCCGGTGCCTGCGAAGAGGAGCGACGCGCGCGTCGCTGCGGCGGCGCCCGAGGCCGCGACGGTGGTCAGCACGAAGCGCCTCGGGGCCGACGGGGACCGCTCGGGATCGGTCGGCTCCCACGCGACGAGCGCGCTCACGGCGGTGCCGCGCGGCGCGGCCCACAGGCCAACCAGCGCCACGTCCTCCGCCGGGGGGCTCAGGCGCGCAGGCGGCGTGGCCTTGGCGCCGCCGAGATCGACCGCGGAGAGCATCGCTGCGCCCTCGGCGTCGCCGCCGTCGGTCCATGCCACCAGCACGCGCTCGCCGACCGCGGCCAGCTCCACGTCGATGTTCGCCGTGGCCCTTCCGTGGACCACCACCGGCGCCGAGGCCACGCCCCGCGCGTCGACGCTGGCGACCTCCACCCGACCGAGATCAGGCCCCGGCGCCGCGTTCGCCGCCGGCGCGGCGGACGTCGAGACCACGCGCGCCACCGCGGCGCCGCGGCGGGTGGCGATCACGTTCCACCCTGGCGCGTCGTCGACCACGACCGCTCCGGCGCCGACCGCCGCGCCCCGGCGCGGATCGATCGGCGTGAGCACCACACGGCTCGCCGAGGCGCGCGGGCCCCGGCCCGCGACCTCGTGGAGGAGGAATGCGCCGCCCTCGAACACGACGAGATCGATGAAGGCGACGCGGTCGGCGACCTGCGCCCCCAGCGCCGCTGCGCCGCGCGGGCGGCCCGCGCCGTCGAGGGCGATCACCGAGAGCGCATGGTTGGCGTCGAGCGCGGTGTCCCACGCGAGCAGGTACCCGTCGCCTGCCGGCCGCAGCGCCAGGTGCGTGGCGTTCCCCTGGATCGGGGCCACCGTGACGACCTCGCCCGTGGGAGCACCCGCGGCGTCGAGGGCGCGCGATCTCCACGACCCGCCTTGCGCGAAGACGAGCACGCCCCGGCCGTCGTCACCGCGCGCGAACGCGGCCAGCGCGCCGTCGTCGTCGAGCGTGGCGACAGCGTGCGAGGGCAGCATGGGGAGCGCCCCGCCCGACGGGGCCGGGGTGGCGCCCTTGCTGGCGGCGGGGGCACGCCCCGAGACGCCGACGGCCGGCCCCTTGGCGGCGCCGCCGCAGCCGGGAGCAGCGAGGGACGCGAGCACTGCGCTGCACACGACGGCCGCCGCGAGGAGTCGTGGCCTTCGAGGCGTGGGCGCGATCACCCCGCCGCCTTAGAACGCGACGCGCCGGGAGAACAGGGGGCGTTGACGCTCACGGGGAACCTCGCTCATGCTTGGGCCGTCTCCGAGAGGAAGCGGCGCGGATTTTCGCCCACCTTTGGGTGGCGCGCGTGACGGGACGAAGGCGGAGATCACCCGATCGCCGCTGGAGGACCGGGCGAGGCCTTCGGGTCTCGTGCAACCACCACCCTGAGCCGGCGGGCTCCCTCTCGCGACGCTGGACCACCCAGCAGCGGGAATCTGGCGGGCCGGTCGATCCAAGGATCCACCGGCCCGTTCTGTTCCGGGAGCAAGTAGGCCATCGGTGGGCGGAAAGGCACTCTCCCCTCCTCCGCGTTCGTCCTCCACCCGGATCGCCTCCGCCAGGCGCGTTCGCCACGTTCGAGGCTCCATGCCTCGGCGAGCGTCCGCCGTTCGTGGCGCCGCCCTGGAACTGGCGGGCATGCATCCTGCTGGGTGAACCACGCCGCCCAGCACGGCCACTCCATGCCAGCGCCCCGCAGCCGACGCTCCCTCCTGATCGCCCTCCTGATCGGGCTCAGCACCGGGTGTCTCTCGATCGTCGGCAGCGCCGCCCCGGCGCATGCGTCGGAGCCGGGGCGCGATCGGTCGCGAGGGCTGACGGAGGGGCGCTCCATCGAAGCGGAGGACGTCGCGCTCGCCGTCCCGCGCGCCGTGCTGGCGGTGCCCGACGTGCTCCTCGGGATCGTCTTCAGGCCGATCCGGCTGATGCTGGTTGCCGTCCAGAAGCACGCGGTGCCGGAGCGTGTGGAGTCGATCTTCGTCGTCGCGCGCGATGCGTCGGACGCGCCGTCCGTCGAGAGCTCCGCCGTCGTCCTGCCCAGCCTGACGGCGTCGAGCTGGTACGGGGTCCAGCTCGGCGTGTCGGCGCTGGACGACGACCTCGGCGGCCACGGGGAGTCGATCGCGGGCAAGGCGACCCTCGGCCCGAGCGGCGACCGGCTCCTGTGGTGGCACATCGACGCGCCCGGCCTTGCCGGCACCCCGCTCTGGCTCGACCTCGAGGTTCGCGCCGTCGATCACCCGACCGTGCCCTTCCGGCGCAACCACAGGTTCCGTCAGCGGAGCTTCGATGAGCGCGGCATCGTCGGCGCCGCGACGTCCGTCGGCGTGTTCGACCTCCGCCTGGGCGCGCTGGGCCGCGTCGCGCACCATGCGCCGGGCGATGCACCCGAGGATGCCGTCGTGCAGCAGGTCGACCGGGGAGGCCCCCTGGACGAAGGGTCGTTCACGGTCGGCGAGCTCGGTGGCGCCGCGGTGGTGGTCGTCGGCGACGACGCGGCGTGGGCCGAGGTCGACGTGACCCGCGGTGGCGTCGTTCACGGCACCGACCTCGCACGGGTCCACGGCGAGGTCGGCGGCGTCGTCGAGGTCCTCGGACCGGGGCGCAGATTGGGCGTGTGGGGGACGGTCGATCACGTCGAAGGGCTCGACGGCAGCGTCCCGCTTCTCGACCAGCCCAGCCTCGGAGGACCGACCTCGATGCCGGGGCGGCCGCTCTTCGACCAGGTCGCGCCCGGCGTCCTCGCCGGGGGCGTGACCTACCAATACCCCGTGCACGAGCTGTTCGCGGGCGTCCTTCACGCCGAGGTCGGCACCGTGTTCGACGACCGGCCCGCCGATCTCCCCAGGACGACGCCGAGATGGTCGGCGGGCGGAGGCCTCGAGCTGGGCTCGCCAGACCGACGCTTGGTCCACCTCGACGTCAGCGGCGGCGACGGCGTGAACGTCGTCATCGCCTTTGACCCGCTGCGTCCGTTCGTCGAGCACCGGCGCATGCGACCCTGACCGCGCTCAGCTGTGCCGTCCACGTGGCTGGCCGAGCCGTGCTGGAGCCGCCGGGGCGCGTCGCCGATGAGAAAGGACTCTACCAGCGCGAACCGCACGCCCATCTTCCGGCTGGCCAGGCGCTCGGCGACCTTCTGCACGGTGCGCTTCACCGCGTCGGTCTCCTCGGACTTCGAGCCGGTGCTGTCGAGGACGAAGACCGCGCCATCGTCGGCGTCGGTGGAGAAGCGCGCGGTCGCCTGCCCCGCCGCACCGCACGACGCGGTGGCCAGCACGAGGCCGACCAGGGGAGGCGCGAGAGATCTCGACCTCGAGCGCTAGCCGAGCATGGAGCTGAACTTCCTCAGCAGCACGCTGGCGCGCTCGACGGTGATGCCGAGCGCCTCGCGGTGGATCGGCGCCGGGTCGGCGGCGAACGGGCCCGCTTGCTGGACCACGAGGACCGCCTTGAAGATCGCTTCCCGGCTGCTCTCGTCCTCGAACAGCCTGGCGCGCGGCTCGAGGAACGCCTGGTAGGCCGCGTCGTCGGAGCCCGCCGGCAGCGAGGCCTTCACTGTGGCGAGGGCGGCGTCGACCACCGCCGCGTCCTCCTTCGCCGCCTCGCGACGCTTCTCGAGCCACTTCTCCTCGACGGTGCTGATGTGGCCGTCGTGGAGGACGGCGGCGGCGAGGATCTCGAAGAAGGCGACCCTGCGGTCGCCGTCCAGACCGCCGACGAATCTGTCGAGCCGCCACTCGCGCACCGGTCCGGTGAACAGGGCGCGGAGCGCCAGCTCGCCGCAGGCCGCGACCACCTCCGCCAGGATCTCACCCGCCATGGGCCGAAGGCTCGGCGACGACGCGGCGTGGTGTCAACGTTGAGGTCGGCCTGGGTCTCGCCACTTCGCAACGCCTCACGCCCGGGCGGTCGAGCAAGCCGAGGCCGCGTGCGCGGGGAAGGGCGCGTCTTCCCACCCGCGAGGAGCTGCTGGCCACGCGCGCGCCCGGCGCGGGCGACGCCTTCAGCTGCCGTCGTGCCCGTTCCAGGGCGGCCGCGTAGCGCACCCGCACGCGCAGGCGTCCGGGCCGACATCGGCTCGCACACGCCTTCGTCGCACGTCGACTAGATGCACTCCTGCCCGTCGCTGCACGAGCCTCCCGGGGGTGATGCCATGGCGCACGTCCCGTCGAGGCAGACGGTGCCGATCTCGCACGACTGCGCCGTGAAGATGATCGCGCCGCCGAAGTCGATCGGCCAGCGCAGGCAGTCCTCGCCGACCGGTTCCGGCATCCGGCATCCGACATCCGGTTCCGCTTCAGACCTCGTTGCGTCCGGTCGCCTCGAGGTCCGGCGCTCGGTCGAGGAGGCTGGGGCCGGCGACCGGCAACACGATCTCGAAGACCGCTCCGCCCTTGCTCGCCGCGCGGTAGGCGATCTCACCGCCGTGCTCGATCACGATGCGCTGCACGATCGCGAGGCCCAGGCCCGTGCCGTGCGACTTGGTCGTGACGTACGGCTGAAACAGCTTCTCTCGCACCTCGTCGGTGACGCCGGGCCCGTTGTCGCGGACCACCACGCGCACCCGCGCCGCGTCGACCATGGCCACCGACACCACCACCCGCGGGTCGGGCCGCACCGCGGCCGCCGCGTCGAGGCCGTTCTGGATCAGGTTGGTGAGGATCTGCACGATCTGGTCGCGGTCCGCGCGCACCTCGGGGATCGCCTCCGCCTGCAGCTCCACGCGCGGCGGCTCGTTGCGGCGCGCCGTCTTGACCATGTCGGGGTCGGCGGCGTGCAGCGCGACGACGCTCTTCGCCGTGGCCACCAGGTCCATCGGCTCCGGGTTGGGCGGCGGCAGGCGTGAGAACTTGGTGAACTCGGTGACGATGTTGGCGATGCGGTGCACCTCCTCCAGCACCGTGCGCGTCGCCTCGTCGAAGTAGCCCTCGAACGCCTCGTCATTGCGGTCTTTCAGCCGGCGCAGCGTCTCGACCGCCGCGCGGATGGGCGCCAGGGGGTTCTTGATCTCGTGCGCAACCTGCTGCGCGACCTCGCGCCTCGCCGCGATGCGCTCGGTCGCCGCCAGGCGCTTGCGCATGCGCACCAGCTCGTCGATCGCGCGGTTGAAGGACGCGGCGAAGTCCGCCAGCTCCTTGCCGCCGCCGGTGGTCTTCACGGGGCGCGGCTCCCCGAAGGCCACCTCGGAGGCCTCGAGCGCCAGCGCCCGGAGGGGCCGGGTCAGCGTGCGCGCCAGCAGCACCGCCACCACGAGCGCCGCCGCCGACGCCACCGCGGTGCTGACCAGGATGGCCCGGTCGACCCGCGCCACGGCGGCGTCGAGCGGCGCGCGCGAAACCGTGGCGACCACCGCCAGGCCGGGGACGCCGGCGGACGTCAGCTCGCGCACCACGTCGTTCCTCCGGTGCATGCGCTGGGCGCTCGCCGCGTCCTCGCGGCGCGTCGCCGCAGCGTCGCCCTTCAGCGCCAGCCCCACGCCGTAGGCGCGCCCGATGCGATCGAGGATGCCGGCGATCCTCTTGGAGGCGACGAGCCCCAGCCGGTGCCCCGCCGCCGTCCGCGCGCAGTGGACCTCGATCGAGGGCGGCCCCGCCGGCTCCGGCCGGACGTGCGCGGGGCCGGCGTCGGGCCCGCCGATCAGCTGACCGAGCCGCGCGTCCTTCTCCCCGATCCGCGGCAGATCGCTGTGGGCCAGGACGAGGCCGGTGGTCGTGAGCAGCGCCAGATCGTCGAGTCGCCGCGCCTTGGCCTCGTCGGGGACGTGGTGGCGCAGGACGTAGCGGGATCCCGCCTCCATCGCTCCCGGGTCCCCCTTGGCGCTGGTCAGGTCGACCAGCGCCCGATCGAAGAACGTGCCGCTCTGGCACAGCGGGAGCACCAGATCCCGCAACAGATCGGCCTCGGCCTGGAGCGCCGCCTCGACCTCGCGCGTGGCGGCATCGGTCCGGGTGGCGAAGTCCGCCTCCAGCCCGGCGCGGGACGATTCGCGCACCCACGCGCCCAGGAGCGACGTCGCCATGGCGGCGACGAGGACGAACGCGAGCGCCAGGCGTGCGGCGAGGGACATCCTGCGGCCCGCATTGGAGCACGATCCCGCTTCCTTGCTCGCGGGCCCCCCGTCCCTCTACCCTCCGCGGCGCCATGGGCAGTCGCGGCCTCATGATTCCGGTGCTCGTCGTCATCGCGGCGGCGCTCGTGCTGGGTGGCGTCGCCCAGCAGCTGGGGCGCGACTACATCCTCATGGCGTTCATCGCCTACGGCCTGGTCGCGGCCGGCACGGTGATGGCGGTCGCCGAGCGATCGGGCGGTCCGCGCCTCGATCGCCTCGCCGACGCGATCCGCGCCGCCGCCGACGGGCGGCGCCCCGCGCTCCCCGACGACGCCTCGCCCGAGCTCTCCCAGCTCTACCGCGCTCTCGACGACGTCCTCGACTCGCGGCGACGCCTCGAGGAGAAGGTGGCCGAGGCGCCGGTCGGGGACGGCGGGGGCGAGGTGCGCGAGCTGGTACGTGTCTCGCTGGTGCCACTGGAAGGGGGCCTCGACAAGCTCACCTCCGCCGTCGACATCGTCGCCACCGGCGCGGTCGCCGCCACCGAGGGCGTGCGCGAGGTGGGTCGCCTGCTATCCGGCGTCGGCAGCTCGGTGGAGATGCTGGCCCAGAGCGCCGACGAGTCGAGCTCCAGCATCCGCATCATGGCGTCGACCAACGACGAGGTCGCGGAGAGCGTCGCCCAGCTGTCGCAGAGCGTCCGCGAGACCGCGACCTCGATCGAGGAGATGGCGTACTCGATCCGCGAGGTCGCCAAGAACGTCGACGCCCTGTCGCTCACGGCGGAGGAGACCAGCTCGTCGATGTACGAGATGGACGTCTCCATCGACCAGGTCCAGTCGAACGCGAACGAGACGGCGAAGCTCTCGGAAGAGGTGGCGAGCGACGCAGAGCGCGGCGCCGAGGCCATCCTCAAGACCATCGGCGAGATCTACCGCATCAAAGAGTCGTCCCAAGAGGCGGTGGCCGTCATCTCGAACCTCGGCTCGCGCATCGAGGCCATCGGGCAGATCGTCAACGTCATCGACGACGTCGCCGAGCAGACCAACCTGCTGGCGCTCAACGCCGCGATCATCGCCGCGCAGGCCGGCGAGCACGGCAAGGGCTTCGCCGTCGTCGCCGACGAGATCAAGGACCTGGCCGAGCGCGCCGGCGCGAGCACCAAGGAGATCACCGATCTCATCAAGACCATCCAGACCGAGTCGAAGAACGCGATCAGCGCCGTCGAGCGCGGCGCGACGATGGTCGACCGCGGCGTCGAGGTCAGCAACGAGGCCGAGCGCGCGCTGAAGAAGATTCTCGACAGCTCGCGCAAGAGCACGAACATGGTCCGCGCGATCGCCCGCGCGACGGTCGAGCAGGCCAAGGGGTCGAAGCAGGTCACCGACGCGATGGGTCGCATCGCCGAGACCGTGCAGCAGATCGCCGCGGCGACGGCGCAGCAGGCGCGCGGCTCCGAGCAGA
>JBKJLX010000466.1:0-3885 GCA_046596645.1 Polyangiaceae bacterium
CGCATTTGCGCTGCTCTTCGTCTTCGCGCTGCTCGGGGTCGCCTTCGGGCTCGCCATCAGCTCGAAGATGCAGAGTCTGCGCGTCGCCATCGTCCTGGCATTGCTGCTCGGCGTGACGATGAGCTGCTTCGCCTTTGGAAGCTTCGGCGTCGGACTGTCGGTGGGCGTCCACCGGCTGTGGAACGAGGTGCCGGAGGGGCTGCCGGTGTGGCTCCCCATCGCCCTCGCCCGCGCCCCGTTCGGGATCGAGTACGTCCTCTACCTGCTGGTCATGCCGCTCGCGGCGATCATCATCCCCTCGTGGTTTCTCTACGAGGTGACGGTCGCGAACCTCACCGCGCCCAACGACGATCGCTCGACGGGTCTCAAGCGCTGGTTCCTGGTGGCGAGCGTGGTGTTCTTCGTCGCCTCGTTCCTCCCCGTCTTCGCGGTGGACGCGGACGATCTGCGGGCGGTCGCGGTCATCGCCTCCTCGGCGCTGCTGATCCACTTCGCGACCTGCACCTTCGTCTTTGCAGGCGAGCCGATCGGCCCGTCGCGGCGCGTCCTCGCACACTGGGATCGCGACGGCGTCGGCAAGGTGAGGCGGTTCTTCGGCCCCGGCATCTCCAACACCACCACGCTGGAGTTGCTGCTCGGCGTCGGCACCATCGTCGCCCTGGCGGTCATCTGCACCATCGGCGTCGACCTGGCGGGGGCGACCATCACCGACCCCGCCGAGCACGTCGGGCAGATCGCGACCTTCTGCCTCTACGCCGCGTGTTTCCTGGTGTTCCTGATCGGGCTGCGCTCGTGGCTCCGCTCCAGCGGGCGGAGCGCCGGCATCGTCCGCGTGCTGCTGGTGGCGATCGGCTTCGGCATCGCGGTCGGCCCGTGGATCGTCGCCGCCATCGCCGGCGTCCTCGGCGGCACGTCGGACGACGCGCTGATCGTCGCCTCGCCCTCGCCCTTCTACGCGTTCTACGTGCTCGACGCGATCGAGCGGGGCGACGACGTGCACGTCACCGCCGGCGCCATCGCGTCGGTGTCGTGGGGCGCGCTCGGCCTCGTCCTGGTGGCGGCAGGCAGCCGCCGCGCGACCAAGGTCCTGCGCGAGCACGACCGCCTGCTCGACGAGGCGGCGGCGAGGTTCGCCCAGGAGGACGCGGCCATCGCCGAGGCCGACCGCCTGGCGGCCGAGCCCCCGCCCGAGCCGCTGCCGGAGGAGACCGCCCTGGCGGATGCCCAGGTCGCCGCCTCGCAGCCACCCGTCACCGCGTCGCAGTCGCCGCCGGCCGAGCCGCCGCCCGCGGTGGAGGCCCTGCTGGAGGATCCGCTGAAGGACGACGGCGGCAAGGGCCCGGGTTTCGACGGCTGACGCGGCACGCTCGAGAAGTCCCGGGAGTGGCTCCTTCCCGCGACCACGCTGAGCCGTCGGGTCTTCGCCCGCGACGGGGTTCCTACGCCTCTCGCGCGGCGGCGTAGACGTCGTCGACCCGCAGCGAGCACCCCACGACGTCGAGGACCACGGTCTCGCCGGCGCCGAATCGCCGCGACCGCCAGCTCGCCCCGTCACGCGTCCAGAGATCCACGCGCGTGCTCGCGTGGTCGACGAGGACCACGGCCTGCAGGGCCGGGATCCTCTGGTACTGCGCGAGCTTCTCGCCACGATCGTACTCCGCGGTGCCGGGGCTCAGCACCTCGACGACGACCTTCGGGTTCGTGACGTGCGTCGGGCTCGCCGGATCGCGCTCCGAAGGCCCACACACGACGGTCACGTCGGGGTAGGTCGCGAGGCCGGTCTCGAGGATGCGAACGCGAAGGTCGGAGCTGTAGACGCGGCACGGCTTGCCGGAGAGCTGGGCTCCCAGCGCGGTCGTGATGGCTCCTGCCATCGCTGCGTGCTCCGGGGTCCCACCTGCCATCCCGTAGATCTCGCCGTCGAAGAACTCGTGGCGAACCCCGGCGATCTCCTCCAGCGCGAGGTACTCCTCGAAGGAGTGGTGGTGGCGGGGCGCATGGGCCGTCATCGCTGACGAGGGTACCAGACGCGAACGCGCAGGCTCGATGCCCAGGTGCTCCTCAGCTCCCTGGCCTTCGGTGGCTGGTGATCCCGGGCCAGCTCGTCGCCTTGTGGGGGAGGACCGTCGAGGGTTCGACGCCCCCCGGTCCGCGCCCGGCGCCGCGCTTGCTGACGGCGTCCTCGGAGGCGCGATGGAGACCAGATTGTACGGAGCATTCGGGAAGGGGGGGCGCGAAGCGTCGGGCTCACCGGGGCTCAGCCATGCCTCCACGGCGACGCACCGGGCCCTGGGCTTCGCGCTCACGCTCGGGTGCCTCGCCGGCTGCGAGGACGACCCGTGGCTCCTTGGTGTGGGGGCCACCGCCGAGGCGACGGCGGTCGAGCTCACTCCGCAGGAGGGCGGGGCGGCGACCGTCGAGGCGACGGTGCTCCTTCACCTCGAGGCCCTCGGCGACCAGGAAATCGCGCTCGATGCGGTCCGCGTCTACCTCGACGCGGTGGAGGTGCCGGTCGAGGTCTCGGTGGACGACGAGGACTGGCCTGTCGGCCTGGACGACGGGGAACGGGCGGACCGGGAGATACGCGTGGTGGCGCGCGCCGACCAGCTCCCCCAGCTGGTGCCCGGTCCGTGCCTCCAGCCGGTGTACTTCGAGGCGTCGGTCGACCTCCTCGTCACGGCGGGCGCCGCGTCGGCGACGGTCCCACCGCGAGAGCTCTCGCTCGGCGTCCTCGGCCCGCGCATCGAGCTGACGCGCAGCAGCAGCGAGATCGACCTGGGGCTGCGGGAGCCGACGTACCTGTGGCCCACGGCGACGGTCGACGGCGAGGGTAGCGTGTGGGTCGTCGTTCGCGATCGCTACGAGACGACCGGTGTCCTGCGGTCACGCGCGGCGGACGGGTCGCAGGAGAGCCTCTTCGTCCCGGTAGGTGCCAGCGTGGCTCCTGCGACCGACGGCGGCGTCTTCCTGGTCTCGCCGGACCTGGGGCGGGCGAAGGTCTCGCTGCGACGGAGAGGAGGCGACATCGCCTGGGAGCGCGAGCTGCGGAGCGAGGCATTCACGCCCGACCAGCTGGTTCCGTTCGCGGCCGCGGCCGGCCGCATCGTCCTGGCCCTCCCGGGTTTCGGGCCGCTCGAGGTGGAGGGGGAGAGCCCGACCTCGGGGGTGGGGGGCACGGTCCTGGTCGAGCTCGACGTGGACGGTGCGGTCGTCGCCATCGATGAGGTCGCGATCGAGGGGGCCTACAACGTCGCCGTGTCCGCCGAAGCGACGGCGGTGGCCTCCCAGCACCCCGCCGGCCAGGTGGCGCTGGTGAAGGAGGGCGCGGTGCTCTGGCAATACCCCGCCTACGGGAACGCGCTCGCGTTCGGGCCCAAGGGGCTCCTGGTGGCCACCGCCGACCGGCAGCTGGTGCAGCTCGATGCGCTGGGCGCAGTGACCTGGGCCGCGCAGTTCCTCTTCGCCTGGACGCCGGCCTCCCTCGCGGTGCGCGCGGACGGTGAGGTGCTGGTGGGCTCCCCCGAGGGGACCGCGGCGCGTGTCGGGCCGGATGGCGCGATCCGCTTCGAGGGCGGAGTCTCCTGCAGTGGACCGGTGTCCTTCGGTGGATCTGAAGGTCGCGTCGCCTACGCCGCGATCTTCGGGGACCGGGAAGGCTGGGTCGACGGCGCCGACCGCGAGGTCGTGAGCACGACGCTCTCGTTCGGCGAGGTGCTGCCGTGAGGGCCCTCACCGCCGGCGTCCTCACCATCGCGGCGGCGCTGCACGCCGCGCCGGCGCGCGCGCAGGCCCGGGACCAGCCGACGTGGGCGCCGCCGAGCGCACCATCCGCCTCGGCGGCCGCGCGGGCTGCTCCGTTCGGTCCCGCGGCCGCCCCACGGGACA
>JBKJLX010000521.1:0-9126 GCA_046596645.1 Polyangiaceae bacterium
ACGCGACCGAGAAGAGGAGGAGCACGTGTCCCCCGACGATCCCCGCCAGCGCCGCGCTCTCGGCGATCTGCGCCCGCAGCGCGTCGCGGAGGCCCGCGGCGTCGACGCGGGGAGGGCCGGAGACCGCGCGCCCGTAGAGCGCGCGACGGATGGTCGCCGCCATGATCCCAAAGGCGATCGCGGGGACGAAGACCACCGGCGAAAGGGCGCCCGGCAGCGGCACCAGCGAGAGCGGCCAGGCGACGACGCGCAGGCCGCCGGCGATCGCGGGACCGTAGCGCCCGAGGCGGAGGAGCGGCGGGGCGGCGAGCGCGGTGATGATCAACGTCGACGCAAAGGCGGCGGCGGGCCCGATGGCGATGGCCGCCGGGATCACCGCCGCGGCGAACAGCATGACGCTGAAGACCTCCCAGGCCGCGCCCGCGAGCTCGGCGCGCGCGATCGGGCGCTCGTCGAGCGCGGTGCGGAGGGCGGCGAGGGGCATCGCGGCCGGGCATCCTACTCGCGGCATGGCGAGGGGTCGCCGCGCCGTTGGGGGTTCGCGCCGCCGCCGCCCAGCGCTAGACGAGGACGTGGTGGCCCGACGCGCGATCCCGGCGATGTTCGCGCTCACCGCGTGCGTCGCGTCGTCGTCGTCGTCGGCCGACCCGCGCGCCTCGACCGCCGCGAGCCCCGGGGCCGCGCCGGCCGCCGACCTGTGGAGCGTGGGCTACGTCACCTGGATCCGCACGAAGCCGCGGGTGAAGGACGGCGAGTTCCTCGGCTACGTGCGCGCCGGCTCGCGGGTGCCGGTCCGCGGCACCGAGAAGGTCCAGGGGGCGGGGTGCCCGGGAGGTTTCTGGCCGGTCGAGCCACGAGGCTTCGTCTGCCACGACCGCACCGTCAGCTTCACTCCGCGGCCTTCGTTCGCGGCGGCCGCCGACGCCACGCGCGGTGGGCCCGGTCCGTTCCCCTACGGCTACGCGATCTCCAACGGCACCCCGATGTACAACCGCGTGCCGACCGCTGCGGAGCAGGGCCGCTTCGAGAAGTGGCTCGGCAAGCCGGGGACGCACCCTCCGCTGCCGCTCACCCTGCGCTCGCACGAGGACCTGGCGGTCGCCCGCGCCATCCCGTCGGACGGCGCGATGCCTCCGTTCCTGGAGAACGCGCAGAGCCCGCGCGAGGCGCCCTACGATCTGGTCGAGCAGACGATGCCGCTGGGCTCGATGCTCGCTTACACGCGAGCGTTCGAGGCGAACGGTCGCACCTGGCTGCTCTCCGCCGATCACACCATCGTCCCCGCGGATCGCGTCCGTCCGTTCCGCCCCAGCAGCTTCCAGGGCGTCGACCTCCGGCGCGACGCCAAGCTCCCCATCGCGTGGATGCGCACCCGGCCGCGCCCGCAGTGGACGAAGCAGGGGTCGACGTTCGCGTCCACCACCGACACCTGGCCCGCGCGCAGCTGGGTCGAGCTCACCGGCATCACCGCCGATCACCAGGGGAAGACCCTCCACGAGACGCGCGCGAAGAGCGCCACCGGCCAGGCGCTGTGGGTCCACCAGGACGACGCCACCGTGGTCGAGCGCGCCGAGAAGGTCGGCGCCGGCGTGAAGCCCGATCAGAAGTGGGTCTTCATCCGCCTGACCCAGGGCACGCTGGTCGCCTACGAGGGGCTCACGCCCGTCTACGCGACGCTGGTGTCACCCGGCTCCGGCGGCGTGCCGGTGAAGGGGCAGGACGCGGTGAAGTACTCGACCACTCCGACCGGCACCTACTACGTCACCTTCAAGGACAAGGCTGCGACGATGAGCCCGGAGACCGGAAAGAACCGCTCCTTCTGGATCGCCGACGTGCCGCACACCATGTACTTCCACCCGCCCTTTGCGCTGCACGCGGCGTACTGGCACGAGCGCTTCGGCGACTACACGTCGGCCGGCTGCGTGAACCTCTCGCCGCTCGACGCAGAGAGGATCTTCGCGTGGTCCGACCCCCAGGTGCCGGCGGGCTGGCAGGGCGTCTCCGGCTCCGGCGCGGCCGAGAACGGCCCGACCACCGCCGTCGTCATCCGTCGCTGACGGGCTCGGCCGCGGCCGCGCATTCGGTGGCGGGCACCCCCGGCCACGGGTCGCCCTTGGCGTGGCGGATCGCGTAGACGCCCTTGCCGGTGGCGACCGTCGCCGCGGGGTCCGACGCCTGGAAGAGCCGCACGTCGGCGACCCCCACCGTCTTTCCGACGCGCACCGTCCGCGCCTCGGCGAGCAGCGCCTCCTGCTTGCCGGGGCGGAGGTAGTCGACCCGCAGATCGATGGTGGAGACGCGCGAGGTCGCGCTCGGCAACGCGCTCCAGATGGCCAGCCCCCCGGCGGTGTCGGCCAGCATGCTGATGACCCCGCCGTGCATCGCGCCCCTCATCGGGTCGCCGATCAGCTCCTCCCGCCAGGGGATCTCGAGGGTCACCACCCCGGTGGCGATGTCGACGGCGCGCAGGCCGAGGAAGCGGTTGAAGGGGATGAACTCCTCCGCGATCTGCCGCATGAGGTGGGGGTTCATTCCGCAGGGCCTTAGCAGCACCGACCGGTGCCGCCTCGGGAATCCTGGCCGCCCGCCTGGCATCTCGTCCTGGCGCGGGGCGTGCATTTGGCGCTGTCGCGTGGTACAGCGCGCGCCCCCAGATGTCCCCTCGCCGCAACGATCTCCGCAACGTCGCCATCGTCGCCCACGTCGACCATGGCAAGACGACCCTCGTCGACCACATGCTTCGCCAGGCCGGGACCTTCCGCGCCAACGAGGTGCTGATCGAGTGCGTCATGGACTCGAACGACCTCGAGCGTGAGCGAGGGATCACCATCCTCGCGAAGAACACGTCGATGACGTACCGCGGCGTGAAGGTGAACGTCGTCGACACCCCGGGCCACTCCGACTTCGGGGGTGAGGTCGAGCGCACCCTGATGATGGCCGACGCGGCGATCCTCCTGGTCGACTGCGCCGAGGGGCCCCTGCCGCAGACGCGGTTCGTCCTCTCCAAGTGCCTGGAGCGCGGCTTCCCCATCATCGTCGTCATCAACAAGATCGACCGCCAGGACGCGCGGCCCGACGAGGTGCTGAACGAGATCTTCGACCTCTTCTGCGACCTCGGCGCGACCGACGAGCAGACCGACTTCCCGGTCCTCTACGCCATCGGCAAGCTGGGCCATGCCAAGCACAAGCTCGACGACGCCTTCGTCGACCTGAAGCCGCTCTTCGACACCATCCTGGAGAAGGTCCCGGCGCCGCCGGGCGACGTCGACGGTCCGCTGCAGATGATCGTCTGCAACACCACCCACGACGACTACGTGGGCAAGCTCGCGGTCGGCCGGATCGTCCGCGGGTCGATCAAGACCAACGAGCCCTTCGCCATCGTCGGCGAGTCGAAGACGACGACCGCCGCGGTCAAGCAGCTCTACGTGTTCGACGGGCTGCGCCGGGTCGCCGTCCCCACCGCCGGGGCCGGGGAGATCGTCGCCATCGCCGGCATCGAGGACGTGTCCATCGGGGACACCATCGCCGACAAGAACCAGCCCGACGTGCTGCCGCGCATCGTGGTGGAGGAGCCCACCATCAAGCTCCGGATCGGCGTCAACACCTCGCCCCTCGCCGGCAAGTCCAAGGAGAGCAAGTACCTCACCAGCCGTCAGCTCAAGGAGCGCCTGGAGCGCGAGGGCCGCCGGAACCTGGCCATCCGCGTCAGCGGCACCGAGTCGCCCGACACCTTCCAGGTCATGGGGCGCGGCGAGCTGCAGCTGGCGATCCTCGTCGAGACGATGCGTCGCGAGGGGTACGAGATGCAGCTCGGCAACCCCGAGGTCGTGACCCGCGAGCAGGACGGGCAGACCATGGAGCCGGTCGAGCGCGTCATCGTCGATGTGCCGGAGAGCTTCGTGGGCATCGTCACCGAGCGGCTGGGCGCGCGCCGTGGCCGCATGGAAAAGATGACCAACCCCGGCTTCGGTCGGTCCCGGCTCGAGTACCTCGTGCCCTCGCGCGGGCTCATCGGCTTCCGCGGCGAGTTCCTCACCGCGACGCGAGGCACCGGTCTCCTCAACACGATGTTCGAGGGCTGGATCCCGTGGGGCGGCCCGATGATGCGGAGGCCCAGTGGCGCCATCGTCTCCGATCGCGCCGGCGTCGCCACCCCGTACGCCCTCCACCACTTGCAGGCCCGGGGCACCTTCTTCCTCTCGCCGGGCGCCGAGGTCTACGAGGGCATGATCATCGGCGAGCACAACAAGGCGAACGACACCGACGTCAACTGCATCCGCGAGAAGAAGCTCTCCAACATGCGAACCGCGGGAAAGGACGAGAACATCATGCTCGACGTCCCGCGCAAGCTGACCATCGAGACGGCGATGGAGTGGGTCGACGCCGACGAGCTGGTCGAGGTCACGCCGGAGGGTGTGCGCGTGCGCAAGGCCGTGCTCGCCATCAACAAGCGCGAGCGCCGCGCCGACGCCATCGAGAACGCCCAGTCGACGAACTGATGGCTGGGGCGGGTCTCCCGCAGGCCGGTCCCCCGGAGGCGGGCGACCGGCCCGCCGCATCCGCTCAGAAGGGGTCGCCGCCGTCGCCGCGGCCGCGGTAGCAGTCGTTCAGATCCTCGCCCTCGCCGTTGCAGCCGTCGAGGTCGTAGCGCCCGCCGGTGCGACACTCGAACTCCGACCCAAGGCAGGAGACGTACTCGTCGAACTCGGCGCCGCAGTCCTCGTTGTCGGCCCGGCGCTCGGCGTCGTCGAACTCGTCGTAACACTCGTCGCGGTCGTTGTCCGAGCAGTCTCCGGTGCACTCGCAGATGTCGTCGCAGATGCCTGCGCCACCTCCGCAGCCGGAGGTGACGAGGAACAGGCTGAGCAAGGCGAGGGGCAAGGTCGAGCGCGTCATGGACGAAGGGTGTCTCGAAACCAGCGCGATGCGCAAGGCGTCAAGCGCTCCGCTCAGCCAGGCGGCGTCGGTGGCCGCGGGCAGGTCGCCACCAGCGCCCGTGCCAGCGCCATGGCGAACGCGCGACGCGGCCAGGCCTCGTCCCAGCGCGCCGCCTCGCGCGGATCGAGGGCGTTGTGCGTCTCCACGATGACGGCCGGCATCGGGGTGCGACGGAGGACGAAGATGCGCTTCCGGTCCTCGTGGCGATCGACGAAGGCCCCCGCGACGTCGGGGTCCGCCGCGTAGAGGCCCTCGTACTCGGAGCCGCCGTAGGGGAAGAACCCGGCCGACGCCATCTCGGTCGCCACCGCCATTGCCAGCGCGCGACGGCGACCGACGAGCGCCGCCTCGCCCTCGTCGGCGAAGAGGACGCTGAAGCCCGGCGCATCGAGCGCGGCGCGCGCCTCGACGCCGGGCACCGGGGACCACGTGCGCGCCGTCCCCCGGACGTCGGAGTGGAGGCTGACGAACGCGTCCGCTCCCATGGCGTGGGCCGCCTCCACCCGCGCCGCGTACGCGACGAGCTCACCCGGGCGCCGGCTGGTGCGGACCTCGAACACGCCCGTCGACTCGAGCTGGGAGGCGAGATCGTGGGCCAGGTCGAGCGTGAAGTCCTGCTCGGCCACGCCGAAGGTGGAGGTGTTGCCGGCGTTGCCGTCAGCCCCATGGCCGGCGTCGAGGTAGAGCCGCACCGGGCGGGGCAGGGGTTGCCCGTCGAGTTCCAGCACCTCCACGTCGGCGCCGGGATCCGGCAGGCAGACGTCGGGGAAGGGCGGGGGTGGCCCCTCGCCGGCCACCGCCGAGCCCGTCTCGAGGCTCCCGGCCGCCCGCTGCGCATCGCCGCCACACGCCGTCGCCAGCGCAGCGACGGCCCAGGACGCGACGAGCGCGCGGCCCGGGGGCCACGCGCTCGACCTCGACCTCACCGGGCGTGACAGCCCGGGGGCGCCCGCGCCAGGGATCAGAAGGTCGGCTCGACGCTCGCCGCACGGCCCTTCTCCCGCTCCAGCGCGTACGCGTAGGCCGTGTACGCCGCGATCAGGTGACACAGCCACCCGAGCGTCCCGCCGCTCCCGATCCAGAAGCCGGGCGTCACGACCAGCCAGAAGACGCCCCGCAGAAAGGTGCCGTTGTAGATCTGCCCGAACCCCGGGACGATCAACGAGAGGACACCCGCCACACCCGCCTTGCTCATGGCCATGCACGGTGATCACGTCTGCGCCGCTGTCAACGGCCGGGCCACGCGACGCGGCGCGCGCCGGGAGCGGCGACCACGCGATTCAGGCCGTCTTTTCCTTGCGCTGGGGGTCGGCGGCGGCCTCGTCGCGCGGGGGGGCGGTGCGCGCCAGGCCGGGCCGCACCGAGACAGGGCCGCCGGAGGTCGGCGTCACCACCGGCTCCGCTTCCCAGCGGGGGTCGTAGCTGTTCGGGTCGCGATCCTCGCGGGCGATCCAGCGGGCGTCGGGCTCGTCGTCGCGCTCGCTCACCGGCGCCGGCTCGTCGAGCAGCGCCGAGCCGCGCGCTCCGAGCTCGAAGTCGAGCCACGACGGCTCCGCGTCGTCGGCCTCGCGCTCCTCCAGGCTCGCGGCCACCCCCACGGCCACGCCGCCCGGGCGCTTGCCGCGCTCCCGGAGCAGGGCGTCGGCCAGGTCGTACGACTTGGCCGCGATGGCGTCGGCGGTGTCGACGCGCGTCGCGAGACTGGCGGCGACGTGGGCCGCGAACAGGTCCCGGAGCGACAGGTTCATCCTCGGGAGTCTACCGGGCCCCCGCCGGGGGGCCACGTTCCGCGCCATCTGTGACCCCCGCGCGGGACGGGTGGGGCCCGGAGCGGAGAGCGGCTGCCGCGACGAGCAATCCGGTCGCGAACCGATCCTCGCTCCTGCCTGGGAGGCGGGTACCGCCGCCGTGGCCCCGGAGGGGCTCGAACCCTCACGCCCGATCGGGCCGTCGATTTTAAGTCGACTGCGTCTGCCGTTCCGCCACGGGGCCCGAGGCGACGGTAGCACGCGTAAACTTGGCGGCCGACGCAGACCCGGCGACCAAGCGGGGGAGGCCGGCCGGCGGACCGATGTTTCTTGTCGCCGCGATGCCGCCTGCGCAAGAGTACCGGCCATGACGGCTCGACTCCTCCTCGGCGCTTCGTTCGTCCTCCTCCTCACCGCCGCATGCGGCGACGACACGGGCGGGAGCGGTGGCAGCGGCAGCGGCAGCGGCAGCGGCTCCACCGGCTCGGGCGACGACTGCCCCACCGTCTCCGACAACCCGGGCGGCGAGGCTTGCGAGAACGAGGTGTGCGTCGCGGGCGAGTACTGCGACGGCTTCGTCTGCACCCCGGGATGCGAGAACGCCAACACCTGCGCCGAGGGGCAGTACTGCGACCTCTCCGGCGCCGACCAGACGAACGCGGGCACCTGCCGCAACCCGCCCGCCGACTGCACCGACGGCGGTTCGACCGGCACCGGCGGCTCGAGCGGCTCCGGCACCCCGGCGGACTGCCAGGAGCGCTGCGTCGACAAGCTGGTCGCCTGTGGCTTCGCGGAGCAGGTCGACGACGTGAACGCCACCTGCTCCGGCGCCTGCGACGCCCTCGACGCCGACACCCTCGAGTGCCTGGAGGACGCCTCCTGCGCCGCCCTCAGCGACGGCGAGGAGTGCGGCGTTCTCTTCGGCGATTGAGCTCGCTCCGGGGGCCCCTCTCGAGGCCCCCACGGCTCACCACGGCAGTGCTCACCCCGGCAGGCCGGGCTCTTCCTCGGCGCAGAAGCCGCCGATGCACTCCAGCGTCTCGTCGCAGCAGTCGGCGGCGGTCTCGCAGGCCTCGCCGAGCTGGGCGCAGCCGCCGCCGCCCTCGCTGCAGACCTTGGAGCCGTCGGGCTGCTGCGTGCAGTAGCCCTCGCAGCACTCGTAGCCGGCGCTGCAGTCGTCACCCAGCTGCTTGCAGGGCGAGAGCACCCACTCGCCCCGCATGTTCTGGTTGTCGAGCCCCTGGCCGGGTAGCCAGAAAGCCGGGTGGCTGGGGTCCTCGCCCGGCGCGGCGTTGATGTCGATCGCGGCGACCCACAGCTGCTTGCTGCGCGAGACCAGGTCCTCGTCGACCAGCGTGTTGCCGTAGGTGCGCTCGCTGACGGCGATGAGCCAGTTGTAGCCACCCACCGAGACCGGCAGGAACGTCGGCTCGTAGGTCGCCTGCGCCTGCACGCCCGCCAGGTAACCGGTGCCGTTCAGGTCATCGAGCTTCACCTGGTTCGAGCCGTCTGCGCCCGACATCCAGATCTCGCCGACGGCGCTGCGCGTGCGCGCCTGGTTGGCGCGCATGAAGGCGATGTGCTGCGAGTCCGGCGTGAAGGAGGGGAACGTCACGGTGGTGAGCCCGCCCACGTCGTTGGGGATGACCTCGTGGGGGTTCGCGAACTGCCCGGTCGCCACGTCGACGCCCGCGACCCACAGGGTGGAGTTGTTGAAGTCGAGCCAGTTGCCGTCGGTGCGCACCGCGAACGCCACCGACAGGCCGTCGGTCGACCACACCGGGTGGACCGGAAAGCCGACACCCGGCGCCAGCGAGCCGAGCGAGGTCGCGTTGTCGAACGTGGAGAGCGTGAACGAGGTCACGCTCTGCGACTGCCCCCAGAGGACGTACTCGCCGTCGGGGGAGATCGCGGTGAAGCCGGTCGCCGTCGCGCTGTCATAGAGGGCCGCGCCGTCCTCGGCGTTCCACGTGCCCCAGGGGCTCGAGCTCCCGTCGAAGTGGGCGACGATGCGGTTCCCCTGCTTCGCGGCGCTGTGGCACGCGACGCAGCGTGGCACGCCGTTGGCGTCGACCGGGCGCTCCAGGAAGTCCTCCGGCGCGGTGTCGCCCGGCTTCAGCCGCACCACGTTCCCGTTGTTGACCTCCCAGTAGTAGACGGTGCCAGTGAGCACCGCGGGGGCGATGGTCCAGGTGCGCGTCACCGGCAGGTAAGCCTGCGCGCCGTCGTGCCGCTGTACGTCGACCTGGATGTCGCCGCTGGTGGAGTCGGTGAGCTTCTTCCAGATGTCCTCGGGGACCGAGGGAAAGGTGAAGCGCGAGGGCGGGGGCGCGGTGACCCACGCCGTCATCGCGAACGTCTCGCTGGTCGCATCGCCGCTCGTATTGTCGGCCAGCGTGTAGCTGTAGCTGTACACCCCGCCCGCAACCGTGATCGTCAA
>JBKJLX010000795.1:0-11447 GCA_046596645.1 Polyangiaceae bacterium
TCCATCGGCAGCTCATCGACGGGCCCGGGCCCGGGCCCGCCGTTCCGCACGCCGGTGGACCTGCCCGACGCCGAGCTGGCGCAGCGGGCGCTGCAGCTGATCGGCGCCGACGTGGAGGCCTCCGGGGACGGCTGCGTCCCTTGCCACGCGCTCACCGAGGCGAACCTGCGCTCGTGGGAGGAGATGACGGGCGGCGCGCTCGACGAGTGCCTCACCGATCTCGACGTCCCCTCCCAGGAGGTGGCCGAGGCGATGATCGCGTGTGTCCGCGCCCGCTCCGGCGTCCCGGGATCGAAGTTCGCGACCCACGGGCTGGGCTTCTGGGCCGCTGGCGCGCGACGAGAGTGGTGGAGCTACACCTTTGACGCGGCCTTCCCGGACGATGGCGACGCGCAATGGGCGGCCTTCGTCGACCAGGTGCAGATGCCGCCCAGCGGGGAGGTGACCCTGTCCGAGGACGAGTACGACGTGGTGGCGGAGTGGTTCGTGCGTGGAGTACCCCTCCTCGATGAGCTCCTGGACGAGGACCCGCCTCCTGGCGAGTGCGACGTGCTCCTCCTCCCGGCGATCGGCGAGCACGTGGAGACGATGCGCACCGAGGGCTGGCGCGCCCTGAACGCCTCGAGCGGCATGCTCATGCACGGGTGCGCCGGCGCCGATGACGCGCTCGATTGCCTCGCCGACGCCCCCGACGCCGACCCGGCGTGGACGGTCGCCGGATCGGGCTCGCTCAAGGTCCTCGCGACGACCTCCTACGCCTCGTCGTTCTGGACGCGCGCCTCCTCGGCCGGCCGTTACGTCGCGCACGGGAGCTGGCAGGACCAGGGCGGGTCGCAGATCATCGACCTGCAGGCCGACGTCTCGATCCCGGTCGCCGCTGCGTACGACCCGTCGTTCTTCCCCGACGATTCTGGCTTCGTCTTCCAGGGCGGGAGCAGCAACGTCTGTAGCCTGGCGGTCCTGGCCGGGCCCCCGGCGCAGGTGACGATGACGGAGAGCGGTTGCTCGTCCCTCGCCGACGTCGGCCTCTACCAGCACGTGGGCGCCGCGCTTGGCGGCGGCGACTACTTCGCGGTGAGCGGTCAGTTCGTCAGCGACGACGGTGGCCACATGACGACACTCCAGAACCCTGCCGCGTACTTCGGCGCGAGCGCCTCCTCGGTGCTCACGCCGATGGTCTTCGGCGGGACGACATTCATCGCGGCCCCGCCCATCACCTTGCAGACGCCGTTCGAGGGCGACACGGTCCTCTCGCACTCCACGCGCCTCCTGCTCAGCCGCGTCGGCGGTCCGCAGGGCTCCCAGAACGGCTTCGCGCTGCGCCGGCTCGACGCGACGCCGGACGGCGAGGGGAGCTGGGACGTCGAGACCGCCACCATCGGCCGCTATTGCATCAACGGCGGCAAGCCGGCGTTCAGCTTCGACGAGCGGTGGGTCGTCCTGCATCGCTACGTCGAGGACACCAACGAGGACGCGCTGGCCATCGGCTTCGCGGGCAAGAACGATCCCGGGTTTCAGCCGTACCTGACCGAGGGCGCGGCCAACGTCTTTCTGGTCGAGCTGGCGACGAACACCGTCGTCCGCGTGACGAACATGGCGCCAGGCCAGTACGCGCTCTTCCCCTCGTTCCGGAGCGACGGGTGGATCTACTTCATCGTGCGCGAGGTCGGCCTGGTGCCGGAGGTCGTCGTCGCGAGCGACGCCGCGCTCCTCGCCGAGCAGCGCTGATGCTCGCGGCGCGCTGGGTCCTGCTCGCCGTCGCCACCTCCACCACGGCGTGCGCAGGCGCCGGCGAAACTTCGTCCGGTCGCGACAGCGCGGGTGGGGTCGACGCGAGCGGCGGCGCGCCCGCGGGCGAGGTCGGAGGTGGCGGTGGGTCGCTCGCGGAGTGCACCGCGACGCAGGCGGTGAGCGTCGCCGATCGTTCGCTGATCGGCGGCGCCTCGCCCTACCCGGGGGACGGCGGGCTCCGCGCGCGCGAGGCGGAGCTTCTGGCGTCTCCCGCGGCGCGGCGCGCGGCCGCGTGGCAGGCGGTAGCGCGCGCGCTGACGTCGGTGCGCATCGCGGCGAGCCTCCCCGGCGTGCCTGACGCGACGCTGGCGCGGTGGCAGACATGGTACGGGAAAGACGACATCGCCCGACTGTTCCACCGGCTCTACGAGGGCGTCGGCCCCGAGCGGCGCGCGATGCGCGACGCCTTCTCCGACCCCGAGCTCGACGCGGCGTTCGCGTGGAACCCGCACGCCGTCGAGGACGACGCGGCGTGGCCGGCCGACCGCCTGGCGGCCTACGTGGCGACACTCGACACCGCCGAGGAGGTGGCGGCGCTCGGGGGGATCGCGCGCTCGGCATACAGCCCTGGAGCGACGCGGCACCTGCTGCGGAGCTACGGCGCCATCGTCGGCTGCGACGGCGCCGCCCCGCCGGACGCGGTGATCGACGGCCCCCAGGAGGGGACGCGGCGCGTGGTACGCGAGCTGGCGGACATGGCGCGCTGCGAGCGACGCGCCTGGGGCCCTTACTTCGTCGGCGAGGGTGAGGAGCTCATCGCCGAGGCCGAGGGCGCGCAGCTGTCGCTGATCGGTGACGACGCCGCCGAGCTCGCGTCGTGCGCGGCGGGCGCGCCGTGTCGCGCCGGCGGTCCGCGCGCGGTCCACGTCGTGGCGACCGCCACGGCGGACGGGGCGGTGGCGGTGAACGTCGACTACCGCGAGGCGAACCCGGCGTGGGCGTCGTGCCTCGACGGCGCGTTCCCGCTCGATGCCGCGGTGGTCAAGGCGGACTGGCGGCGGGTGTGGCCTGGCGAGCCGCTGCCGACCTTCGACACCTCGCCCGAAGCGCTGGCGACGAGGCGGGACGGCGACGCCAGCTGGACCGAGCCCGACGGCACCGCAGAGCCCGGGCCGGAGTCGATCCTCACGGTGACCACGCCGAACGGGGCGAGCTTCCGGCTCGCGGGGCTCCACCTCATGACCAAGGATCTCGACCACTGGATGTGGATCACGCTCTGGTGGTCGCCGCGCCCCGACGAGGACCTGGGCGCGGATCGCCCGGCGTCGATCGCGGCGCTGCCCGGGCCCTGGCGCCACTACGCGATGTGCGTCGTCACGTCGTTCGACGAGGCCGACGGCTCGCCGAGCTGGTGCTCCAACCCCTACATCGAGCAGGGCGCGCACAACGCCGGGTCGAACTGCATCGGCTGCCACCAGCATGGGGGGACTGGGCTCCTGTCGGGGTCGATCCTCGAGGGCTTCCCCGATCACGGGGCGTCGGCGCTGCGGAACAACTTCCCCGGCGACTACGCATGGTCGCTCGACGCCGGCGACATGCTGCTGCGACTCTTCGCGGACGAGGTGGCGTGGTGGGACACGGAGTGATGCGCCACCGCGCTCACTTGCGACGGCGAGTTCCGGACGACCTGGCGGCGCCTCGACGGGACGAGGATCCCCATGGTCATCAAGCCCGGAGAGGCAGACTCGATCACCTCGGCCGGAGGATCATCGCCGTCTTCGGCGGCAGCGGCGGATCGATGAGGATCGTCCCGTCGCTGGCGACGGTGAACTCGCCGCCCGCCATGCCCAGCACGTCCTCCAGCACGGTGCCGGGGGCGGCGCCGACCGGCATCGCCGCGCCGTTGAAGGTGGGGGCGCTGGCCTTGGTGCGGTGCGCATTGAAGACCATGAGCGCAAAGTCGCCGCCCCCGTCGCCGCCCGAGCGCTCAAAGGCGAAGACGCCGGCGTCGGACTCGTCGCCGGTGCGCTCGCTCGCCCAGCGGACGAACGCGTCCCCGCGGCGCAGCGCCTTGGACGCCTTGCGGATGGAACCCAGCTTCTTCACGAACTTGAACGTCTTGCCGTCGGTCGCGTAGTCGGTCGTCCACAGATCCTCTCGGTTGGCGGGGTCGTTACCGCCGGCCAGCCCCTGCTCGGTCCCGTAGTAGACGCAGGGGATGCCCTCGGCCGTGTAGATGAAGGTCAGCGCCGAGTGCAGCGAGTCGACGCCCGCCCCGCTGAAGAGGAAGCGCGGCACGTCGTGGTTGTCGATGAAGTTGACCAGCGCCTGGGTCGGCGCCACGCCGATGCCGCCCGACGCCGGCTCGATGCCGTAGTTGATCGGCTTCTTCGCCCACAGGTCCTCGATGCGCTTCGTCCCCTGGCCGAGCTGGAATACGTCGCGGATCGCGGTGAAGTACTGGGGGAAATAGAAGACCGAGTCGAGCTGGTCGCCGGTGATCGGCTCGCCGTCGGTCACGCACTTCTGCTCCTCGGCCAGCTCGGCCTCGGAGGGGAGATCGTTCTTGGTGTAGGCGCCCACCAGCTGGTCGCGGCCGTCGAACGCCTCGCCGAACATGAAGAAGCGCTTCTTGCCCTGCTTGCCCAGCCGCTGGCGGAGCTTCTGGCTGAAGTAGCGCCAGAAGCCGCGCTCCACGTGCTTCACGGTGTCGATGCGGAAGCCGTCGACGTCGGTCAGCTCCACCCATCGCGCGTAGACGTCGACCATCGTCTCCCGGATGGGGAGGCCTCCATTGCCCTCGCACTGCTCCGTGGCGACGTCCTTCAGGCCGCCCGGAAAGTCGCCGAGCAGCAGCTGCGCCGGGTCCTCGAAGTCGTAGGTGCGGCCCTTGCGGTGGAACGCGTTCGGGTCCTGGAAGACCGCAGGCTCGGGCGGGATGTGGTTGGTCGCCGGGTCGTAGACGAAGATGATCGGCGCCGGCCCCGCCTCGCCCAGCGAGGTGCGCGATTGCACGCCGCGCGGATCGAAGTCGGGATCGTACTCGTTGATGTGCGTGACGCCCGAGGTGGTGCCGCTGCCGGAAACGCGATCGTCGGGCTCCCCGTTGCGGTTGATGTCGTAATAGAAGGCCTGCCCCAGGTGGTTCGTCACGATGTCGACGATCACCTTCATCTTCCGCTCGTGGGCGGCGAAGACCAGGCGGCGCAGCGCCGGCAGGTCGCCGAAGTGCGGGTTGAGCGCGGTGAGGTCCTGCGCCCAGTAGCCGTGGTAGCCGTCGAAGCCGGCGTCGGAATCGACGTTCTTCACGATGGGGCTGATCCACAGCGTGGTGACGCCGAGCTCCTCCAGGTAGTCGAGCTTCTGCTCGACGCCCTGCCAGTCGCCGCCGTGCCACTTGCCCTGCGCCGTCAGGTCGACGCGGAAGTCGTTGCCCACCTCGCCGTTGGCGAAGCGGTCGACGAGCAGCTGGTAGATGACCTCGTCGCGCCAGTCGCTGGCCTGCGACGACATGCGGATCTCGCCCTCCAGCTCGTCGTCGATGGTCATACACCCGGCGGCGGGGACGACGCCGAGCGCGAGCGTCGCGAGCAGCGCGCCGACCAAGCGGCGTCCGAGGTGGCGAGCGCGAGGGGAGACCCTCCGTCCTAGGGGCATTGGCATCGAGGACACGGGCATGACTTCACCTGTCGTAGGTCGTCGAGTTGAACCACCACTCGGCGCCGACCCCGACGAAGTGCTCGACCTCGCGCAGGGCGAACACATCGTCCTCCGCGTAGAGGGCGCGCGCCACGTCGTCGCGAACCGCAGCGGCGTAGATGAACCGGAACTGCGGGCGGCTGAAGCTGCCGCGCCCGGCGGGGGAGAGGAACGGCATGACGCCGATGCGCCACATGGACGCGGTGCGCGGGCCGCTGGGCGGCGCCGCGGCGTCTGCGGGGTCGGCGGACACGATCCCGCGCTGGGTCATCTGCAGGCTGCCCTCCACCGACAGGCCGGCCATCTCCCCGAAGAAGACGCTGGGGCGGATGGCGACGATGCCCTCATCGGTGTCCTCGAAGTTCAGGCTCGGCGTCGCGTCGCGGAAGCGGCGCAGGTACGTGCCGAGGAGGATGCCTACCGGCCCGAGCTCGGCGTTGCCGCCGGCGGCCACCACCAGCTCCGAGGCGCCGCTGGTCGTCTCCTCCAGGGTGAGCTGACCGGGCGTGGCGAACTGGCCGTAGGCGGCGAGCCCCGTCGCATAGCGGACGAACACGTTCATGTGCGTGTCGCGCTCGCCGCTCCAGGCGCCGATCTGGCCGCCGATGACGTAGCCGTCGTCCGACGACAGATCCTCGAAGACGCGCGGGGTCTCGGTCTCCCTCTGCGCCGAGGGGAGCTGGTGGGCCTCAGCGTAGAGAACACCCTTCAGGCCGCCCTTGTCGCCGAGGCGATGCGCGTACTCGGCGCGGAGGCTGCCGATGAAGCGCTGGCGGTTGAGAACCTCGACCGGCACCGTCCCGAACTGCTCGAGCGGCGCCGGGCGCTCCACCGTCTGGTGGTAGAAGGGCGACTCCGGGCGGGAGAGGCCGCCGTGGACCGTCAGGTGGATGGCCCCGAAGGGCCTTTCAGCACCGTCAGGTGCTGAACGAAGAGGCCATTCCTTCGCGCCCAGGTCGGTCGCGTAGCTGACGCCGGCGCCCACCGTGTTGAGGTTGTCGAGCGGCCACCAGTCGAGGAGGTAGATGTCGTCACCGCGCAGCATGCGCGAGCCCGCCCACACCGCGAGCCCTTGCAGGCCGAGGTCTCGCTCCTCGATGTAGAGGTTGCGCACAGCGAGGTTCGCGTCGAAGCGGCCGTCGTAGTGGAACACTGGCGAGGCAAAGGCCAGCGTGGCCACCAGGCGCGTGCGCGAGGCGGTGATCGGCCACTCGTCGTCGCGCCGCAGCTCCAGCTCGACGTAGTTGCCCTCGTCGAGGCGCGAGCCGTGGGCGACGATGTCGGCGTCGCGACCCGGCCCCCCGCGCGCATCGGTGGCGGCGACCATTCGGCCGTAGGAGCCGAACGTGAACGACCCTTGGTGCTCCGAAGGTTGGGACTCCTTTGGTAGCGCTCGCTGGCGCTCGGAGACCTCGCCTGACGGCTCGGTACCCGGGGCCGGGACCTTGCCGGTGGGTGACGGGGGCTCGCCCACCGCTGTCACCTGGGCGGCGTCCGGCTTCGCCTCGGCGGCCGCGGGCGGCGGATCGGCGGGGGCGGCGCCGCCCTCCCCCGCGGGAGGCGCGTCGGTCGGCGGCGCCTCCGAGGCGGGGTCGGTGGCCGGCGGCTCGGCAGGACGGGCCGGCGCGGCGGGAGGAGCCTGGGCGAAGGCAGTGGCGCTGGTCAGGAGCAGCGCGAGCGCGACGGAGCCGGCGGGTCGCAAGGAGGTGCGACGCTACCACGGTGGCGCGTCACTTCATTCCCTTCGGCATCCGGGTCGGGGGCAGCACGCCGAGCATGACGCCTGCCCACACGACCTCCGGACGGCCGCGCAGCGCACCCACCAGGTCGTGGAGCGCCCCCGACTGGGCGGTGTCGCGCGCGCCGGCCAGCCCGAGGAGAGCCACCACGCGCGCCTCGAGCGGCCCGCCCTTCGGCACCTTGGTCTTGCCGAGCGCCGACTTCGCCGCCTGGAACGCGCCCTCGCGCCCCCGCAGGTAGGCCAGGAGAAAAGGCGTGAGCTGGCGGACGGCCGGGTCGGCGGTCCCCGCCTCCAGCGCGGCGATGGCCTTCTTTCTCCGGTCCCTGGTCTCGGCCGCGAGCAGCACACCCTCGACACGCGCCCACCGCTGCGCCCCTGCGACCTCGATCATGGCCGCGGCGCCGTCCAGATCGCCCTTCACGCGGCGCAGCCGGGCCAGGCGCAGGGCGCGCGCGGGATCGGGCGTCACCGACCACTTCTTCGAGACCGTCTCCGCCCGCGCCAGGTCGCCGGCGTCGACAGCCAGGTCGACCGCGAGGACGTCCGCCCACACCGCGTCCTCGGCCAGCAGGCCATCGGCCTCGCCGGGCCCCGGTCGCTTGTCCCCGGAGCGAAGGCGACCCAGCGCCAGGGCCAGCGCCGGCCAGCGGGCAGCGCCCTTCTCCACCGCGCGCGACTCCGCCTCGGCCAGGGACTCGGGGTCGCCGCTCTCGTACGCGGCGATGGCGCGCAGCTCGGCGGCCACCGTCGGCGGGAGCGACGCCTCCAGCGCCAGCGCCTCGTCGAGGCGTCCGCGCAGCAGCAGCACCCGCGCCGCGAGCGCGTGGGCAGGCGTCCACCCCGGTCGCATCTGGGTCGCCCGCTGCGCGGCGCCCAGCGCGCCGTCGAGATCGCTCGCCGCCAGCGCGAGCTGGCCGCAGAGCAGGAGCGCTCCCGGTGTGTCGGCGTCGTCGATGGCGGCGTCGAGCCCCATCGACGAGCCGCCCTGCGCGTCGGGCGGGACCAGGGCCAGCGCGGCTCCGATGGCGCGCAGCGGGCGCGGCAGATCCCCCACGTCGTCGCGGAGGATGCGCACGTCCTTCTCCGGCCAGCGCTCGGGGCGCTCGGCCCGCGCCAGCAGCACGTCGATCGCGTTGGCCACTGGCCTGGGGAGATTGCCGCCCCCCGCCGCGTCGCGCGCCTCGCCGATGCGGCCGGCGAAGACGAGGGCCCGGACGTGCCGCACCCGCGCCGAGCCGAGCCCAGGAGCGAGCTCGCGCGCCCGGGCGTAGGCGTCGATCGCCGCCGGTTCGGCGAGGAGATCGAACGCCGCCCCCTCGGCGAGGAGGTACACCGCGTCGTCCCGCGCCACCTCGTCACGTCGGTGCTGGTCGAGCAGCTCCTGCGCGTGCGCCGGGTTGCGGGCGCCGACCGCCGCGGCGAGAGCGGCCGTGGCGAGGGCCGAGCCCTGCGCACCCAGGCGCCGCGCCGTGGTGACGACGTCGACCGCGGCGTCGGAGGTCACGCCACCGTCGAGCACCTCCACCACGCGCGCGTCGATCGCCGCACGGATGGCCGCGGGGTCACGAGGGGCGAGCTCGACCGCGACGTCGGCCGCCTGCTTCGCGCCCCGGTGATCGCCAGCGTCCAGCGCGGCGCGTGATCGGGCGAGCGCAGCGCGGGCCTCCTCCTCCGCGCCGGCGGCGCGGTGCTGGCGGTACGCCTGCGCCCCGACGCCGCCCAAGGTGGCGAGCACGGCGCCGCCGAGGAGCCAGCCGACCAGGCGGCGGCGCGAGGGGCGACGCCTGCGCGTCGTCGGGTGCTCGGCGGCGGTCGCCAGCGGGTCGGACGCGCTCGGGGTCACCGGCGCCACTTGGGGCGCGGAGTGGTCGTCGTCGACGAGCGCGCTCATCACGGGCAGGTCACGCGGCGGCGGCGACGAGGGGACCGGCATGGCGCGGGGCAGCGCCGGCGGCGTGGGCGCAAGGTGCGGTCGCCGCTGCGCCTCCACGATGACGCGCGCGTCGGGCATCGGCTGCGGCTGGCGCGCGACCGGCAGCGGCACGATGTCGCGGCCGCCCTCCTCCTGACCGAACGCGTCCGAGCTGGCCAGGCCGAGAAGATCGTCGAAGCCCCCGACGTCGCTGGTGTCCTCGTCGTCGACGCCGTGCATCGGTCGCTCGGCGGTCGTCTCGTCCTCCGGCATCGGGTGGTGCTCGAGGTGAGGCGAGCGCGGCGCGAGCTGACGCGCGAGGGTCGGCACCACCTCGTCGAAGGACTGGCTCATGCTGGCCACGCGCGGCACGTCGATCCCTGCCGCCCGGCGGTACTCGTCCAGCAGCTCCTGGGGGACGCGTCCGATCGCGGTCGGCGCCTCGTGCGACTCGGTGGTCGTGTCGTCCTCCACCGGGCGACGGATGAGGGTGAACGCGTCGCTGTGCACGGGCGGGCGCACCGGCGCCGGGCGCTGCCGCGTGACCCGCTCCTCCTCCGTCGGGTCGGGCTCGCCGATCGACGGCGTGAAGCGGGAGAGGGCCGCCTTCGCGCGCGGGTCGGCGGCGCTCGCTACGCCCGCCGCGCCGAGCTCGTCGGCTGCGCGCAGGAGCGCCATGAGCTCGTTGCGATCGAACTCGTGGCGCACCGTCATCTCCCCCGGCTCCTCACGATCGAGCTGGGCCCGGGCGTGCGGTACGTCGGGGGCCGTCGGAGCACCGCCGGCGACCGACCCGCGGCCCGGCTGCGCCGCCGGGCGTCGGGACGCGGACATCGAGGGGACGCGGGGCGCCCGCGGGACGCCCATCGAGGGTGGCGGGGTGGAGGTGGACCCCGGCGCGATCGACGCCATCCCCGGGGGCGGCGGCAGCACGCCGTAGCCGAGCCGCCGCGCGACCAGCTCGGCGAGCGAGTCACGCGAGGCCGTGTGCGTCGCCAGGGTGCAGGCCAGCTCGTAGACGTCAGGGTCGATGCGCACGCCCGCTTCCGCCGCCCGTTCCAGGCTGCGCGCGGCGCGCTGCGCGTCCCCGCGGCGGAGCAGGGCCTCGCCCAGGAGGACCCAGCCGCGCGGCTCGTCGGGGGCGATCTTCGCCGCCTGGAGGGTCGCGGACTGCGCGTCCCAGGTGGCGCCGGCGGCGAGGTGCATCCGGCCGGCGGCGAGCAGCACGTCCAGGTCGAGGGCGAAGCGGTCCGCCACCACGCGCCCCACCTCGGCACAGATGTGGACGTACTCCGCCCACTCCACCGGCGGCGCCACGCGGTGCAGCTCGCCCGCCTCGGCTAGCGCCTGACACAGCGCCAGCGTGGGCGCCGGCCGCGGGTCGGCGCGCCACCTGCGGATCAAGTTGGCGAGCGGTTCGAGCATCCGTCGTGCGTGGTGAGGATCGCGAGCGGGTCCAGCGAGAAGAGCGGGCAGCGTAGCCCGCGGCCAGCCTAGCCGGTGCATGGCGCCCGCGAAGCGGCTTCTGGGGGATGTGGCTGCGGCGCGAGTCTGGTAGTTTCCACCAGATGGCGTGGTCGGGCGGCTCCTCGGGTCTCCTGCTCGGGGTCGCGATCGCACCCGGGGTCGTCGCCTGCGCCGCCGGCGACGAGGGCGTCCCCACCGGCGCCGCGACCACGGGCGAGCCCACCGGCGGCGGCGCCGACGGCGCCTCCACCGCGAGCTCCACCGCCGGCGCCACCTCGTCCTCGACCGGGCCGGGTCAGGGGGGCCAGGGCGCGACCGCGACCACCACCGGCAACGGCGCCGGTGGTCAGGGCGGTGACGGTCAGGGCGGGGCCGGCGCGGCCGCGCAGGGCGGCGGCGGGTCGACGGGGGACGGCGGCAGCGGTGGCGCGCCGGCGGAGAGCGGTGTCCTCACCGTGCTCGCCACCGGCGCCACCGGCGCCTTCCGCGCCGCGCGGGAGGAGGGCGTCTGGGACAGCGATGAGGTGGCAGGCACCTTCCAGGCGTCGTCGCGCCCGGCGCTGGCCATGCGCGGCCCCGCGCTCGCGACCGGCCTCATCCGCGCCCTGTCGGACACGCTGATCTACACGGCGTGGAACGGCTCCACCTGGACGTCGATCGCGCCGGTGGGCGGCGCCATCACCACCGACGACACGCCGGCCCTGGCCTCGGGGGGCGACGGCGACGCGCACGCCACCTTCCACGGCGCGTTGACCGATTTCCACTACTACGCGCGACACGACGGAGCCTCCTTCAGCCCGGACGACGAGGTGGTGAGCGCGAGCGGCGTCGACTCCTTCGGGCCGAGCGCCGCGGCGATCGCCGTGATCGGTGGTGCGCCGCTCGCCGTGTATGCCG
>JBKJLX010000021.1:0-17986 GCA_046596645.1 Polyangiaceae bacterium
AGGCCGTGCAGCACCACCAGCGCATCGGCGAGCTCGAGCGATCGCCGGGCCTCGGGCGCGACGTGGATGTCGGCGTAGAGGTCGGTCCCTGTGAGGACCACGACGATGCGGCGCTCGGGGAACCGCGCTCGGGCAACGCGGACCGCATGGGCCGAGCGGCGCGCGTGGAGGGCGATGAGAACGTCCCAGGTGCGCCGCGTCTCTTCGCCCAGATCGGTGACGATCGCGACCGAGTGGCCGAGCTCCACCAGCAGCTGCCGCCACCGCAGGGCGGTGATCCGGTTGCCGAGCCGCGAGCGCGGGGGCGCAGGACAGACCAGGAGGATCCGCACGGCGAGGCAGCATAGAATCTCCGTCGTGGCGGAGGACCGTTTCCACGAGCTCCGCCGGGAGCTCCTCGACGCGCGGGCCCACACCCTCGGCCTCGTGCTCGACCTCGACGACGTGCAGTGGCTCGGGCCCCGGCTCCGCACCGTCAATCCGGTCCGATGGGAGCTCGGACACCTCGCGTGGTTCCAGGAGCGATGGGTCCTCCGCCACGCGCGGGGGCGCTCGCCCCTGCTCGCCGCCGGCGATGCGCTCTACGACTCGGCGAAGGTCGCGCACGACTCGCGCTGGGATCTGCCGTTGCCGGACCGCGACGCGACGCTGGCGTACCTCGCCGGGACCCTCGCCGCGGCGACCGCTGCGGTCGGCGACGGTGTGGACGAGGACGGCTACTTCCACCTCCTCGCGCTCTTCCACGAGGACATGCACGGCGAGGCGCTCGCCATGTCGCGTCAGTCCCTCGGCTACGCATGCCCCCCCGCGTTCGCGCGGGCCCGCGGCGCCGGGGAGGGCGCTGGCCCCCTGCCGGGGGACGTGGCCGTGAGCGCCACCCGGTACCTCCTCGGCGCCCTCGACGCGGCGGGCCCCGGGGGTGGCCCACGCGAGCGCTTCGTCTTCGACAACGAGAAGTGGGCACACCCGGTGGACGTGGGCGCGTTCCGGATGGCCCGCGCGCCGGTGACCCACGCCGCGTTCATCGAGTTCGTCGAGGCGGGCGGCTATGCCGAGCGGGGGTGCTGGTCGCCCGACGGGTGGTGCTGGCGCGTCGCGCACGGCGCGCTGCGCCCGCGGGGCTGGGAGCGCGGCGACGACGGGACCTGGAGCGCCCGGCGCTGGGATCGCCTCGAGCCGCTGGCGCCGCATCAACCGGTGACTCACGTCTCCTACCACGAGGCCGACGCCTACGCCCGATGGGCGGGCCGGCGGCTCCCCACCGAGGCCGAGTGGGAGCTCGCCGCGGCCTCGCCCCGCAAGCATCGCCATCCCTGGGGCGAGGCGCGGCCCGAACCGCGCCATGCGAACCTCGACGGGCGCGCCGGGGGCGCCGTCGATGTCGCGGCACACCCGGATGGGGACAGTGCCGTGGGGTGCCGTCAGATGTACGGCAACGTCTGGGAGTGGACCTCGAGCGACTTCGCGGCGTACCCGGGCTTCGTCCTCGATCCCTACGCGGAGTACTCCGCCCCCTGGTTCACGGGCCACAAGGTGCTGCGCGGCGGTTCGTGGGCGACCCGTGCCCGTCTGCTCCGCACCACCTGGCGCAACTTCTACAGCCCCGACCGGGCCGACATGTTCGCCGGCTTCCGGACCTGCGCGCTCGGCTGAGCTCGCTCGGCCGAGCCGGGTGGTGGTCTGGCGGCGACGAGCCAGCCGCCGATCGGAACCGTACGGGTGGTCTCCGCCCCGCGACTGAATTACGTCGTGGGCGATGACCGTCCGGTTGACCCAGATCGCCAAGCGAGCCGGCTGCGCGGCGAAGCACCCACCGGGCTTCCTCTTCCCGCTCCTGAGTCGGCTGCCGCCGATCACCGATCCCAACGTGATCGTGGGAAGCGCCACCGCGGACGACGCGGCCGTGTACCGGCTCAGCCCCGACCTCGCGCTGGTCCTGACCACAGACTTCTTCACGCCGATCGTGGACGATCCCTACGAGTTCGGCGCCATCGCAGCGGCCAACGCCCTCAGCGACGTCTACGCGATGGGCGGTCGTCCGATCACGGCCCTCAACCTCGTCGGATTCCCGGACGCCGATCTGGACCCCGCCATCCTCGGCGACATCCTCCGTGGCGGCGCCGAGAAGGCGAAGGAGGCAGGGATCGACCTGGTCGGCGGGCACACCATCAAGACGGACGAGCCCATCTACGGGCTCGCGGTGACCGGCACCGTTCACCCCGATCGCGTGCTCACGAACGCAGGCGGCCGAGCCGGGGACGTCCTCGTCCTCACGAAGCCCCTCGGCCTCGGCATCGTCACCACCGCCGCCAAGCAGGACAAGGATCCGAGCGGCGCGATACGGGACGCCGTGCGCCTGATGTCCACGCTCAACCGCGCTGGCGGAGAAGCGATGGAGCGCGTCGGGATCGGACCCGGGGGCGCGGTCCACGCCGGCACCGACATCACCGGCTTCGGCCTCCTCGGCCACCTCCGCAACATCGTGCGGGGCAGCGCCTGCAGCGCGACGGTCTGGCTCGACGCGGTGCCCGTGCTGCCGGCGGCGTGGACCTACGTCCGCGAAGGGATCGCGCCGGGCGGCACCCACGCGAACTGGCGGTTCCTCGCGGAGTCGGTCGCGTACGCGGCGGACGTGGACAAGCACGAGCAGCTCGTCCTCTGCGACGCACAGACCTCGGGCGGGCTCCTGATCGCGGTCTCGCCCGGAGGCGTGAGCGAGCTCGTCGCGGCGCTCCAGGCCGGCGGCGCGGCGTGCGCCGCGGTGGTCGGTGAGCTCACCGAGGGCGCGAGCGGAACCGTCCGCGTGGAGCGCAAGTCGCGATGACGGCGTCCTCACCGATCGCGTGCGAAGCGCCGAGGCCGGCGCCGGGGGTGCGGCTGGCGGCCGTCGGGCTTCTGTTGGCGGTCCTCAGCGCCCTCTTTTTTTACAAGTGGGGGGGCGCGTTTCGCGCGGTGCAGGGGGTGGATGCGACCGGTCGGCTCTCCGTCACGCCGACGATCCTGATGGAGGGCGGCGTGATGGCGTCCACCCTCGACTACTTCCGCCGGATCTGGCCGGCCCTCACCTACGGCATCGTCATCGGTGCGGTCGTGCGCGCGGCGCTGCCCCCGTCGTGGATCGCCTCGGTCCTCGGGAGGCGCGGTGCGACAGGCACGGTGGCCGGCGCGCTCGCTGGCGCCCCGCTGATGCTCTGCTCCTGCTGCGTCACGCCGATCTTCACGGGGGTCTACGAGCGCGGGGCGCGCCTCGGCTCCGCCCTGGCGATGATGCTGGCGGCGCCTGGACTGAACGTGGCCGCCCTGGCGATCACGTTCACGGTGATGCCCGCCCGCTTCGGTGCGCTTCGCGTCGTCGGCGCGGCCCTGGTGGTCCTCGCGCTGGCGCCCTCCGTGGGCCGCTGGCTCGGAGCGGGACTGACGCCTGGGCGAGGGCCTTCTCGGGCGGTCACCGACGTCGAGCTCCCCGCAACGTGGAGGTCGCTCGCGCTCTCGTTCGTGAAGAACCTCGGCTACATGACCCTGGTCACGGTGCCGCTGATCGTCGTCGGCGTGCTGCTCTCCGCGCTCCTCCTGCCGCATGCCGCCAGGCTCTCGTCGCTCGGAGGCGCACCGGCGGTCGTGCTGGTGGCACTGCTCGCCACGCTGATCGCGCTGCCGACCTTCTTCGAGATCCCGATCGCGCTCCTGCTGGTGCAGCTAGGCGCCCCACCCGGCGTGGCGATCGCCGTGCTCGTCGCCGGTCCCATCGTCAACCTGCCGTCGCTGTTCGTCCTCGCGCGCGAGTCGAGCGCCCGCGTGGCGGTGGCCGTCGGCGTCGGGGTCTGGGTGATCGCGTCGCTCGCCGGCCTCTCCGTCCAGCTCTTTCCCTGATCCGCGTCACGTCCATCGGCAGGGCGCGTCGCGTGAGGCGTGCGCGCCCGCGCGGGGCGCGCCGCCGCTCGTCGAGGTCCTCCGCGTCGCGGTCAGCAGCCGCCGCTGGGCTGGTCGCAGTTCGCGGGGCCGCAGGTGGTCGGGTAGAGCTGGCCGTCGATGCAGCTCTCGGCCTGGCCGCAGGCGAGGTCGGGATCGCACCCCGGCTCCTCGCCGCAGACGCCGATCGGCTCGTCGCAGTTCGCGGGCCCGCAGCCGGTGGGGTAGAGCTGGCCCTCGCTGCAGGTGAGCACCTGAGCGCACTGCAGCTCGGGATCGCACTGCTGTGAATCGCAGGGCCCGATCGGCTCGTCGCAGTTCGAGGGACCGCAGGTCGTCGGGTAGAGCTGACCGTCGACACAGGTCAGCGCTTCGCCGCAGGCGAGGGTAGGATCACACCCGGGGTTGGAGCACTCGCCGATGGGGTCGTCGCAGTTCGCGGGCCCGCAGCCGGTCGGGTAGAGCAGGCCGTCGAAGCAGCTGAGGGCCTGGGAGCAGACCAGCGTGGGGTCGCACTCGCCACCGTCGCAGGGGCCCATCGGCTGGTCGCAGTTCGCGGGGCCGCAGGTGGTGGGGAAGAGCTGGCCGTCGAAGCAGGAGAGCGCCTCACCGCAGACCAGTGTCGGGTCGCACGTCCCCTCGCAGGGGCCGATCGGCTCGTCGCAGTTCTGGGGGCCGCACGCGGTCGGGTAGAGGAGGTCACCGAAGCAGGTGAGCACCTCGGCGCAGGCCACGTCGGGATCGCAGGCGCACGCGATCTCGGTGCAAGTGACCGTACCGTCCGCCGTGCACGAGCAGTCGTTGCAGCCGTCCGGCGAGGGGAAGGACTCGCCCACCGCGACGCTCTCGCCGCCGGACTCGCAGCCGCCGCAGGCGATCTCGGTGCAGGAGACGCCGCCGTCCTCGGTGCACGTGCAGGTGTTGCAGCCGTCCGTCGAGGGGAAGGAGTCTCCGGCCTCGTGCTGCACGCCCGCCTCGTCGACGCAGCCGTCGACGCATCCCATCTCGGTGCAGGCGACGCTGCCGTCCTCGCCGCAGGAGCAGGTGTTACAACCGTCCGTGGAGGGGAAGGAGTCGCCGACCTCGTACGACTGCCCTTCGTAGGCGCACGTGCCGTCGCCGTCGCCGTCGCCGTCGCCCCCTCCGCCGCCGCCGGTGCCGCCGCCGCCGGCGGCGGAGTCACAGCCGGTGAGAAGCATGCTCGACGCGAGGGGGGCGAGGAGAAGGGCGTGCAGAGCTCGGGGCTTCATGGATTCTGTCCTCGGATAAGGGGCGCGCCGGGTGGCGCGACGTTCTGCTCGTGTGTGTCCGCAGTCCCGGCGAGCCGTGACACCGCCCGCGACGGAATCGTGCGCGAGTCTGATTCGCTAGAACGCGCTGTGACCGGTGAGGGCATGCCCCAGGATGAGGGTGTGGACGTCGTCCGTCCCCTCGTAGGTGTAGACGCTCTCCAGGTTCAGCATGTGGCGGATGGCCGGGTACTCGAGGAGGATCCCGTTGCCGCCGAGGATGGCGCGGGTGGTGCGCGCAGCCTGGAGCGCGATGCCGACGTTGTGCTTCTTGCAAAGCGACACCTGCGCGTTGTGGAGGAAGCCGGTCTTCTCCTTGATGCGCCCGTAGTGCATCGAGAGGAGCGTGCCCTTCGCGATGTCCATCGCGATGCCGACCAGCTTCTCCTGCACCAGCTGCTTGCTGGCGATGGGCACGCCGAACTGGACGCGCTCGCGCGCGTAGGCGACCCCGGCGTCGTAGCAGGCGCGCGCCGCGCCCAGCGCGCCGAAGGAGATGCCGAACCGAGCCTGGGTGAGGCACGCGAGGGGTCCCTTGAGCCCCTCCACGCCGGGGAGCACGTTCGACTCCGGCACCCGGCATCCGTCGAGGACGATCTCGCCGGTGGGGCTGGCGCGCAGGCTCATCTTGCCGTGGATGGTCGGCGTCTCGAAGCCCTTCATGCCGCGCTCGACGATGAAGCCGCGCACGCTCCTCGGGTCGTCCGACTCGCCGGTCTTCGCCCACACCACGGCGAGGTCGCAGACCGGAGCGCTGGTGATCCACATCTTGGTGCCAGAGAGCACCCAGTCACTGCCCTCCTTCCGGGCGCGGGTCTTCATCGAGCCGGGGTCGGAGCCGCTGTCGGGCTCGGTGAGGCCGAAGCAGCCGATCGCCTTGCCCGCGGCCATCTGCGGCAACCAGCGCTGCTTCTGCTCCTCGCTGCCGAACTTCCAGATGGGAAACATCGCCAGCGAGCCCTGCACGCTGACGAAGCTGCGCAGGCCGCTGTCGCCGTACTCGAGCTCCTGCTGGGCCATGCCGTAGGCGACCGCGCCCATGCCGGCGCAGCCGTAGCCGGTGAGGCTGCCGCCGAGGATGCCCAGCTCGGCGATCGCCGGGATGAGGTCGGTCGCGAACTGTTCCTCCTCGAACAACTGAGCGGCCCGCGGGAGGTAACGCTCGTGCACGAAGCGTCGGATGGTGCCGCGGATGAGCCGCTCTTCCTCGGTGAGGAGGGCGTCCATTCCGATGAGATCGTCGAGGGAGAGGGGCTCGGCCATGGCAACACGCGACTTACCCCGCGGCCCTTCGTGCGTCATCCTCCCGCGATGACGACCGGTGGCCCGAGCCTCCTCTCCACCTTGCTGGCCCGGCTGTACCCGCAGACGTTCTCCGAGCACGGGGGCCTCGGCCTGCGCGGGTCGGTCGGGCTCCTGATCCTGCGCGTCGCCGCGGGGAGCGCGATGGCCATCCATGGCTCAGGCAAGATCGTGAATCCCTTCGCCTGGGCCGGCGACAAGTTCCCCGCGCCCGCCCAGGCCATCGCCGCGGTGTGCGAGTTCTTCGGCGGCATCTGCATCGCCGCGGGGTTCCTCACGCCGGTCGCCGGTCTCGGCATCCTGCTGACGATGCTGGTCGCCGCCTCGACCCACATCCGTCAGGGGCAGCCCTACGTGGGCAAGGGGCCGAACTGGGAGCTGGCGGGGCTGCACGGCGCCGTCGTCGCGATGCTCATGCTGGTCGGTCCCGGCCGCCTCAGCGTCGACCACGCGCTCTTCGCGAAGCGCTTGCGGAAGTGAGTGGCGGCGCCGCGAGCGCGCCCGGTGCGCGTGGCCCCGTCGCCCCCCTGCCTGCGACGGAGCGGGCGATGGACGCGCTCATGGCGGACCTCGGCTTCCGCGCGACGCACGAGCTGCAGCTGCCGGCCGATCACCTCGACGGCTTCCTGCGCGACATCCTGGGCGCGGAGGGCGCGGCGGTGACCTCGCGGGTGCACCTCTGTCCGCCGACCACGGCCTCGCCGGCGCACGTCCTCTACACGTGCGGCATGAGCGATCGTCGCCAGCCGGAGCCGTCGGAGGGCCCCGCCGGCGAGCACGAGCTGTTGCTGCTCCTTCCGCGCGACTGGCCGTTCGCCGGCAGCGCCGCGCCGGGGCCGGTCATTCGCGGGCTGGACGGCGCGAGGCTCGGCGTGGTCCCCGCCCTGGGCAGTGTGGCGGCGACCAGCGATCCGCGCGCGAACTGGGCGAACCTCTGGATGCACGCGCTGGCGCAGCTGCCGCACGTCACGGGACGTCGCCTGGAGGCCGGGAACCTGGTGGACGCGCAGGGCGAGCTGCCGGGCACCCGCTTCACGGCGTTCTTCCTCCTCCCCATGGGCGACGTGGGCCACGCGACCACCGACGACGGCAGGACGATCGACGTGCTTCGCGTTTTTCCCCTGTTCCCCGAGGAGGTGGAGACCAAGCGGGCCGTCGGCGCCGCGACGATGATCGACCTGATCATGGAGAGCGAAGCGCACGCCGATCTCTCGCCCGATCGGGCGCTGGTGGCGGCGCCCGCATCCGCGGGCAAGCCGTGGTGGAAGCTCTGGTGACGCGCCATCGCGCGTCGCGCGCGCGCGGAGCGCGCTCCAGGCGCGTCGGGACTATCGGCGCGCTACGCGCGCTTCTTCAGCGCGCTGGCGATGCGCATCTTCACCTCGTCACTGGCCCAGAGCGGCAGCAGCTCCTCGCGATAGCGCTTCAGCTCCGCCTCGCTCTCGTCGAGCAGACCGCGGCGGAGCGCCTGCTTGGCGCTGGCATAGGTCGGGCGCGGGTGGCCGGCGAGCGTGGAGAGCCGCGCTGCGACCGTGCCCTCGGGGTCGGTCGACACCTCGTCGACGAGGCCGAGGCGCGCCGCCTCCTCCGGGGGGTGGAGGCCCGCCTCGAGCACCACGCGGTCGATGGCGTGGGGCGACACCCGCGCGCGCACCAGGCGCAGGATGGCCGGCGGGAACTCCAGGCCCAGCGCGGTCTCGTTGAGGCCGACGCGGATCGAAGGCTCCGCCCGGACCACGCGCAGATCGCAGGCGAGGCCCAGGATGCAGCCGCCGGCGATGGCGTGGCCGTTGATGAGCGCGACGGTCGGCGCCGGGTGGAGGTAGAGCGCGACCACCAGCTCGCGGAGCAGGCCGAGGAAGCGCGTCATCCCCTCGAGGTCGAGGGTGGCCAGCTCCTTCAGGTTGAGCCCGGCGCTGAACGCGTCCCCCGCGCCGGTCAGCACGATGGGTCGGCTCCCCGCGGCGCGCACCTCGCCCAGGGCCTTGGCCATGAGCGGGCTGGAGAGGGCGTTCTTGCCCGGGCCCTCGAGGACGATGCGGATGGCGATGTCGCTGGTGTCGCTCACCGCGCGACGATACCAGAGCTCACTGGAGGAGCGGCCCCACCGGGCTGGCCTGGAGCGCGCGCACCTCGGCGAGCGTCCACCACTTCGCGTAGCTGACGACGTCGCGCGCGGTGAGCCCACCCTCGGGGATGAAGTACGCTCCCTGGACGATCACCGTGCCCTTCTCGTCGCAGCTCGCGCTGAGCTCGTCGTACTCCCAGTTGAAGGCGTTGAGCGCGGCGGCCGCCTCCCCGCAGCCGCCCTGCAGGCGCCACGGCGAGCCGAACAGCAGTCGCGCCGGGTAGGCGCGGTAGACGACGTAGAAGCTGGCGCTGCGCTCGCCGTCGCCCGTGCAGATCACCCGGTCGCCGCTGGCGCGGCAGGGCTGGCCTGCGGAGCGGAGGGCCGCGGCGACCCGCGAGTGGACCTGGTTGACCTCGCCGGAGGTGATCGCGCCCCCCGCGGGCTTCACGCCGCGCGCGGTCGCCCCGGCGCTCGGGTCTTCCGCGTCTTGGCCGGACCCCGCGCCACAGCCCGCGTTTCCGACGCCGGCGGCGGCGGCAAGGAGGGCAAGCGCACCGAGGGCGGCAGCGGCGTCCATTCCTCGTCGCTATCACCGGCGAAGGGGACCGTCGAGGTGGCGACCCCGGGAGGAGGAGGCGTCGAGGACTGGCAGACGAGGCCGAGCTTCATGCGGGACCCTCGGGACGAGTCAGGGGGTGAGACGTCAGAGACGAAGTCAGAGATGAAGTCAGAGATGAATCAGGGATGCGTGTGGACGAGCGTGCGCTGGGTCAGGGACAGCGCCGCGTGCCACCCGTCGGGGACGGGCGGATCGGTCCACGTGAACAGGTGCGAGGCATCCAGCGGCGAGAGGTTCACGCAGCCGTGGCTGCGAGGCGTCCCGAAGTCGTCATGCCAGTACGCGGCGTGGAGCGCGTAGCCGTCGGTGAAGTACTGGACCCAGGGCACGTCGCGGAGATCGAACTCATCGCCCGCGTCGTCGCCGTCCATCGTCACCGTGACGTGCTTGGTGTGGACCAGGAACGCGCCCTGGATGGTGGAGTGCGTCTCCTTGGGGTCGCCGATGCCGTCGCGGCCGGTGGAGACCAGCGTGGCGTACACCGGCCGCTCGCCCTCGTAGGCGATGAGCGCCTGCTTGAGGATCGATACGTCGATCCACTTTCGGTCCCCCTGCGCCCACGACGGTCGGTGACCGAAGCGATCGAGGCGGACCACGTCCTCGGCCCGGAGCCAGGTACCGTCCTTCGCTTCGAGGAAGGCGCCCTCGGCGCGGCCGCTGAGCGCGACCGCCTCGCGGTGCTCGAGCGCGGGGCCCGGCGCGCGGCGACCCGCCTCGTTCACCACGAAGCGGGTGGCGTGGCGCCTGGTCACGAACGCCAGCGGCAGGTCGATGGCCTCGCCCAGCTTCACGCCGCGGAAGGTCGATGGCTTCACCCAGCGGGTGCGATCGAGGGGGATGGTGAGCAGCTCGGCGGTGAGGCCGAAGCGGCGCCCCTCGTGCTCGAACTGCGACAGGATCGCGAACCCTGAGCGGATGCGGGCGTAGCCGAGGAGGAAGCGGTCGCCGCGCGGGGGGCTGTCGCCCAGGGCGGGCAGTGACTGCCGGTAGAGGAGCGCTGGCGGCGTCGCCTCCGGCAGCAGGGGAAGGGGGACGAAGTCCTTGTTCGCCCCGAGGCGCTCCACCTTGCGGAGGTGCCCGGCGAGGTCGGGCTCCGCCTTGCGCTGCTGCTCCTCGCTGGGGAGGCGCGCGTAGAGCGCCGGCGTCGGGTTGCGGCTCATCGCGTAGCCGTAGGGGAGCCCCTCGGGGCGGGGCCGCACCTGCGAGGCCTCCACCACCGGGTGGTGGACGTCGAGGGTCGCCGTGCGCTCCGCGCAGACGTAGCCGCGCGGCTCGATGCGGAACCAGCCGGTCCGGCAGCGCTTGCCGGTCGCCGCCGGCTCGGCGGCGCGGCGCACCACCGCCCCTGCGCGCAGGTAGCCGATGCGCCGGCTCTTGAAGCGCGGCTCGGCGTAGACCCAGGTCTCGCGGGCGATCGAGGCGAGGAACGGCCCCTCGGGATCCGCCTGCCCGACCGGAGCAGGGCCGGCCCCGACCTCCGGCGCCGGTGCGTCGTCGTCTTCCTCGGGTGCCGGCTCGTCGGCCTGGGCGAGGCCCCAGTCGTCGGCCGCCTCGGCCAGCTCGGGCTCCGGCTCGGCCGCGCCGTCGAGGTCGTCGACCGCGTCGAGGTCGGCGTCCAGGTCGGCGTCCCCTTCCAGCGCCGCGTCCACGCGCCGCGTCGCGACGTCGGCGCTCTCGCGCACCGCCACCACGTCGCCGCCGGGGACCGGCACCTCCGCCGCGAGGGCGGGCAGCAGGGCCGCGAGCCGCGCATTGCCGGCTACTTCGGCAGCGATCCGCTCGCGGAGACCGGCGGGCGCGGGGCAGCTCGCGCTCGCGATGGCGAGCGCGGACAGTGGCAAGAGCACCCACCGACGCATGTCCGGCGGCTAGCAGCCCGCCACCGGTCGGGCCAAATTTGCTCTGCGCGCGGCGAGGGCCGCACGCCGTCGCTCACAGCGCGCTGCCCTTCTGCTTGCGCGCGCGGGCCCAGCAGGTGGGGCAATGCCACTCGAACAGGAACCCGCCCGACTTCAGCGCCGTGCGACCGACGCGCCAGCCGTGCTGGGCGCTGATCAGGGTGTGCGCCGTCCGCGTGGCCGGCGACGTCGTGCGACACACGACGCACTGATGCTGCGAGAGGGGCTCGTCGTCGTCGGTGGCGGCGGTCCCCTCGTCGTCGCGTGCGCGGGGCAGGGGTTCGAAGTTCAACGTCACGGCCGAATCTCCACCCGCCCACGTAGCGAGAAACGGGCCGCCGCCGCCCCCTCGGTCCGCCCCAGCGATTTCGCAAGCATGGCTGTATCGCCACGCACGCGAGGCGGTTCGCCAGCGTTCAGCGTTGCGCTGCGCGTTTCAGAAATGAGTGGCTCGCCCCGCGTGTCTCGCGGCCCGATGGAGACCGGCTCTAGCCAGTCCTGGTCGCGACCACGAGGCGCAGGCGATCGAACGGGGGGGCAAAGCGCACGTCGTCGTGCACCGCCGGCTCCAGCCCCTCCCAGAGGAGGAGGCGCGTCACCTCGGGCAGGAGGAAGGTCAGGTAGTACATGATGAACGGCGGCGAGACGGCGGCGTTGCGCACGCGCATCGCAGCGTTGAACGCGGTGGAGACGAGGTGGCTGCGCGAGAAGCGCGGCGGCCGCTCGGCGGTGACGAACACGAAGCGGCCACCGGGCCGCAGCGCGCGGCGCACCAGGCGGACGAAGCGCGGCTCCGCCTCCACCGGGACGTGGCCGAAGGCGCCGAAGCAGGTGACGAGATCGAACTCCTCCTCGAACGTCGTCGCGAAGAGATCCCGCCGCTGGAGCTCGACCCGCGGCGCGTTGCCCTCCGCGGCCAACCCGAGCCGCGACTTCGCCGCGCCGAGCATCCCGGCGCTGAAGTCCACCCCCACCAGGCGCCGCCGCGTGCGCGGCAGGAGCTGCACCAGCCCGGCGCCGGTGCCGCAGCAGAGGTCGAGGGCGTCATCGACGTCGCCCACCACCGACAACGCGCGCGACACCACCGCGTCCGGCGTCCGAAAAGGCGTCGCGTCGAAGCGCGAGGCCAGCAGGTCGTAGCCCTTCTCCGTCGACGCCAGCGCCTGCTGAAGCAGCTCCCTCAGCGTCGGGCCCTCGGGGCCGAAGGGTCTGGTCATCGACGGGCGCCGGCGCGCTCGGACTGCGCGGCGGCGTCGGCCTCGATCAGGGCCAGCTCCTCGTCGACGATCTCCCCGCGCGTCGCCCGGTCCAGGGTGACGCGCAGGCGCTCGTCCACGCAGGTCTCCACCGCGAAGCGGAGGCGCCGCTGCACGTGCGGATCCTCGACGCGTGACAGGGCGAGCGCGGCGCCGATCCGCCGATCGGGCGGCTGGGCCGGGTTCTCGGCGACGCGCGCGAGGGCATCGGGATCGAGGCGCACCTCGCGGTAGCCGCCCTCGGACCGCGCGAGGAGCGCGTCCATGGCCGACCGCCAGTCGGCGGCGGGCCGGCCCTTGCGATCGAGGAGCGCGAGCTGCGCGTCGCCGAGGAGGGTCTGCCCCTTGGCGGCGATGCCGGCCTGGATGCGCTCGAGGATGCGCGCCCGCTTGTGGAGGAGCTCGGTCGCCAGCGGGCCGTGACGCTCTTGCTGGTCCACCTCCGGGTTGTCGGGGAGCGTCATCATGCCGTGACGCCACATCCCGAGGAGCTCGCTCTTGCCGTGGCGGTACGCGAGGCGGATCCCGTGCGGATCGAGGGAGGCGGCGTCGAGGTCCTTGAAGCGGACGAAGCGGCGGGCGACCGCCCCGCGGAGGTGGAGGCCGTCTGCCCCCGCCGTCATCTCCGGCTCGGCCACCGCGCGATCGAGGAGGTAGACCAGCGCCGCGACCATCAGCGTGGCCACCGCGCCGAAGGCCCACCACCCGATGGTGCTGCTCTCCGCGCTCATCAGCGCGACGGCGCCGGCGATGAGGACCACCGGCAGCATGGTGGTGCAGCCGAACAGCGCCAGGCCGAGCAGGGCCTCGCGCCCGCTGCCTCGCTGGACCCACGAGGTGAGCCTCATGCGGTCGAGGTGCACCCGCTCCCCCGCCGCCTGGAGGAGCGCCTGCGCTGCCTCCGGCCGCTCGTGGACGACGGTGATCGCGTCGCCGTTCTTCGCCTTGAAGTGGGTGATGAAGCCGCGGCGGTCCTGCCAAGCGGTGCGGGTGCCGATGCGGTCGAGCAGGATGGAGAAGCGCTTGCCGTGGGCCTCCACGCTGAGCGACTTCTCGTCGACCCGCACGCCGCCGATCGCCTGGACGTCGGGCGGCGACCACAGGTTCGACCAGCTGGCCGCGTAGTACCAGGGGAGGAGCGTGCCGCCGATCGACGCCAGGGCGACGGGGCCGACCATGCTGTCCGGGTAGCCGATGACGCCGGCGCCGGCGCCCAGCGCGAGAAGCCACCAGGAGACCGCCTTGCGCCAGCCGATCGATCGCCAGCCGAGGCTGGCGTTCTCCAGCTGCAGCGTCGGTCGGCCCTCCTCGGTCACAAGCGACACGATAGCGCAGCGCTTGCGGCGCGGTGGTCAGCGAGCGGCGAGCGAGTCGACGACCTCGCCCTCGACCATGGCCGCGAGGAGGTCGAGCTGCTCGTCGCCGTGGGCCGCGGTCGCCGCCGCCGGTGCGCCGGCGTACGCGCCGTCGAGGCCCATGGCGCGGAACGTGGTGCGGCCTGCGCGGATCCCGTCGGAGAGGCTCACCGGCACCTCGGGCAGGCGGTACGCCGCCTCCAGGTCCACCAGGGCGGGCGCGATCTCGAGGACCAGCGACGTCTCGTAGGCGCCGGCGTGGCAGGCGCCGCTCTTGAACTCGGGCGACAGCGTGCGCGCCCAGCGACGGGACAGAGGGCAGGCGACGGCGGCCCGGCCCGGAGGCAGCCCCTCCAGCGCGGCACGCACCGCCGCGTCGTGCGCGGGCTCGAGGTGGTTGTTCACCACCGTCACCTGGTCGAAGCCCGACGCGAGGAGCGCGTCGAGCACCGCCCGCACCACCTGGGTCAGGGCCGGCGCCGGCAAGCTCACCGCGCCATCGAAGCCAGCGGCGAAGTCGGTGACGCCGTAGGGCAGGGCCGGCGCGAGCAGCGCCTCGACCCCGCGCGTCGCCAGCCGCCCGGCCGCGCGCAGCGCCGCCGCCTCCGAGATCAGGGTGTCGGTGCCGAGCGGCAGGTGCGGCCCGTGCGGCTCCACCGAGCCCACCGGGAGCAGCGCGACCAGCGGCCGGCCCAGCGAGCGGCACTGCGCGTGCAGGGCGGCGAGGGACGTCGTCGTGTGGTCGACGAGGCGGCGCCCGCGCTCGGCGATGGGATCGGCCTCAATGGCCACGGGGGTTCTCCCCGCGGCGCTCGCGCTCCTTCAGGAGGCGCTTGTCGACCTTGCCGCGGTCGTTCTTCGGCAGCTCGTCGCAGAAGACCACCCAGCGAGGATACTTGTGCCTGCTGAGGCGCGCCTTCACCAGCTCGCGCAGCTCGTCGGCGAGGGCCGCGAGCGCGACCATGTCCTCGGTGCGGACGTCGGCCTGGAGGACGACGAAGGCCTTCACCTTGACCAGCCCCTCATCCTCCGCGCCGATCACTGCGGCCTGGACGACCGCCTCGTGCCGCACCAGGCAGTCCTCCACCTCGACTGGCGCCACCCAGATGCCGCTCACCTTGAGCAGATCGTCGGCGCGCCCGGCGAACACGTAGGAGCCCCTGGAATCCCTGCGGAAGAGGTCGCCGGTGCGGCACCACGCGCCGTAGAAGGTGGCGAAGCTCTTCTCGCGATCCTCGAAGTAGCCCATCGCCGCGGAGGGGCCGCGCACCCAGAGGACGCCGTTCTCACCGTCCGCCACCTCGGGGGCGCCGGGCCCCTCGGCGTCGTCGGGGAGCAGGCGGAGGTCGTAGCCTTCGACCGCGGTGCCGAGGGTGCCGGGGCGCACGTCGCCGGGCCGGTTCGAGCAGTAGATGTGGAACATCTCCGCCGAGCCGATGCCGTCGTAGACGTCGCCTCCGAAGCGCTCGCGGAAGCGCTGATAGAGGGCCTCTGGCAGGGCCTCGCCCGCCGACAGGCAGAAGCGGACGCTCGAGAGGTCGAGCGGGCGCTCGCCGCGCTCGCGCTGAGCGTCGTCGGCGTCGAGCAGCTTGGACATCATCGTCGGCACGTTGGTGACGATCGTCGGGTGGTGCCGCTCGATCGCCGAGGCGAGGTTCTCCGGCGTCGGTCGCTCGGCGAAGAGCGCCGTGGTCGCGCCCACCGCGAAGGGGAACATCAGGTTGGTTCCGGTCGCGTACCCGAAGAAGAGGCGGGGCACGCTGACCGTCACGTCGCCGCGGCGGTAGCCGACGGTGCGCTTGGCGTAGACCTCGGTGTTGAAAGCGAAGTCGCCGTGGGCGTGGATGGCGGCCTTGCTGAGGCCGGTGGAGCCCGAAGTGAACAGCCAGATCGCCGGATCGTCGCGGTGGGTGGCGGGCGGTGCGTGCTCACCCTTCTCGAGATGCTGGCGGCCGCGTCCGAGGGCCGTGCCGATGCCGACGGGATGAAGCGGGAGCAGGCTCTCGGGGATCGGCGGGTCCAGGCTGACGTCCTCGCCGGTGGCGACCTCGACCGCGAGCACCAGCGCGCGCAGGCCGCCGCGCGCTTGCTCGTCGCGCAGCGTCTCCGCGATGGCGGCGGCGGCTCGCGGGATGGTGACGACGGCGGAGGCGCGCGTGTAGCGGATCAGGTAGGCGAGGTCGTCCGCCGGCGCCTCGGGGTTGCCCATCGCCACCACCGCGCCCTGGTGCAGCGTCGCGAAGAACGACCACGCGAAGGCGGGGACGTCGTGGAGGATGGTGAGCACGCGCTCCTCGCGGCGGATGCCCGCCGCGGCGAAGAAGCGCTGCAGCTCACGCACCCGCTGCGCCACCTCGGCGTAGCTGGAGCGACGCCCGCCGAAGAGGATCGCCGGATCCTCGGCCAGGCCCTCGTCCAGGCGGTCGAAGAGGAAATAGTCGGCGAGGTTCAGGTCCTCGGGGAAGCTGGGCGCGTCGCTCATCGGATCGACCCTCGGGGCGTCGCTGCGGCGGCCACGTCGGCCATCCGCTCGTGGCGCTCGCGCAGCCACCGGCCGGCGCGCTGCATCACCAGGCGCTGCGCGAAGCGGGGCGTCCACCCCAGCAGGTTCATCCCCACGCGGATGAGGAACCCGGGGTAGACGATGGCCTCGCCGCGCTCGAGGCCGTTCAGCGCCTCGCGCGCGCACTGCGCCGGCGAGATCTGCACCAGGCCGGGGACCTCCTGTCCGGTGAAGTTGCCGGCGACGTCCTCGAACTCGGTGGCCACCGGCCCCGGGCAGACCTGGGTGGCGACGACGCCGGTGCCGTGGAGGTCGAGCCGCAGCGCCTCGGTGAAGCCGGTGACGAAGTGCTTGGTGCCAACGTACACCGCGAAGCCGGGCGCGAACGCCATGCCGAAGCCGGAGCTGATGTTGAGCACCGCGCCCCGCCGGCGCGCCACCATGCCCGGGAGGAGGGCGTGGGTCAGGGTGACCAGGCTGCCGACGTTGACCTCGATCATCCCCTGCAGCCGCGACAGCTCGCTGTGATCGAAGGTGCCCATGACGCCGAGGCCGGCGTTGTTGACGAGCACGTCGACCTCGCCCAGCGCCGCGAGCAGCTGCGGCCCGAGCGCGCGCGTCGCCGTGGGATCGGCGAGGTCGCACGGCACGACGTGGACCTCGAGGCCGGGGTTCGCCCGCACGAGCTCGGCGGCCAGCTCCTCGAGCCGGTCGCGTCGACGCGCAACCAGGGCGAGCGCCGAGGCGCGGGGCCCGAGCTGGCGGGCGAGCTCCCGGCCGATGCCGCTAGAGGCCCCGGTCACCACCACGCGTGTTCGATCGAGGTCAGCCCGCACGGCGGCCGAGGCTAGCAGCCGGGGACGCCGCAGACACCGGCGCGTCGCCGCCGTCGGGGACCTGCTCGCGGGCGCACGCGCTGGTTCGGTGGCGACGCCGCGCCCCGGCCGTGACATTCTCTCTCGCCATGCCGGTCGGCGCAGCACGAGCCTCGGTCCTGCTCCTCTGGATCGCCGCCGCACTCGCGGCCGCGGGCTGCGCGGACGACGCCATCGACGGCCAGGGCGGCGCGGACACGACCGACACCGGCGTCGGTTCGGGCGACGACGACGACGACGACGACGGCCCCTCGGCAGGTGGGGGTGGCCCAGGCCAGGGCGGTGCGGGCGCCACCACCGTCACCTCGAGCACCGGCGCCGGGGGCGCGGCCTCCTGCCCGCCGATCCCGACGTGCGACGCGCCGCTCCCCGACCTCGGGCCGGAGCGGGACTTCGAGCACAACAGCTCGGAGGCGGCGGTCGCGACCGGCTTCCCGGTGCACCGCGGGCGCGACATGTTCGTGAACCCCGGCGACCCCGTGTGGATCATGGGGAAGTTCACCTACGGCGTCCTCGACAAGGACCTGAAGGACGAGGAGGTCGACATCTGGATGCTCCGCGACTGCGGCAGCGCCTGGGAGAAGATCGCCACGGTCTGGACGACGGAGGAGGGCGCGCACGAGACGGTGGAGGGGGTGGAGGACACCGGCGGCTGGGTCTACTTCCAGCTCCCGCAGATCCTCGGGCTCGGGCGGCACCGCTTCGAGCTGGTGGTCGCCGGCGACCTCTCCCACACCTCGGTGCTGGTCGAGGTCGTCGAGCCGGGTACGCCCATCATCGTCACCGACGTCGACGGCACGCTGACCACCAGCGAGACCGAGGAGTTCAACGCGCTGCTTCAGGGCGAGGTCTCGCCCGCGAACCCCGACGCGCCGGCGGTGCTGAACGGTCTCTCCGAAAAGGGCTATC
>JBKJLX010000118.1:0-9861 GCA_046596645.1 Polyangiaceae bacterium
CGGTGAGCGTCAAGGTAGTTGCCGCCTCGGGTTCATGCGGCAGCCCTCGTTGTGGCGTGGTGCCGCGGAGTCGTAGCCGCATCCGACGGTGTCGTCGGCGGCACCATGCTCGTCGTCGAGTCCGCTCCGCAGCGGAGCGAACTCGCCGCCCGAGCTCGGGTGGAGAGCTCGCGCGGGTTGAGCGCGACCTCGGCCGGCGCATCCCATTTCCTCGGGGCGCCACTCCAGCGGTCGGGCCGGCGGCTTCGCGCGGCCTCGTACACGCGGCGTCGCGCCAGGAGGACATCGACGTCGACGCCGCGATGGCGTTCGTCAGGGGTGACGAAGCCGATGGCGCTGTGGCGGTGCTCGCCATTGTACCAGGCGACAAATCGCTCGACCCAGGCCCACGCGGCCTCGACGGACTCGAAGGGTTTGCGCGGGTAGGACGGCACGTACTTCAGCGTCCGGAACAGGGCCTCCGAGAACGGGTTGTCGTCGCTCACGCTCGGCCGGCTGAACGACGGGATGATGCCGAGCGCCTGCATCGTCGCGAGCATCGTCGAGCCCGTCATCGGGCCGCCGTTGTCGGAGTGCACCGTCAGCTCATCGCGGCCGATGCCGTGCTCGCGCGAGGCCTCGGTCAGCAACGCGGCCGCGTAGTCGGCGCTCTCCTCCGCATGCACGACGGCCTTCATGATGCGGCGGCTCCACACATCGACGAACAGGTACAGGTAGTAGAACTTCCCGCGCTGGGCCGACGGCAGGTACGTGATGTCCCAGCTCCACAGCTGGTTCGGGCCGGTGGCCACGGCCTCGTCAGGCCGCTTGCTGCTCTTCGGCTTGGAACGCCCGCGATGGTGCAGCTGGCCGGCCTCGCGGAGGACTCGGTAGAAGGTCGATTCGGAGGCGACGTATTCGCCACGGTCGGTGAGGCGGGGGACGATCTGCTTCGGCGACATGTTGCGGAACTCGGGCGTGTTCGCGACCGCGAGCACCTTCGCGCGCTCGGCCGGCGACAGCTTCTGCTTCGGCGCCTCGCTCGGGCCGCGCCGGCGGTCCTGGCCGTCGGGCCTCGCCCGCCACCGCTGAACGGTTCGCGCATCGATGTCGAGTTCGTCGCAGGCCGCCTCGAAGCGGCACCCCGCGAGCACTGCCTCGTTGATGAGGGAGAGGGCCTCATCGCGGTCTTCGGTCACGTGTCGTCGCCCTCTTCCCCCCAGAGGGCGACTGCTTTTTTTCGGAGCACCAGGAGCGCGGCCGTCTCCGCCAGCGCGGCCTGGCTGCGCTTCAGCTGGCGCTCCAGCTCCTTGATCCGCTTCTGCTCGGTCGCGGTGCCCTTGGCCCGCTTCGGCGCGAGGCCGCTCACCACCGCGTTGCGCACCTCGTCGCGGAACCGCGCCAGGTCGTCGTCGTGCAGGCCCTTCGCGCGGAGCCATCCACCGAGCTGCGCATCGCTAAGACCGGCGGCCTCGAGAACCACCGCGAGCTTGTCTTCGGGCGTCCACGACGACGGCGACCTGGGGGTGATCGCAGTCTCGCGTGGAGGCGCCGCCCCGGGCTTCCTTCGCTTCGCCACGATCCCGACCGTAGCCGCGCCGCGAAGCCATCGCGACAGCGTCGGCTGCGGCACTCCGACCTCCGCCGACAACGTCGTCGCGCTGGTTCCCCGCGGGGACGTCATCCTCTGCACCATCCGCCTTCGGAAAGCCTCGCTGTACTCGGCCACGATCCCGTCGCTGCTCGCCCCGCACGATCTCAGGAGGAGAGGCGGCAACTACCCTGACGCAGGGGGGGCTCGTCGACGAAGGTGGCGTGTGCCTGCCGTTCTGCGGCGACGGCATCTGCAATGGCGGCGAGGGGTGCGCCTGCGAGGACTGTCCGGCTTGCGCGCCGTTCTGCGGCGACGGCGACTGCAACGGGAACGAAAACACGACCAACTGCTGTGGCGACTGCTGCTGAGAATGCTGATGCGCGACGGCTGATCTGTCCTTGCTGGACCGGACGGGACACTCTCGGCCTGCCGGGTGGCAGCCTGGCGCAACCTCGACCCCGGCTGCCTGAAGAATGCACCCCCACGCGAGCACGACGACTCCCGGATCCGGCGCGTTCCGCACGGGGCGACGCGCAGACGACGCCTGGGGGAACGGGCCGGACGCCCGCTGCGGAGGCTCGGCGGCCGCGGTCCCCAGCGCGGGTCGCTGCGCCCGGGCCCTCCCGCGACGGAAGAAGATCCCATGGACGGCATCGAGCGCAGAGGACTACGTTCGCTCGATCGGGGGCGGGGCGGCGGAGACGTCGCCTCGAACATCATGCTCGCCGTCGTCGACCGAACTCCCTTCTCGAGCTCGCTGATCCCGGCTCTCGACAAGGACGGGACCGAGTACCTCGTCGTCGTCACCAAGGCGACGTTCTCCATCCACACGTCGCGAGGCGCCGTGGTCGCGGACGAGCAGGTGCCGGTAGCCCTCGCCGACGTGCACCACGGCGAGCCTGGGCGCAGCAGCATCCTCTACGAGTCGGACAGCGCCCTCCGCAAGCCCGGAGCCGACGTGGTGCTCGTGGGCAAGGCCCATGGTCCCGCCGGTGGGGCTTCCTCGATGGAGATCGAGCTGCGCGTCGGGGCGGCACGAAGGGTGGTCCGCGTGCTGGGGCCACGGGTGTGGTCCCGCATCGGAGCGACGCTCCGCGCGTCGCAGCCGGGCCGCATCACGACGGTGCCGCTCGTGTGGGAGCGTGCGTTCGGCGGGGCTGACGAGCGAGGTCGGGATGAGCGGAACCCCGTCGGGACCGGGTACGTGTCGCCGGGCGCGTCCGGCGATCTCGAGGGGCAGGCGCTGCCGCAGCTGGAGGATCCGTCGGAGCCGCTCCAGCAGCTGGGAGAGCGCCCTCGACCAGTAGGGTTCGGGTTCGTGTCTCGCAGCTGGTCGCCGCGCACCGCGCTGGCAGGCACCTACGATGCCGCGTGGCGGGCCGAGCGGGCGCCGCTCCTCCCTCTGGACTTCGATGATCGCTTCTTCCTCGGCGCGCCTTCCGGCCTCTCGCTCGCCAGACTGGATGGCGGTGAGCAGGTCGCCGCGCGTGGCGTCCTGCCCGGTGCGGGCGCGTTCGAGTTCGTCGTGCCGCGCCGGGCAATCGAGGTGCGCATTGAGATGGGGGCGGCGGCGACGCCCCACCGCGCCCGGCTCGATACGATGGTCGTCGAGCCGGAGCGGCGGCGGATCCTCCTCACCTACCGGGCGTCGGTCCCGGTGCGGCGGCGCCTCCTCGACATCGACCGAGTTCGCATCACCGAGGTGAGCGCATGACGGCGCTCCTCACCGGCATCGCGGCGCTGTCACCGGTCGGTGACGACGCCGCGTCGACCTTCGCCGCGCTGCGGGCGAACGTCGCCGGCCTCGCAGAGCACCCCTTCCACCAGCTGCTGCCGCCCGATCCCGAGTGGGACGAGCCGGAGGTCCTGCGCGCCGGCCTCGTTCCCTCGGTGGACCCCGAGGCCGAGGGCACTGCCCGGCTCACCGCCCTGGCCCGCGGCGCGCTCCAGGCGCTGGTGCGGGACGCTTCGCTCTCGCGGGACGAGCTCGCCGCCAGCGCGCTCTTCGTCGCGCTGCCCGAGCTCGGTCCGGACGTCGCGCCCTGGGACCTCGCCGGTCGCTTCGTCCCCCAGCTCCTCTCGAGCAGTGGCCTCGCCGCCTTCACCGAGGTCGACGTCGATCAGACCGGCCACACCGGCGCGTTGATCGCCCTGTTCGGCGCGATGCGGTGCCTCTCGGAGCGTCGCGCCGGCCGATGCGTCGTGCTGGCCGTGGACTCCTACCTCGACGAGCAGCGCCTCGCCGACTGGGACGGGCGGCGGCGGCGACTTCGGTCGAGCCGCAGCCGCGACGGTTTCCTCCCCGGCGAGTCGGCGGTGGCCCTGCTCCTCGAGCCGGTGGCCGACCCGGCGCGCCGGGTGCCGGCGCCGACCCGGGCGGTGCACGCCGTGCTCTCCACGCCGGCCTTCGGGCAGGAGCCGCACCCGATCGAGGGCGATCGCGCTCCGATCGGCGCCGGTATCACCGATGCGGTGCGTCGGGCGCTCGGCGCGGGCGACGGCGCGAGCCCGCGCGTCGTCTTCAGCGATCAGAACGGGGAGAGCCACCGCGCCTTCGAGTGGGGGCTCGCGCGCAGCCGAGTGTCACCGCTGCTCGATGAGGCTCCGCTTCACCATCCCGCCGACTGCATCGGCGACGTCGGCGCCGCCTCGGGCGCGCTCCTGGTGGGGCTGGCCGCCCACGCCCTGGCGCGCTCGGCCGAGGGCGGTCCGACGGGCCCCGCGCTCGTCCTCACCTCTGCCACCTCCGGCCACCGCGCCGCCATCGTCGTCAGCGAGGGACCATGCCCGCCACCGTGAACGTCAACAAGCGCACCGTGGTCCACGCCGCCTCCAGCGGCATGGCGATCGGCTTTCCCGACGTGTGCAACACGCCGGCGCCGCCGGCCCCGCCCATCCCCATCCCTTACCCCAACATCGCCATGAGCTCGGACACGTCCGACGGGAGCTCCACCGTCAAGTGCGACGGCGAGAAGGTGATGGTGCAGGGCTCCTCCTTCTCGAAGAGCAGCGGCGACGAGGCGGGCGTGGTGGGCGGCCTCATGTCGGGCTGCAACATGGGGAAGGCCGAGTTCATTCTCTACTCGTTCGACGTGAAGTTCGACGGGAAGAACGTCTGCCGGATGGCCGACCTGATGCTGCTCAACAAGAAGAACACGCCACCGTTTCCGGAGATCCAGCCGCCAAATCCGGCGTTCATCGTGCCGGACCCGGAGGAGCAGCAGGACAACGCGCTCGTCGAGGTCGAATTCGTGGAGGACGAATGAAGCTCGAGCAATGGGTCAACCTGGACAAGAACCTGGCTCAGGAGAACGCCGATCCCTCGAAACCGCTGGTCCTGGCCAGGCTCGGTCGCGGCGCGCACATACGCATTAAATTTCGCGAGGATCACGGCGCGTATGCGAAGTACCGCGTGGTCGCCACCGATGCGGTGGACTCGATCTACAAGAATGGCAAGGAGCGCAAGTACGGCCCGTTCCGTTTGTACAATGGTCGTTCATCGGTAGCCACCGGCGTTGGCGAGACCACGGTGACCCAGGCGTGCTCGCTGCCGGCGATGGGCGGGAACGAATACAAGGTCGAGGCGAAGTACGAGGATGCGAGCGGCAACGAGACCGTGAAGACCTCGCAGAGCTTCCTCACGGGGCGGCGACGCGTGTATTGCGTTCCGGTCCTGATGGAGACGTACTCGACGGCGACCGCGACGTTCCCCGCCGCCTTCGCAGCGCTTCAGACGAGCCTCTGGAGCACCGACGAGCTCTTCATCGACGTCCGCAAGATCGAGCCGGCGGTCTCCGCCAAGCTCAAGCGCAGGGCGGTTCCCAACGAGAGCCTCCCTCTGAGTTTCTTCGACGCGCTCCGCCCCTACCTCGCACCGCTGAAGAAGTGCACTCCTGGGTTCGGGTTGGTGTGGGCCGACCAGATCGGGAGGAAGGTGGCGCGTGAGGAGTGCTTCCTGTTCGACGTCGCCACGAGCACGCCGGGGGGCCAGTACGGCTACGACGCGACGAACGAGACCATCACCCTCACGCTGAAGGATCCGTTGTGGCACGGCTTCGCGGCGGAGGAAGATCTCGACAAGCACTGGCTCAGCTTCGTCGACGTGACGACGTTCGACGACGTCGGTGCGGACTTGCCCGACTTCACGCTTCCCCGCGACGCAGTCGATATCGACGGTGACAAGTCGGGCTCCGACGGCGGCTACACGAAGATCAAGATCGATCTGAAGCGGGCGCTCGATGCCCGTAAGGCGATCTACACACGCGGGGGCCAGTTCAAGGTCACCTGGGAGCTTCGATACGCGACGAAGTTTCTCTGGGGCGTCAAGTACGGCCAGGGCAACGTGGTGGCGGTCGCCACGCGGTCCAGCTGGACGCCGATTCCGCCCGCCGACGTCATCGCAACCATGCTTCATGAGGTGGCGCATCGCCTGGGAATGGTGCCGGACGGCAAGGACCCGAGCTTCTTGAAGAGGAATCCGAACGAGGACTCGGAGAAGGGGGACCCCTCGAAGGGTGGGCACTGCAAGATCCCGAAGTGCGTGATGCTCGGAGAGGGCAGCGCGCCGAACAAGTTCTGCCACAATTGCTATGCCGACCTTCGGCGAACGGACCTCTCTCTCGGGTCACAGGTCTATGGCAACCCTGTCACCTGAGTCCTGGCTCGCGGTTCCCGACGAGGCGTTCGAGCGACACGCGACGTCGCCTCGCCCGCGATCGGACCAGCTCGGAATCGGCATCGACGCGCCGAAGCGGGTCGTCGCCGGTGAACGTCTCCCCATCACGGGCTTTTTCGCCCTGACCGGACCCGACCTCCTCTGGTCGTCGCCCTGGATCGAAGCTGCCACGTTCGTGGCCTCGCGTCGCGGCGGGATGTCGGTCGGCCACTTCCACCAGCACGGCAAGCCCGTGCCGCCGACGCCTCCCTTCGGCGGCCGCGCCCCGACGGCGGAAGAGCTACGTCGGCGCGGCGTCGAGTACTTCACATCGAACGTCCGTAGCCTCTTCGACGATTCGTTCGAGCCGGGGACGTATTTCGTCTACGCCTTCCGTGGCGCTCACGTCTCCAACGTCGTTCGCATCGAAGTGGTCGACCCCGAGACCTCGCCGTGACCTCCCTGACTTCCCCTCACGACAGCGCAGTCCGCGGCCGGCTGCCCGCCGAGTTGGTCGGCATTCGCGTGACGCTCGCCGAGCGGCCTGTCGCGACGATGCCCCTCGTCCTCCACGGCGCCTACCGCATCTCCGAGACGGATCTGGCCGACTTCGAGTCGCCCATCGTTCGCGCCCTCGTGCTCGTCGCTCAGGTCGATCTCGAGCCGGCTGTGGTCGCGCCGTTCGCCGGAAAGGTGCTGTTCGAGGATGATCAGGTCCGCACCCACGCCGGAGTCGAGGGCGCGTTCACTCTCGACGTCTTCGACCTCCTGGGCGTGGCCCCCGACGAACGCGCCGGCCACTATCACCTGTTCGTCTCCCTCGGCCCCCACGTCTCCAACGTGGTGGAAGCCGACGTCGTCGGCTGAAGGAAGAGAAGGAAGCCATGCATTCGCTCGTCATCCAGGGCCTCGACGTCGACCTCAAGGTCGTCCAGTTCGCCGGCGTCGAGGCGGCGTCGCAGCACTTCCGCTTCGACGTCACCTTTCTCGCGCGCGAGCGAGACGTCGTGACGCGCGACGTCGTGGGCCGCAGCGCGACGCTCAGCTTCCAGGTCGGCGACGACGTACGCCGCGTCCATGGCGTCGTGTCGCGCATCGAGGAGGGCGAGGAGAACAAGAAGACCATCGCCTACCGCCTGACCCTCGTCCCCGCGGTGCACCGGCTGCTCCTCCGCAAGACGAGCCGGATCTTCCAGGAGACGAGCGTCCCCGACGTCATCGCCGCCGTCTTGAAGGCGGCGAACGTGCCCTCCAAGTCGTACGCGACGCGGCTGCAAGCGAGCTACGCGCCGCGCGAGTACTGCGTCCAGTACCGGGAGAGCGACTGGGACTTCATCGCACGGCTCTGCGAGGAGGAGGGCGTCAGCTGGATCTTCGAGCATGGCGAGGAGGACCACGTCCTCGTGTTCGCGGATGCACCTGCGGCGTATGCGGCGATTCCGGGCACCGCGGCGATTCCCTTCCGCCCGGCGTCCGACGCGCTGGTCTCGGGCGAGGGTGTGTCGATGATCCGGGTCGCCGACCAGATGGTCTCCGACGAGTCGGTGCTCCGCGATTACGATTTCGAGAAGCCCGGGCTGAAGCTGGAGGGTGCCGAGAAGGGTGGCAGCTCGACCGCGCTCGAGGTGTACGACTACCCGGCGGAGGCCACCGACATCACCGACGCCAAGCGGCTGGCGAAGCTCCGGCTGGAGGAGCTGGCGACCGACCGCCGCGTGGCGCGCGGTGACGCCAACGTGCCGCGCTTTGCGCCGGGCACGACGTTCGAGCTCACCGAGCACCCCATCGAGGCGATGAACGGTTCCTGGCTCGTCGTCGACGTGGAGCACGAGGGGCACGATCCGGGGATGTCGTCCGGCGTCGTGGGGACTCCATACGGGAACCGGTTCCGCGCAGTCCCGGCGGCGACCCCGATCCGCCCGCCGCGCGTCACCCACCGGCCCATCGTCCACGGCTCGCAGACCGCGAAGGTGGTCGGCCCCTCCGGCGAGGAGATCCACGTCGACGAGCACGGCCGCATCAAGGTGCAGTTCCACTGGGACCGCCTCGGCAAGAACGACGACAAGAGCTCCTGCTGGATCCGCGTCGCGCAGCCCTGGTCGGGCCCGGCCTTCGGCGCCATGTTCATCCCCCGGATCGGGCACGAGGTCGTGGTCAGCTTCCTGGAAGGGGACCCCGACCAGCCGCTGGTGACGGGCAGCGTCTACAACGGAGCGAACGTCCCGCCGTACGCGCTTCCCGCCGAGAAGACGAAGAGTACCCTCAAGAGCAACTCGTCTCCCGGTGGTGGAGGCTTCAACGAGCTCCGCTTCGAGGACCGCAAGGGCGAGGAGGAGGTCTTCCTGCACGCGCAGAAGGACCTGGCCACGGTCGTTCTCCACGACGAGACGGGCGACGTCGGCCACGACCAGACGCTCACGGTCGGCAACGACCGCAGCCGTGCGGTGGGCGCCAACGAGAAGATCAGCGTCAGCCAGAGCCGCAAGGTCGACGTCGGAGTCGACGAGACCGACACCATCGGCGCCAACTGGAAGGCCACCATCGGCGCCAACGCGACGGTGGGGATCGGCGGCAACTTCGGGCTCACCCTGGGCGGGGCCTTCACCGAGAGCGTGGAGAAGTCGGCCACCATCTCGATCGGCGAGGACAAGGAGGAGAGCGTCGGCAAGGCCTCGAAGGAGACGGTCGGCGGCAACAAGTCGGTCGCAATCGACGGATCGTCGACCACCGAGATCACCAAGTCGTCGTCGACCAGCGTGGGTGGCGACGCGACCACCGACGTCGACGGCAGCTATGCGCTCACCGTCGGCGAGAGCTACCAGCTGGAGTGCGGCGACGCGAAGGTCACCGTAAAGAAGAACGGCGACATCACGATCGAGGGCAAGAAGATCATTGTGAAGGGTTCGGGTCCCATCGAGGTGAGCGGCAGCAAGCTCAGGGTGAAGTCCGACGGCAGCGTCGACGTCGATGCATCGGGCACGGTCCAGATCAAGGGCAGCGCCGTCAACGTCAACTGAGGGAGCGACGCATGACGGCGAAGGACAAACCGATCGAAGCGGCCGCGGGGAACGTCGTCGAGCTGGAGCTCGAGGGCTTCGCCGAGGGGGACGACGCGTCGGAGGAGGGGGCTTCCTCCGCGCTGCTGGAGCTGCTCGCCGCGGGTGCCGAGCGCACCCCGCCGGTGATCCCGGACCGGATCCACGGCGTCGTCATGGGGCGCCTGCTCTCGCTGGACGGTGGCCCCATGGTGGCGTGGGCAGGCGCGCCGGAGGGTGCCCGCGCGCGGGCGATGGCTGCGCTCGAGGCTCGCCACGTCGGGGGCGACGTCGCGCTCCTGTTCGAGGAGGGCGATCCGGCACGCGCCATCGTGATGGGCGCCATGCAGCGCTTCGAGGGCGGGCTGGAGGTCGTCGAGGAGGGCGAGGGCGACGGCCGCCGCGTCGTGCTGCGCGCGGAGAAGGAGCTCGTCCTCTCCTGCGGCAAGGCGAGCATCACGCTGACCCGCGCGGGCAAGGTGCTGATCAAGGGCGCGTACGTCTCCTCGCACGCCACCGGGACTCACCGGGTCCGCGGCGCGACGGTCGAGATCAACTGACATGGCGTACGGGGCGGTGCTCGAACGGCACGCGGAGGA
>JBKJLX010000130.1:0-9541 GCA_046596645.1 Polyangiaceae bacterium
CGCCGGGTGAGGGGGGCTCTAGACTGCAGGCCGGGGCCCTCGGTCCCGCGGGGCGCCGTCGACGGCCGTCCCGCGCGCAGCAGCACGACGACGATGGAATCCAGCGACCCCAGCTCCCAGCGCCGATACCGCCTCATCGCGGAGATCGGTCGCGGCGGCATGGCCGAGGTCTACCTCGCCGTCTCGCAGAGCCCGGGCGGGTTCGCCAAGCTGGTCGTCCTCAAGAAGACGCTGCAGAACCTCGCGCTCAGGCCCGAGATCCTGACGATGTTCATGGACGAGGCGCGGCTCGCCGCCCGCATGAACCACCCCAACGTCGTGCAGACGCACGAGCTGGGGGAGGAGGACGGGCGGCAGTACATCGCCATGGAGTTCCTCGACGGGCAGCCCTACAGCCGCGTCCTCACGCGGGTGCGCGGTCGGTCAGGCGGGGTGGAGGGCATGTCCTTCGTCCACCACCTGCGCGTGCTGGTCGACGCGCTGGCCGGCCTCCACCATGCGCACGAGCTGCGCGACTTCGACGGCAGCCCCCTCCACGTCGTCCACCGCGACGTGACCCCGCACAACCTCTTCATCACCTACGACGGCTCGATCAAGGTCCTCGACTTCGGGATCGCCAAGGCGCAGGACTCCGCGTCGCACACGGTGACCGGCGAGATCAAGGGGAAGATCTCGTACATGTCGCCGGAGCAGGTCCGGGGCGAGCCGCTCGATCGGCGGTCCGACATCTTCGCGGTGGGCGTCCTCCTGTGGGAGGCGGTCGCGGGCCGGAGGATGTGGGGCGACCTGCCGGACGTGACGGTCCTCAACGAGCTGCTGCAGGGCCACGGCATCCCCTCCATCCGCGACGCGGTGCCAGGCGTGCCCGAGCCGCTGGCGCGCATCATCGAGCGGGCGCTCGCGCTCCAGAGGGAGCACCGATACCCCACTGCCATCGCGATGCAGCGCGAGCTGGACGAGCTCGCGTTCGCCAGCGGCATGCGCGTCGACGGGCCCGAGGTGGGGCGCGTCGTGTCCGAGCTGTTCGAGCCAGAGCGCCAGCAGGTGCGCGCCGTGATCGAGGCCCAGCTCGGCTCGCTGCGCTGGACCGGCGAGAACGCGGCAGCTCCCAGCAGCTTGCCGCGCATCGCTGCGGGGCCGGGCCTGGCCGGGCGGGACTCGTCGGTGCCCTCGCAGCTCGTGCCCATGCCGGGGAGGACCGGCGGCTCCTACGCGAACCATCCGACTCACAGCGGCGCTGCGCTCTCCATGCGCGCGCCGGCGCCGGCCTCTCGACGCCTCGCGGTGATGGTGCTCGCTGGCGTGGCACTGGCTGGCGCGGCGGCGGCCGTCCTCGTGGTCTCGGTCGGCTCGCGTCGTCGTGAAGATTCGACGGCGGCGACGACCGCGGCGACGGCGCAGAGCGCCGCCCAGGTCGCAGCGGCGGGCCCTTCCGCGGCGCCGGTCGCCACCTCCGCCGCGGATGCGGTGCCGACCGCGGTGACGCTCACGGTCCGCGTCACCCCGCCGGAGGCGAGGATCTACCTGGACGGCCTCCTCCTCGGCGGCGGCTCGTACGAGGGCAAGGTGCAGCGCACCGACGCCGAGCGTGTTCTCCGCATCGAGGCCGACGGTCACGAGCCCAAGGAGGAGAGGATCCGCCTCGCCTCCGACGTGATGACGAGCTTCTCGCTGAAGAAGCTCGCCGCCTCCTCCGCAAGCCCTGTCGCGGGTCCGGGCCGCCCGCGCCCGCTCGCGCGGCCCAGCGCGCCCGCGGCGGACGCGAAGCCGTCGGGTCCCGGCCGCAAGATCGACGACGTGAGCCCCTACTGATGCGGGCGCGGGCTCGCCCTGCACGCCGCTGCACCGGCGTGGCCGTGCTGCTCCTCGCCGCGACGCTCGCCGCGCCGATGCCGGCGCTGGCCCAGCCGGGGGCGGGCCCGCCGCAGGCCGGTCAGCACTTCGCGCGCGGGGTGGAGCTCTACAAGGAGGACGACTACGCCGGCGCGCTGGTCGAGTTCCAGCGCGCGTACGATGTCGATCCGAAGTACCAGGTCCTCTACAACATCGCCGAGTCGCACTATCAGCTGCAGGACTACGCGAGCGCCCTCTCGACCTTCCAGCGCTACCTGGAGGAGGGCGGCAACCGCATCGCGCCCAGGCGGCGGAAGGACGTGGAGACGTCGCTCGAGACGCTCACCCGACGCGTCGCGACGCTCACCATCACGTCGAGCGAGCCCGGCGCCACGGTGACCATCGACGACGTCGGCGTGGGGAAGACGCCCGTCGAAGGGCTGATGGTGAGCGCCGGCCGCCGCCGCGTCACTGCCACGCTCCCCGACCGCCCCCCGGCGACCAAGATCGTCGACCTCGTGGGCGGCGACCGGCAGGCGCTGAACCTCGACATCCCCAGGGTACCTGGCCCGATCGTCATCCGCGAGCCTGCGCAGACCCCGGCCCAGCAGCCGCCATCCATCGTCCCCCCGGTGGTGATGTGGTCGGTCACCGGCGCGCTGGTGGTCGGCGCCGTGATCACCGGCATCGTCGCGCTGGGCGCATCGAGCGATCTGGAGGCGGAGCTGGCGCGCTTCCCCGGCGACGCCGACGCGCTGGCCAGCGCCAAGAGCTCCGCCTTCGGGCTGGGGCTGGCGACCGACATCCTGCTCGGCACCTCGGTGGCTGCCGCCGCCGTCTCCACCTATTTCACCGTCGACTTCATCATCGCCTCGGACGCCGCGGCCAGCGCGCAGCCCTCCCCGGCCGCCCGCCTCACGGTGCACCCCCAGGGACTGCTTCTGGACGGGCGCTTCTGACCACAAGCTGGGCTGGAGCGGCTCGATCGCGGCATAGTCCGCCGCCATGGCCCTCGAGCACCTGACCCCGAAGGAGATCCAGGAGTGGACCCCCGCGCAGAAGGACGCGTGGTGGCTTTCGCGGGTCTATCGCGGGGACATGCCGCAGCTGACGCTGCGCTCGGCGGCGACCGGCTTCCTCCTCGGCGGCGTCCTCTCCGCGACCAACCTGTACATCGGCGCCAAGACCGGGTGGACGCTCGGGGTCGGCCTCACCAGCGTCATCCTCGCGTACGCCGCGTTCCGGCTCATGTCGCGCCTCGGCGTGCGCGACATGACCATCCTCGAGAACAACGCGTCGCAGAGCGTCGCCACCGCGGCTGGCTACATGACCAGCCCGCTGATCTCCGGCATCGCCGCGTACATGTGGATCGAGAACACGCTCATCCCCTGGTGGCAGATGATGCTGTTCAACATGACGCTGTCGCTGCTCGGGGTGCTGGTCGCCTTCCCGATGAAGCGCCGCTTCATCAACGACGAGCAGCAGCCGTTCCCCGAGGGCGCCGCCTGCGGCGTGGTTCTCGACGCGCTCTACACGGTCGACGGTGCGGCCGCCGCGCAGGCCGGCGCGACCTCGACCGACGCCGCGCAGCCCGCGCCCTCGCTGGACGGCGGCGGCATGTACAAGGCGAAGATCCTGGCCAAGGCCGCCGGGCTCGCCGGGTTCATCGGCGTCATCTCCGGTGAGAACATCATGAAGCTCGTCCAGGAGAAGTGGATGGGCCTCAAGACGTCCTGGCACCTGCCCCACGACCTGGACGCGGCGTATTACTGGCTTGTTGCCAAGGGCTACGCGCCCATGCCCAAGCTGGCGGGCGTGCCGCTCCCCTCGCTCGGCCTCACCATCTCGCTCGACCTGGCCATGTTCGGCGCCGGCGGGCTGATGGGCATCCGCGTCGCGGTGAGCCTGCTGGTCGGCATGCTCCTCAACTTCGTGATCATCGTCCCCTCCATGATCTCCATCGGCGAGATCGCTCCCCGGGCCGACGGCACGTTCAGCCGCATCCACGTCCTCAACAACTGGGCGCTGTGGTGGGGGATCGTGATCATGGTGGTGGCCTCCATCGTCGGCCTCTTCGCCAAGCCCGAGATCTTCATCGAGGCCTTCCGCGGGCTGGGCAAGAAGCGAGCGAAGGCCACCGACGTCCTCGAGCACATCGAGCTGCCGACGAAGATCTCCTTCATCGGCGTCCCCATCCTGGGCGTCATCGGCGCGTGGATGGCCAACGCCTGGTTCGGGGTGAGCTGGGCCTTCGGCCTCAGCTCCATCCCCCTCATCGTCGTGCTGGCCCTCATCGCGGCGAGCAGCACCGCCCTCACCGGTATCACCCCCTCCAGCTCGCTCAGCAAGATCCCGCAGTTTCTCTTCGGCGCCCTCGACCCCAAGCACCCCCCGACCAACCTGATGACGGGCGTCATGTGCGTCGAGGTGGCCAGCAATGCCAGCAACCTGCTGATGGACATCAAGCCGGGCTACATGCTCGGGGCCAAGCCGCGGCAGCAGGCGGTCGGTCACGTCATCGGCATCGTGGCCGGGGCGCTCGCCTCGACCCCGCTCTACTACCTGCTGTTTCTCTCCGACTACACGCCGGGCAAGAACATCCAGGCGGTGATGGCGCCCGAGGGCGGCCAGTTCGGCTTCCCCTCGGCGCTGCAGTGGAAGGGTGTGTCCGACCTGGTGACCGCGATCTTCGGCGGCGGCACCGGCACGCTGCTCACGCGGTCGATCGTCATCTCGATGATCGTCGCCGCGCTGGCCGGCCTGGTGATGGAGGTGCTGCGCATCCGGACGCGCGGGAAGTTCCCCCTCAGCCCGCTCGCCATCGGCCTGGGCGTGGTCATCCCCCCCAACTCGACCATCGCCATGTTCGCCGGCGCCCTCTTCTTCTGGTGGATGCACCGCAAGCACGGCGACAAGAAGGGCACCCCCTCCCACGAGCGCTGGATCGGCGGCCACGAGCCCATCTGCGCCGGGCTGATCGCCGGCGCCGCCCTCATCGGGATCGCCGACATCCTGGTCCGGGTGTTCCTGCTCTGAGCTCCACGGCTCCCCGACTCGTGACGGTCGTCGTCGGCGCCGGGCCCGCCGGGCTGCTCTTCTGCATCGCCGGTCGGATCCTCGCCACGCGCGCCGGTCTGGGCGGCGCGTGGGCCATCCGCCTGGTGGACAAGCGCGCGGCGTACGCCCGCACCCATCGGCTGCGCATGGCCGAGCCGGCCTACGTTGCGCTCGCGGAGGAGCTCGCCGATCCGCGCGTCGATGCGCTGCTGGCGTTCCTCCGGGACTCGAGTTTCGCTCCCGAGGTCAACCGCCTGGAGGAGAGGCTCTCCGCCCTGGCGACCGAGGTCGGGATCACCAAGCGGCAGCTCGCCATCGGTGATGGGGAGGGGGAGACTTCCCTCGTCGATCTGCGTGGCGAGCTGGAGGAGGAGGGGCTGCTCGGGCCTGGCGCGACCTTCACCGTCGTCGGCGCCGACTCCGTCCACAGCGCGGTGCGCCGCCTCGCGGCGCCCGATGACGCGCCGCTGCGCCACCAGCACGAGCAGCTGGCGCGGCTTCGCGTCGACGGCGGCGACCTCCCAGCGCGCCTCGGCCCCGCCGATCGGGTCCGCGTGTCCAAGCTGCTGGGCTCGCTGGTCGACTACCGCCTCAACACCAACGGCTTCGCCGAGGTCGACCTCTTCCTCGATCCTCGCGAGCATCGCCGCGCCCACGCGCTGGGCGCCACACCCGGCGCGCCGGTGGATCTTGACGAGCCTGCCCTGCGCCGACTCGGCGCACCGCTCCTGGCGGGCATCGTCCGCCACCTCGCGCGCAGCCCGGGCGGCGCGAACCGGCGCGTGCGGCTCGTCTCCACCTTCGCGCTCGAGCACGCCGTCGCGCCCAGGCGCATCATGGTCCACCCACAGGCGGGGGCGGTCGTCGCGCTGGTGGGCGACGCCGCAGCGTCGCTGCCGTTCCAGCGAGGGATGTCGTGCCTGGCGCGCGCCGCGGTCGCCCTGGCGCGCGTCCACGTGGCCGAGCTCTCGCACCCCGAGCGGGAGGACGCGCGCACCCCCGAGGCGCTGGAGGCCTGCGCAGCGCGCATGGTGAGCTACGACGAGGCGGTCGACTCCATCGTGGCCTCCGAGCTCGGCATCGTGCGCACCCGCGCCCGGCTGGTGCGCGCGCTCCGCGAGTCGATCCGCATCGCCGCCCTCGCCCCGTTTCCGGTGCAGTCCTGGCTCCTCCCGCCGCCGGGCGTCGACGTGCGGAAGGATCTGCTCTCGCGCTGGCACCTGATCAACGCGGCCTTTGCCGCGACCACCGCCGCCTTCGCGCTCGGGGGCTCGATCCTCCGCGTCGGAGGCTGGCCGTGGGGCTCGCTTTCCGCCTGGGGCGCGCTGCTCTTCGAGGTCGCCGGCGGGTTCCTCTACCGGGGGACGCTCGAGCTCCACGCGGGACCCTGGCCACGGCTGCGCGGCATCTGGCAGACCCAGCTCGCGTTCGTCTTCGTCGCCGGCGTGTCGATCACGGTCTGGGCGTCGCGGGGGGCGGGCGAGCTCACCCAGGTCTTTGCGGCGGTCTGGTCGCTGCGCCTCGCCGCCGCGTTCATCGTGGGCCTTTACCTGTGCGAGTGGCTGATGGCGCGCTTCGCGCGCTCCGCGGCGCTGGACGAGACGGCCGCCGCGGCGGCTGCGCCCGCTTCCCGCGGCTGAGACCAGATCAAGTCTCCCTTCCCGGGCGCCGAAGCGGTACGCGCTGTCATCGCAGTGGCCCACGGTCTCAACCCCTCGCAGCACGCGGCCGTCGAGCACGATCTCGGGCCCCTTCTGGTCCTCGCCGGCGCCGGCTCGGGCAAGACGCGCGTCGTCACCCACCGCATCGCCCGCCTGCTGGAGCGCGGCGTCTCCGCCCGATCCGTCCTCGCGGTGACCTTCACCAACAAGGCCGCGGGGGAGATGCACGAGCGCGTCACCAAGCTGGTGGGGAAGACGGCGGGCAAGGAGCTCACCGTCTCCACCTTCCACAGCTTCGGCCTGGGCGTCCTGCGGGCGGAGACCAAGGCGCTCGGCTTCCGCGGCGATCGCTTCGCCATCATGGACCAGGCCGATCAGGCGGGCGTGGTGCGCGAGGTGCTGCGCACGCTGCGCGCCGACAAGACCTACGACATCGGCGCCATCCTCGGCCGCATCTCGGCGATGAAGAACGACTTCGTCGACCCGGGCACGCTGGAGAGCGAGGTGCCGACGGTCGACGTGCAGAAGGTCGCGGTCGACGACTACGCCGAGATCTCCGGCCTGGTGTACCCGCGCTACGTCGCGGCCATGAAGACCTTCCAGGCGTTCGACTTCGACGACCTGATCTGCGAGGTCGCGAACCTGTGGCGGCGCCGCGCCGACATCCTGGAGAAGTGGCAGACCCGCTTCCGCTACCTGATCGTCGACGAGTACCAGGACACCAACAAGGCGCAGCTGGAGCTGGTGCGTCTCCTCGGCGGCGGGCACCGCAACGTCATGGTGGTGGGGGACGACGACCAGTCGATCTACGCCTGGCGCGGCGCCGACGTGCGCAACATCCTCGACTTCGAGGACCACTTCCCTGGCGCCAAGGTGGTCAAGCTGGAGGAGAACTACCGCTCGCGCTCCACCGTGCTGGCGGTCGCCTCGGCGATCCTCGCGTCCAGCACCCACAAGCGCCACCAGAAGACGATCGTCAGCACGCGCGACGGCGGCGAGCCGGTGCAGCACGTCGTTTGCACCGACTCGGAGAGCGAGGCGAAGTTCGTCGCCCGCGAGATCCAGCACCTGCTCGACGAGCACGGCGCGCGGCCCAAGGACGTCGCCATCCTCTACCGGTCCAACCTCCAGGCGCCGGAAATGGAGAGCGCCCTGCGCGAGCGGCAGCTTCCCTATCGGATGATCGGCGGCACCCAGTTCTACGAGCGCAAGGAGGTGAAGGACCTCACCGCCTACCTCAAGGTGTCGCTCGACCCGGCCGACGAGATCGCGCTCCGCCGCGTCATCAACTACCCGGCGCGTGGCCTGGGCGACGTCGCGGTGGCCAAGCTGTCGTCCTTCGCCACCGCGCGCGACCTGACGCTGTGGGCGGCGGTCGAGAAATCGCACGCGGTGCCCGACCTCACCCCGGCGGCGCGCGAGGGCTGCCGCGATCTGGTGCGGATCTGCATGGGCGTGCGCCAGCGCTTCGACAAGAACGAGCCCTCGAAGCAGGTCGCGGCGGCGCTCGCCGACGACATCAAGCTGAAGGAGGACATCCAGGCGGCGTCGCCCTCGGCCTCGGCCGCGGCGCGCCGCTGGACCAACGTCGAGGGCATCCTCGGCGTCTTCGGTCGGCGCGACGATCGCGGGCTCGGTGGCCGCAAGGAGTTCACCGATTTCCTCCGCATCCTCGCCCTGCGGGAGGAGCAGGATGAGGAGCAGTCCCACGACCGCATCACGCTCACCACGATGCACGGCGCGAAGGGGCTCGAGTTCCCCCACGTCTTCGTCGTCGGCTGCGAGGAGGGGCTGCTCCCCCACGCGCGCGTGCTCACCGAGCGCGCCACCGACGTGCCGATGTCCGACGGCGCCGTGAGCCTGGAGGAGGAGCGCCGCCTCTTCTACGTCGCCGTGACCCGCGCGCAAGATCGACTCTGGATCACGCGCTCCGAGAAGCGTTCGTTCAGGGGCAAGCTCGCCGCACGGGTGCCCAGTCGCTTCGTGCTGCAGATCCCGGAGGAGCTGCTGGTGATGCGGCAGGATGCCCCACCCCCGTCGCTTGGCATGGATGCGCTCGCCGCCGCGGCCGATCAGCTGCTGGCCGCGGTCTCGGTGGCCGGAGTGCCGGGCGACCCCTTCGCGAACCCGCCGCCGATGCGGCGCAGGCCCTGAATCCCCGGTTCACGACGCATTGCGCGCATCCCCGCTGCTGATGATTGGAGTCCAAACCAACGGCGCGATCCGCGTTCGCACGCGTGGCCTGATGTGTGCAACTACATCCATCCGATGACACTGGATCAGGAGGCAACAGAGACAATTCCGGATGACATCACGTGGTCGGCACGTATCCTCGACGCCGCATGACGAGACGCGGCCTTCGATCGTTGATGCTCGCAACCGCCGCTCTGGCGGTCGCCTTCGCTGCCCCGATCGATCCCGGCTCCGACGTGCTCGCTCTCAGGCTGAGCCTCCCCGAGGCCCACGCGGACGAGGGCGCGCCTTCGGTCGGCGCGCGGCTCGTCGCCGTGGTCGACGTGGAGCTCGACGAGGCGGTGGTGAAGGCGGGGTCGAGCGTGTCGGTGGTGGGCCGCAAGGCACGTGCGGGCCGGCTGATCTTCGACGTCGCGCTGGCCGATGGGCACGTGGTGCGCGGCGTACCGCTGCGCCAGCTTCAGTCGTCATTCCGCGTGGCGTGAGGTGACTGCGCGCGACGTGAGCGTCGCCCCCGACTCCGGGGGCGGTCCTCTCCGCGTTGCTGTCCTCTACGGCGGGCGCTCGGGAGAGCACGAGATCTCTCTCCTGTCCGCGCGGTTCGTCGTCGAGTCCCTCGATCGCACACGCTTCACGCCCATCCTGGTCGGCATCGACAAGGAGGGTCGGTGGACCGTGCAGGACGAGGCGGCGCTGCTGGCAGCGCCTCGCGATCCGCGGTTGATCGCCCTGCACGCGGCGATGCCGGCGGCGTCCCTCCCCGCGTGGCCGTCCGCCGGCCTGGAGGTCGCGTCGAG
>JBKJLX010000163.1:0-6780 GCA_046596645.1 Polyangiaceae bacterium
ATGGACGCCCGAACGCAGTGCTTCGAGGGTGTCCGGAACCGGACCCCTGCGTGAAGCTGGAGATTCTCCCGCCGGCATGATGCGCCTGCTTCACGGGCCGACGTGCTGGACCTCGCCGGCGATCACGCCCTCCAGCCACTCCGCCACCGACGTGCCATCGATGACCGTCGTCCAGAACGACGAGGAGCGGAGCACCGTGTGGTTCCGGCCGTAGTTGTAGGCGGGGTGCAGCTGACCGACGAAGAACGTCCCCGCGCGGCGCTGGTACGTGTCACGCAGCGCGAGCAGGTCAGCCTCGTACACGTCCGCCGGGACGAGCGTCGCCGTGCCCTCGCAGTCGTTCCAGGTGCCGCCGCCCCAGCCGACACCCATGAAGCCGCGGATCACCAGGTCCGCCGTGTTGGAGAACATGCCGACGCGAGCGGCGGGGAACCGCTCCGCCATGTGCGCCAGCGTACCGGTCGCGAAGTCATCGGGATCGGGGCAGTCGTCCCCGCACTCGGCGAGGATCGTCCCGTCGAGGCCCCACAGCTCGCGGAAGAGGCTCTGCAGGCAGGGCGCGATGACCTCGCGCGAGAGCGGCGGCCCGCTGTCGTCGACGAGCACCATCTGGTGGTCCTCGCCGAAGGCGTCGGCGACCTGCGCGAAGTTGAGCCCGGCGCCGAAGCCGCCGGCGCTGATGCCGGTGAGGAGCACCGTCGGCGTCGCGGCGAACGTGGGAACCCACTGCTCGAGGTACGTGCCGATGTTGCTGTAGCCGCGGAACTGCCGCACCTCCCCGCCGAGCGCCGCCTCCGCGTCCCCACCGTGGATGTCCCCCGTGCAGTAGGGCACGTAGACCATGCTCCAGTCGGCGACCGGGTTCAGCGCGTTGGCGCGGTTGAAGATGCCGTCGGTGGGCGGCGCGAAGGGGATCGAGAAGGCGGTCGAGTCGCAGGAGTCGTCGAAGCAGGCGCCGCCGCCCTCGAGATAGAGGACGACGCCTTCGGCGCCCGGCACCAGGCTGATCCCGAAGCCCGCCGTCTCACCGTTCATGCAGACCGTGCCTGGCACCTCGATGAAGGTCCACTCGCCGGGCGGCGTCTCCAGCGGGGGAACCAGGGTGCAGTCGGCGAGGCAGCCGTCGTAGCGATCGGCGTTGCCGTCGTCGCAGGCCTCGCTCGCCTCCACCACGCCGTCGCCGCACACCGGCGCGGCCGCCCCGCCCTGGCCGCCCGAGCCCGCGTCGTCGCCGCCGGAGCCGGTGCGGGTGGCGGAGCCGGTGACCGCCACCGTCGCGGCGACGGTCGACGCGGAGGTGCTCGAGGTCGCGGCGGCGCCGCCACCGCCAGCGCCGCTCGACATGAGGGCGTCGTCCGCGCATGCGGCGGCGAGCGGGAGGACGGCGAGGAGGCAGGTGACGCGGACGACGGACATCGGGTGCTTCATGGGGTTTCCAGGCAGCCGCAGACTATCGCGGCTCGTTGACCTTGCGCCTGCGGCGTGATGGCACGAAAGGCGCGGCCCACGGCGCCTCCGGCTGGCTCGACGCCAAACGAGCTGCCACCGTCAGGTCGTGGCCGACGCGCAGGATGACCTGGAGGGCGACCCCAGCGACGCCCGCGGCGCCTGGCGCAGCCTCGCTGGCCTGGTGGCGCTGGTCGCCTGCGTGGCCGCCGTCTCCTACGCGTTCCGCGAGCCGCTGGGTGCCCTCGGACGCGGCTTCGTCTCGCGCTTCGGCGTCGCCGGGCTAGGCGTTGGCTCGTTCCTCGCCGACGGGCTGCACTTCCCGGTCCCGCCGCAGTTCTACCTGGCGACCGCGATCGCCGCCGGCGGCCCGACCGTGGTGCCGGTCATGGTGATCATGGTCGGCTCGATCCTGGGCGGTCTGGTCGCGTTCTCGGGCGCGCGCCTCGCGGCGCGCGGCGGCTGGAAGGCGCAGCGCTTCAAGGCGGTGAAGCGGGTGGGCCGCCTGCTCGAGCGCCGCGGGCTGCCGCTGGTCGGTGTGGCGACCTTCGCCCCCGTCCCCTACTGGCTGCTCTGCGTCGCCGCCGGGCTCTACCGCCTGCCCTTCAGCGCTTACGCGGTGATCGGCTTGTGCCGCATTCCCAAGCTGCTGTTCTTCTACGCGCTGATCTCGCTCGCCTGGTGCGGCGGCGGCGCCTGATCACAGGCGTCGGCGAGGAGCGCTCCCGGAGCGCGCTCGAAGACTCTCACGAATGCGCGCGGCGCCCGCTTCTTGCGAAGGCACCTCGTCGACGCGCTCATGTAGCAGACCGTCAGCGCGCGGCGCGGCTGCGCGGTGCGGTTCGGCCCCGAGCGGTGCCAGAGGTGGTTGTGGAGGAGGAGCGCATCGCCGGCGCGCGCCGGGAGGCGCACCGCGGCCGCGTCGGCGCCGCGTGCGGCGATGATTCCAGGTGGCACCACGCCGCCCAGCGGCGTGGCCAGGCCCGCGTGATGACTGCCGGGCAGGACCTCGACGCAGCCGGCGTCGAGCCCCGCATCGTCGAGCGCCGTCCAGATCTGCACCTCGGGATCGCGGTCCAGGCCCCAGAAGGTGCCGCCGTCCTGGTGCCAGGGGAGCGGCGCGCCGCGATCGTCGGCCTTGGCGAAGAGCACCGCGCGATAGATCGCCACCGGCCCCGCGATCACCGCGCCAACGACGCGCTCGTAGGGCGGGTGCTCCACCAGGGCGCGAAAGCGCGGATCGCGCTCGAGCTTCTCGATCTTCCTGTAGCGGAGCGACGGGCCCACCCAGCCCTCGCCGCTCGGCAGGTCCTCGTAGCGTCCCGACGCCGCGTCGTGCTGGAAGAAGAGGCCGAGATCGGGCGCGCCCCCGAGCATGATGGAGTCGGCGCGCTCGCGGAGGCCGGCGAGCTGCTCCCCCTCGAGCACCCGACCGAGTCGCGCCCAACCGTGCACGCGGTAATGGGCGATGGCGGCCTCCACGTCGAGCTCCTCCAGGAGCCCCGCCGGGGGCACGGGCGGGATCGTCCGGCTCATCGCGCGTAGGTGGTCTCGGTGCCGAGGTGCGCGCGGTGGAGCGCATCGATGGCAGCGAGCGCCTCGCTCGGCACCGATCGGGCGGCCGCGGCGATCGCGTCGTCGAGGTGGGCGACCGAGGCCGGCCCGACCAGGATGGAGTCGACGCCGGGCGCACGCGCGAGCCAAGCGTAGGAGAGCTCGAGCAGGGTCAGGCCCGCGCCCTCCGCGATGCGGCGGTGCCCTTCGGCGAGGTCCAGCATGCGTGGCGACCAGTACCGCCCCTGGTAGAGGCGGTTGTTCTCGAACCGCGTCCCCGATGCGATGGCGTCGCCCGGGGCGTAGCGCCCGGTGAGCAAGCCGCCGGCGAGCGGGTTGTAGATCGTGGTGTGAAGAGCGTAGCGCCCGGCGAAGCGCATGTACTCGACGTCCAGCTGGCGGATCAGCAGGTTGTAGAGCTGCTGCGCCACCACCGGCCGGGGCATGCCGAGCCGGTCGCAGGCCGCGATGGTCTCCAGGATCTCCCACGAGGCGTAGTTGGAGACGCCGAACGCGAGCGCCTTGCCGGACTTCAGCACCTCTGCAACGGCGACGAGCGTGTCCTCCATCGGCGTCGCCCGGTCGGGGACGTGGAGGTAGTAGAGGTCGACGCGATCGGTCCCCAGGCGCTGCAGGCTCTCGTCGATCGCGTCCCGCACGCGCGCCGGTGCCAGCCCCTCCGGCTTGCCGGCGACGCGACCGAAGCCGACCTTGGTCGCGATCACGGCGGCGTCGCGCTTGCCACGCAGAGCCTTGCCGAGGATGCGCTCGCTCTCGCCGTCGACGTAGGCGTTGGCGGTGTCGAAGACGGTGACCCCCTGGTCGAGGGCGCGGGCGACGATCCGCTCCGCCTCGGCGGCGGGCGTGCGCTTGCCGAAGTTCATGGTGCCGACGGCCAGAGCGGCCGGGGCGTCGCCGCGCTGGGTCCACGGCGTGGAAGGTGCGCTCATTCGGCGGTCAGTCTAGCGCGGTCGACGCCGCCGGGGCCGCCCGCTCCAGGCTCGACCCCCTCGGGGAAGCGGTTGAGCGGGCGACGCCGCCGTGGGACGAAGCACGCGTCATGTCGATCCCGACGGTGGAGACGATGGCGCTGGTCGCGGCACTGCTCACGCTGGCGTTCGTCGGCGGCGCCGCCCTCTACGTGGCGGCGACCTACGCGTTCGCCCACCGCCACGCCCCACGCGGCGCGCGAGCGGCGCTGCGGGACATGGCGCGCGAGCTCGCGTGGACGGTCGCGGTGCAGCCGCTCCTCCCGATCTACTGGCTCTTCGGCCGGCGCATGTCGGGGGTCCTCCGCGGGGACGCGGCGGCGCACCTGCGGCCGGTGGTGCTGGTCCACGGCTACGCACAGAACCGCGGCGACTTCGTGAGCATCGCCCGGGCGCTGCGCCGGCGCGGCTTCGCGCACGTGTTCGGCTTCAACTACCCGTGGCTGTCCTCGATCGGCGCCAACGCGGCGCGCCTTCGGCGCTTCGTCGACGAGGTGTGCGAGGAGTGCGGCGCGACGCAGGTCGATCTGGTGTGCCACTCGATGGGTGGGCTCGTCGCCATGCAGTACCTCCACGGCGAGAAGGGCGGTGCTCGCGTCGCGCGCTGCGTCACCATCGCCACCCCTTTCCGCGGCGTGCGCTGGCGCGGCCCCCTGCTCGGCCAGTCGGCGGCGGATCTCCGCCGCGGCTTCGCCTTTCCCGCCCTCGCCCCGGCCGGCGCCGCGCCTGACGCGCCCCCCGAGGGCGCGCCCACCCGCATGCTCAGCATCTACTCCCGCCACGACAACGTGGTGCACCCGGTCGACACGTCGTCGCTCGCTGCCGCCGGCGGTCGCGATCTCGACGCTGGCACCATGGGTCATCTCGCGATCCTCTTCGACCCCGCGGTCGCCGAGGCCGTTGCCACCTTCCTCATCGAGGACGATCCCCCCAAGGTCACCACCGTCTCCGTCGAGGCCGTCGACGCCGCCGCCGAGGCCCCCATCTGAGCGGCCTGCCCCCCGCACCCTGCCCGTGCTCGCATCCACCGCGATGCCCCTCGGCCCCCTGGTCGGACACCTCTGGACGATCCGCCCGTTCCTCGCGCTCGCACTGCGCCCCCCGCGCGCCCCCGCGCACGAGCCGTTCCATCTCGACCTGCCCGACGCGCGTCACGGCACGGTGCCGGTGCGAGGCCGACTGTCGCGCCAGGGCTCGCCGGTTTGCGTGGTCGCGGTGCACGGCCTGGGCGGCGACCCGGCCAGCGGCTACGTGGTGGATTTCGCCGCGGCCGCCTACGCCAGGGGCCACGATGTGCTTCGCCTGGGCCTGCGCGGGTCGGACGCGCGCGGTGACGACGTCTACCACGCGGGCCTCGGCACCGACCTCGACGCTGCGCTGCGCAGCCCCGCGCTCGCCGGCTACCGCACGCTGTGGATGGTCGGCTTCTCGCTCGGCGGGCATGTCGCGCTGCGCACGGCGACGCTCGAGCACGACCCGCGCCTGCGGGCCGCGGTGGCCATCGGCTCGCCGCTCGATCTCGATCGCGGGGCGACTGCGATCGACGAGCCCGCGCGCTGGCCCTACCGGCAGCACGTGCTGCGCAGCCTGCGCGGGCTCGGGGAGGCGATGCACCGCCGCGGCCGCCTCGGCGCGCGGATCGAGGACGTGCGTCGGGTGAGCTCGCTGCGAGGCTGGGATCGGGCGGTGGTCGCGCCGCGCTTCGGGTTCGACAGCGCGGAGGCCTACTACGCGTCGGAGAGCGTCTCCGGGCGCCTACGCGACCTCGGGCTGCCGTGCCTGTACGTGGGGGCGACGCACGATCCGATGGTGACCGGGGCGACCGTGCGGCCGGCGCTGGCCTCGGCTTCGTCTCTGCTCGATGCACGCTGGGTCGATCGCGCGGGGCACGTGGGCTTCCCGGCCGACCTCGACCTGGGGGTCCGCTCCGGGCGCGGGCTCGCCGGGCAGGTGCTGGGTTGGCTGGAGGCGCACGGTAGCTGAGTGAGCGCGGCCGGCATCCCCGGCTTCCCGCATGGGCCCTCTGGCTACGGCTGCTGACACACCAGCGGCAGCGCCGCGATCTCCGGGAGCAGCGTCGCGTAGCTGGGGATGGTGCGCGCCTGGTACGTCATGTCCTCGAACAGGTACATGATGCGCTGCGTGGAGGGCTGGATGCCGGCGTTGAAGAACGCCTCGGCGTCGGTCGCGGTGTTGCCGAAGGCCCAGCTGGGCACCAGCCCCCTGGCTGCGATCGCCGCGAGCTCGGCCATCTTGTACTGGGCCGCCGCGGCGCCGGTGGCGCCCGTGGTGTTGAGCGTGGTGCGCACCAGGCCGGGGGGAAAGCCGTGCTCGCGCACGAACTCACGCGTGCGGTCGACCAGGAACTCGGGCCGCGCGCTCAGGTAGTAGATGCGGTAGCCCTTGTCGGCGAGGCCGTTCATGACCGCCGGCGCGTCGGGGTTGGCCGGGGAGACCTCACCCTGGAGCAGGGCGCTGAACTCCTCGCTCTCGCTGGTGGTGAGCGTGCCGTCAACGTCCGTCACGATGATCGGCGTGCCGGGCTCGACGACGTCGACCAGCACCGAGGTGTGGGAGAGGTCGCCGGCGACCACCAGCTCGAAGCGGTGTCGCCCCAGGCCGAGCACCTGCGGGAGCTGGAAGTAGACCCAGCCGCCGGTGTCCTCCACCCCCTCGACCGTCTCGTGCGCGCCCTCCTCGGTCGTCCACACGGTGGCGATCTTCTCCCAGGTGCTGCCGCAGTCGCGGAGCATCCAGATGTCGACCTCCTCGTCCTTCAGGTCCTTGTCGA
>JBKJLX010000624.1:0-7279 GCA_046596645.1 Polyangiaceae bacterium
GTCGTGCACGTCGAGCGGCTCGCCCAGTCCCTCGAGGTGGACGAGGCGCGCGCGTCGCTGGCGAAGACCCTGGGAGAGGGCTGGCCTGCGGCGAGCGTGCCGGGCCGGGGCCGCGCGCTCGTCGGCAGCCGGACGAGCCACCCGGTCAGGCTGGAGAAGGGTTGCACCCGGGTGGACGTCGTCGCCGGCAAGCCGCTGGGGACCGTCGCCGCCGCCCTGTGGGACGAGGCCACCGGCGAGCTCCTCGCCGAGAGCATCGGCAGCGCCCTGGCGACGTTGCGCGCCTGCGGGCCGGCCCGGGCTGCGCGCGTCGACGTGGAGGCGCGCGCTCGCCCCGGCCCCTACGCCGTCGAGGTGCGCCGCGATCGCGCCGCGCCGGCGGCGCTGGTGGCGCATCCGCTCGCGGCGGCGCGCCTCCTCGACCGGGTGCTGCCGCCGAGCGACCCGCGGGGCGCCGCCATCGCCGAGGCGACCCAGGTGGCGAGCCTCGACGAGTCGCGCATGGTGCGGCTCCCCCTCCGCCTCGACGCCGCCGCCTGCTACGAGGTCGTCGCCGCCCTCGACGCTGGTGCGGCGAGCGGGCTCGAGCTCCGGGTGACCGACGATCGCGGCTCGCCGTCGAGCGTCGTGCGCGGGCGCAACGTCGCCTCGGATCGGTTCTGTGTCGCTGACTCCGCGCCGCGCACGCTGGAGCTTCGCGTCGGTCGCGGCCGCGTGGACGCGCTGGTCCTCACGCGCAAGGTCGGCGACGGCGAGTAGCCGCCGAACTAGACGCCGGCGGCGCGCGCGCCTTCGGGGTCGAGGACCCGCTCGTCGAGCACCGCCAGCCGACCCCCGGGCAGCGCCGCCAGGATGGCGTCGATGGCCGCGCGCGCCCCCTGCGGAGGGCCGCAGGTGGCCACGTCGAAGAAGAGCCGCCCCTCCTCCGGCCAGGAGTGGAGCGCCAGGTGCGACTCGCCGACCACGGCGCACGCCGTGACGCCCTGCGGCTGGAACTTCACCACCACCGCCTCGTGGAGCGTGAACTCGCCCCGCGTCACTGCAGCCTCGACGGCGGCGCGGAGCGCGGCCGCGTCGTCGAGGAAGTCCCGAGGCACGCCGTCGAAGATGGCCAGCGCGACGTACATCCGCATCGGGACCGCAGCGTATACCCTCCCGGCCGCTCAAGGAGGAGGCCCCGTGACCGAACCGACGACCCACCGGCGACCGCTCATCCACCTCGAGGGCAAGGTCGCCCTCGTCACCGGCGGCAGTCGCGGCATCGGGCTCGCCATCGCGCGGGCCTACGCCGCCGCCGGCGCCCAGGTCGCCATTGCCGCGCGCAAGCCGGAGGGGCTGGCCGAGGCCAAGGCGGAGCTGGCGAAGGAGGACCTGGAGGTGGCGACCTTCCCCGTGCACGTCGGCAAGACCGACGAGGCAAAACGGCTCGTCGCCGACGTGGTGGCGCGCTTCGGTCGCATCGACGTGCTGGTCAACAACGCCGCCACCAACCCCCACTTCGGCCCCATGATCACGGCGGACGAGGGGCTCTTCGACAAGACGTTCGAGATCAACGCCCGCGCCTACTTCACCCTCGCCAAGGAGGTCGCGCAGGGCGTCCTGGCGCGCAACGGCAAGGCCTCCTTCGTGTTCATCACCAGCATCCAGGGGCTGGGCGCCTCGCCGCTGATGGGCATTTACGGGATGACCAAGGCGGCCGTGATCAGCCTGACCAAGACGCTGGCGGTCGAGCTCGGGCCCAGCGGCATCCGCGTCAACGCCATCGCCCCCGGCATCGTGCAGACGCGCTTCGCGGCCGCGCTGACCTCGAACGAGGTGGTGGTGGAGCGGTACCTCGAACGGACGCCCCTCAAGCGCGTCGGCGAGCCGGGCGACGTCGCCGGGGTGGCGCTGCTCCTCGCCTCCGACGCCGCCGGCTACATCACCGGCGAGACGATCGTGGTCGACGGCGGCTTCACCGTCTCCGCCTGATGACCCCTCCGCCGCCAAGCCACGCCCCTCCCGCCGGGGCCCCCCGAAGTCGACGCGGGCGCGACATTCTGCCTACCCTGCACGCCGCCAGTTCCCTCAGGAACTGAAGGATCCGGAGACGATGAGCACCGCCACCACCGAGCCCGCGAAGCTGTCCCAGCCCACCGGGCTGTACGTCCTGTTCTTCGCCGAGGCCTGGGAGCGCTTCAGCTACTACGGCATGAGGGCGCTCCTCGTCCTCTACATGGTGAACCACCTGAAGTTCGAGAAGAACCAGGCGCTCTCCGTGTACGGCACGTACACCGGCCTGGTCTACCTCACGCCGATCATCGGTGGCTGGCTCGCCGACAGGTACCTGGGCCGGCGCAAGGCGGTGATCATTGGCGGCATCGTGATGGCCCTGGGCCACCTCGCGATGGCCTTCGAGCCGCTGCTGTACACCGCGCTGGGGCTCCTCATCATCGGCAACGGGTTCTTCAAGCCGAACATATCGACCATCGTCGGCGGCCTTTACGCCGACGGTGACGCGCGACGCGACGGCGGCTTCACCATCTTCTACATGGGCATCAACCTGGGCGCGTTCTTCTCGCCCATCGTCTGCGGCACGCTCGGCGAGACCGTGGGCTGGCACTACGGGTTCAGCGCCGCCGCCATCGGCATGGTCGCGGGCCTGGTGGTGTTCGTGTGGGGGCAGAAGTTCTTCGGCACCATCGGCCTGCCCCCCCGCCAGGCGGAGGCGATCGCCCACCGCGACACCGAGGGCTACCGCGACCGCCCGGGCGTCAGCACCGAGATCGGCCTTCAGACCCGGGACTGGGGCCACATCGCGATCATCACTGCGGTCTGCTGCGCCATCGTCTGGGGCACCCTCTTCAGCTGGGGAGTCGTCGGCCCCATCGTCGACCGCATCCCCTGGTACCTGCAGGCGGCGTTCGGCGTCGCTCTCCTCGGCGGCATGGTGGCGCGGAGCGGCGGCACGAAGGACGGCATCGAGTGGCAGCGCATCGCGGTCATCGCGATCCTCTGCTTCTTCAACATCTTCTTCTGGATGGGCTTCGAGCAGGCCGGGGGGACGATGACGCTCTTCGCCGACAGCCAGACCGACCGCAACGTCGGGGGCATCGGCATCATCTTCATCGGCCTCTTCATGGCCTTCTGCGGCTTCATGGTGTGGCGCACCACGCGGGAGGAGAAGTCGGGCCAGGCGCTGTGGCTGGGCCTGACCGGCCTCTTCGCGCTGGCCGGCCTCGGCATCGTCGGCTTCGGCGGCCTGCTCCTCACCAAGGGCGGCCTCTACGAGATCCCGGCGTCGCAGTTCCAGGCCATCAACCCGCTGCTCATCGTCGCCTTTGCCCCCGCGGTGTCCCTCCTGTGGACCAGCCTCGACCAGGGCAAGCTGAAGACGACCAGCGCCACCAAGATGGCGATCGGCATGGCCGTCCTCGGCCTCGGCTTCATCGTCATGTACTTCGGCCAGTCGATGGCGAAGACCACCGGCACCGTCGGCCCGGCGTGGCTCGCCGCCGTCTACGCCATCCACACCCTCGGTGAGCTGTGTCTCTCGCCCATCGGTCTGTCGATGGTCACCAAGCTGTCGCCCGCGCGCATGGTGTCGCTGATGATGGGCCTCTGGTTCCTGTCCAGCGCCGTCGCCAACAAGGCCGCTGGCGAGCTCGAGGGCATCGTCGAGAAGTACCATCTCAGCGTGTACGCGGTGCTCGTCGGCTCCAGCATCGGCGCCGCCATCGTGCTTCTCGCGCTGGTGCCGCTCCTCAAGAAGTGGACGCACGGCGCCGAGGACGTGAAGGCCTAGCGCCCCACCTGTCTCTCACTTCGTCTCTCACTTCGTCTCTCACTTCGCGAGCCGCATCACCGAGCGCGCGCGATCGTCCTCCAGCCAGTAGATGCCGTCCTCGTCGGCGACGATCGCGCTCGGGCGGTGGAGGCCCTCGGCGATCACCTCGATGCCGGTGGCCTCGAGCCGACCCATCCGGAGGATGCGGCCGGTCGAGGCGTCCGGCGCGCCCGCCTCGCTGACGTAGAGGTACGTGTCGTCGACGGCGAGTCCCAGCGGGAGGTCGACGGTTCCCACCAGGAACTCCCCGATCCCGCTGGGCGTGACCCGCGAGACGACGCCGGCGAACGGCTCCGTCACGTACGTCCCCTCCGAGCCGTGGAGGATCGCGCCAGGCGTGTCCATCGAGCCCAGCATCGTGGTCGGCGCGGCTGCGCCGTCGAGGACGAGCGCGTGCAGCTCGCCGGGGCCGGCGTCGGAGCTGATCCAGAGGAGCGTGTCCCAGTTCTTGATCCCGCCGACGAAGGCGACGTCATTCGCGAGCGACGCGTACGGGATGACGGTGCGCACGTCTCCGCCGCCTGCCGGTACCGCCCGGATGCTCCCGAAGGCCTGGCGGTCGACGAAGTAGAGATCGCTGCCGCCGAGGGCGATCGCGCCGAGGGGGAGCCCCGGCGTGGCGAGGAGGGTCGCCTCACCTCCGCCCGACGGGACGCGGAAGAGGCCGTGCTCGCCCGCCCAGAAGAGCGCGTCGTCACCCACGGTGAGAGCGCCAGCGTAGCCGTCGCTCTCGGCGACCACCTCGATGGCACCGCCGGACTTCGGCAGCCCGATGAGCGTGCCGTCCTCTCCCGTCGTCACGAACAGTCGATCGCCGATTCGCGCGAGGTCGGCACCCAGGAAGCCCTCGGCGATCACGCAGGGAGCAGTCGCGCAATCGGCGCCGCCGCCCCCCGAACCGGTGCCGGTCGCTGCCTCACCGCCGGCCCCGGAGCCCACCCCGCTTCCGACGCTGGCGCCGTTCCCGCTCACGCTGCTCGGCCCCGAGGTGCTGGTCGCGCCGAGCCCGCCCCCCGGGCCGGACGTGTCGCCCGCGCCCTCGTCCCCGGGGAGCACGACGATGCCCCCGCAGGCTGCAGCGCCGAGGGCGAGGGCGAAGGGGAGCGGCACGAGTTGCATCCCCGATCGATACGACGATGCGCGGTGCCGGGCGCATCGATGATCGGTCCGGGATTGCATCGAGAAGCTTCACGATCGCCGGTGGTCGGCGTCGTCTTTCAGGTGCCCTTGGCGTGTTCCGCTGGACCGCACCTGACCACGAGGGTCGGGCGGCCGGCGGAGTCCGTCACCCTCAGGGGATGATGACCTGGATGCACTCGTAGGTCGCACCGTCGTCGGTGGTGTCGCAGAGGGCGCCGGTCTCGCAGCAGTCCTCGACCGGGTCGCAGGCGTCGCCGATGCCGAGCACCTCGGTGCAGCCGGGGCCGTCGCCGCCCTGGCCCGAGCCGCCGCCCTGGCCCGAGCCGCCGCCCTCGCCGCTGCCGCCTCCCTCGCCCTCGGTGATGTCGAGCGTCCAGAAGGCGCGGTGGTTGTTCTCGTCGAGCCCCTGGAACGGCACGCGGAACGCGGGGTAGCTCGGATCCTCGCCGGAGCCGATCGCGCCCGTGTCGACGGCTGCCACCCAGATCTGCTGGGTGCCGCCGTCGAGGATGACACCGTACTCGCGCTTCGTGTTGAACGCGATCCAGTGGTAGTCGCCGGGCGGCGCCCAGGTGGGCTGGCTGTTCTGGTACTGCCCGTCGGTCATCTCGTTGGAGGTCACACGATTGGCGCGCACCAGCTCCACCGGCTCCGCCTCGGCGGCGGGGGTCACGAACAGCTGCGCCTCGGGATCGCCGTGGCCCCCGTTCCCCTGCGCAAAGGCGATCCACTCGCCGCTCGGCGAGAACATGGGGAACAGGTTGGAGAGGCCGTCAGGCGGAGGCAGGAAGATCTCCGCCGCGCCCCAGCTCGAGCCGTCGTAGGGCACGCGCGCCAGCGAGGCGTCGCCGGGGCCGTCGCCCTTGCCGGTGGCGAAGAGCACCTCGTCGCCGAGCGGCGACCAGTCGGGGTGCGTGCCCTCGAGCTCGCCGAGGTCGATGGGGACGACGTACGAGCCATCCTCGCGGCGGAGCTGCCACATCTCACCGCCCCAGGCCGCGACCAGATCCTCGTCGTCGGGGGAGATGGTGGCGAAGCCGTGTCCGTCCGTCTCCGGGATCTCGGTGACCAGCGGCGTCGGTGGCGCCTCGGCGGTCACCTCGTAGATCCAGAGACCGCTGGAGGCGTCGGAGCTGGTGGGCGCCGCCATGTACTTCCCGCTGCGCGAGACGACGTGGCACGCGACGCACTTCACCTCGTCGCCGTCGTCGAAGGTGGTGCCCTGGGCGACGTAGTCGATGGGATCGGCGTCCGACAGGCGCCCGCGCCGGACGCCGGCCGAGGTGGTGGACCAGTAGAAGATCGCGCCTTCCACGTCTTGCTTGGAGATACCCATCGTCGCGGGCTCTCCGCGGAGGACGGTCGGCGGGTCGGTGCTCTCGTCGAGGCCGTCGACGGTCCAGGTGACGACCTCGCCCGCGTTGGAGCCGGCGACGAGCTGCCACGCGAGCTCGTCGACCTCCCAGCAGCCCGCCGCCGGCTCCGCACCACCGCAGAGACCGTGCACCCCGTCGGTGTAGACGGTGACCGTGGCGAAGGGACCCTCGAAGGTGACGCGGGCGGCTGTCGTGTCGCCGCGACGCCACTGGAAGATGGTGCGGTAGACGTTGCGCGGCAGGCGCGTCTCATCGCTCGGGTAGACGATGGCCGGCGCGCCGGCGTCGTCCTCCACCACGTCGCCGTCCCAGTCGCCGGGCTCGTCGGGCTCGCCGACCTGCACCTCGAGGCGGAAGGTGACGGTGGTGCTGCCGGTCGCGCCGCACCCGGTGGCGCCGACGGTGACCACGCCGCCCGCCTGGGGGAACGGCGACAGCACGCCGTCGCCGTCGATCTCCCCCGGCGGCGTGTCGTCGCCGCGGGTCACGGTCCAGTCGAGATCGCCCTCGTCGAGCGGCACGTCGTCGCCATCGGCGTTCACGCCGACCGCGGAAAAGGCGATGGTGTCGGCCGGTGAGCTTCCGTCGAGGGTGACCTCGGAGTCCGCCGGAGTGAGCTGGATCGAGGCCAGGCCGTCCGGACAGCCGCTGCCGCTCGCCGTCGACCCCGACCCGACGGACACCCCGCTGTTGCCGCCGCTGCCCGCCGGCACGCCGCTGGCCGTCGTCGCGGTGCCGGTGCCCGTCGCGTCGCCGGTGCCTGTGCCGTCCTCCGCCTCGTCGCCGCAGTCGCAGCCGGCGAACGCCGAGAGGGTGGTGACGCCGACGAGGATCAGCGTCCGTCCGGTGTGGCTCGTCATGACGACCATAGTGTCCCGAAGCCGCGCCCGATGCTGAGTATTGCGACCCGCGAGGTGAGCGCTTCAGCGCGCCTGTG
>JBKJLX010000077.1:0-12242 GCA_046596645.1 Polyangiaceae bacterium
ACGTACCGCCTCCGAAGTCGTAGACCGCGACCACCTTTTCGATGTTGCGGCCGAAGCCGTACGAGAGTGCGGCGGCGGTCGGCTCGTTGATGATGCGGATGACGTCGAGGCGGGCGATCTCGCCTGCGTCCTTGGTGGCCTGACGCTGGTTGTCGTTGAAGTACGCCGGGACGGTGATGACGGCCTTGGTGACCGCCTCGCCCAGGTACTCGTCTGCGAAGAGCTTCAGCTCCTGGAGGATCATGGCGCTGATCTCGGGGACGGAATACGTCTTGTCCCGCAGCACGATGCGCACGTCGCCGTGCGGCCCCTCCACGATCTTGTAGGACGCCGTCATCACGGCGTTCTTCACCTGCGGCGACGTCCACTTGCGGCCGATCAGGCGCTTGGCCGCGTAGACGGTGTTCTCCGCGTTGGTGACGGCCTGCCGCTTGGCGATGTGCCCCACCAGCCGCTTGCCCGCCTCGGTGATGGCGATCATCGACGGCGTCGTCCGGTACCCACCGCGGTTGGGGATCACGACCGGAACCCCGTTCTCGACGATGGCCACGCACGAGTTCGTGGTGCCCAGGTCGATGCCGATGACGCGCTCCCGCTTGCTCATTCTTCAGGGCCTCGGACGATGAGTCGCCGGCGCGCCGAGGGCACTTCCTCGCGCAGCGGACGTTGCCGCGGCCCAGCATCCCACGGGTGCAGCAGGAGGGGCGAGCATTTTCCCGTCGGTGTCGCGGCTTTGGGGGTGCGCGGTGTCGCCGCGATGGGTCGCGGGGACGAGAGCCCGACTAGCCGCCGCCGTGCGGGGTGGCGTCCTTCGCGGTCGCCTGCGACTGCTTCAAATACTCGCGCACCTGGGCGACCTGTCCCTTGGCGCGATCGTCGTTGCCGCTCGTCTCCAGCGCGCGCGCCAGCTCGGCCTCGACGCTGGCAGTGAGCCCGGCGGCCACGTACGAGTAGGCGAGCGTGATCCGGTGCGGCCAATGTTGCGGGGAGAGGTCGACCGCACGGCGCGCGTAGTCGACGGCCCGCCGCGGGTTGTTGCCGGCGCGGAACGTCGCGTAGGCGGCGCGGTCGAAGCCCCGCGGGTCGTCGGGCCGCCCGTTGGCGGCCTTGCCGAAGGAGATCGCCGCCTCTGCGAAGCGCTCCTGGCCGATCTCGTACTCGCCCTGCTTCATGAACGAGTCGGCGAGGTAGCGGTTCGCCTGCTGGATGACCTCCGCCGCGTCGCGCTGGAGGTTGGGATCGTCGGGCGAGAGCGTCGCCGCGATGCGGTAGGCGTTCGCCGCGGCCGCGTAGTCGGCGCGCGACAGTGCGTCCCTCCCGGCTGCGATGTAGTGCGCCACCTGGCGGCGCGTCGCCTCGCCGCGGGCGTGCTCGAAGCGGTTGCGCAGGGCCTCGGCGGCAGCCCGCGCGTCCGTCGACGTCGCCGGTGGTGTCGAGGGCGCCGGCGGCCGCATGCTACCGCCCATGAGCTTCATCGCCAGCGCACGCTTGCGATCGGCGAGCGCGGCCGCGTCCGCCGGGCTCGCGGGAGGTACCGAGCGCACGGCGTCGCGGGCGGCGGTCTCCGCGGCGGCGCGCGCCTGGGCTACCTCGACGTCGGTGCCCTGCGTCGCCGCGATGAGCGCGCGGTTGCGATCGATCACGTCGAGGTACTCGTCGTACTCGACGCGCTTCTGCTTCGACGATAGGACGTCGTGCGCCAGCGTCACCCGCGCGAAGATCGCCTCGATCCTGCCGCGGTAGATCCCGAGGTGCCGGTTGAAGTATTTGTCCGGGTGAAAATCCGGCGCGAGCGCGTAATAGGCGCTCTTCACCTGCTTGCGGTCGACCAGCCGGTGAAGGCCGAGCAGCTCGTAATAGTCGAGGTTGTCGAGCCGGTAGAAGATCTCGAGGATCAGCCGACGCTTCTCGGGCTCTAGCTCGCATGGCTCCTCGAGCTCGCGCATGTCGTAAAGGCCCGGCGTCGGCGGGATGTTGGTCGCGCCGGCGAGGCTCCCCAGCCCGCCGAACGCGTGACGCCCGGCGGCGACCGTCTCCTCCTGCAGGGCGGCCTTGGCGGGGTCGAACCACTCGATGGCGCGCATCTCGAGCAGGCGCTCGACGGCGCGCCTGACGGCGTCGAGCGGGAGGCCGGTGGCGGCGCCGATCTGGCCCTCGGTCGCGGCGCCGTCGACGCGCGTGAAGACGTTGCCCTCGGCGGGTGTCAGCCGGAGCTTCTTCCAGTCGATGCCGGCGACGTGGCGGAGCACCGGCGGTCCAGGTGCGGCACGGCCAGGAGGTAACGTGGCGCCGGGCGGGTTGCTCGTCATCGCTTGCTCGGAGCGGCGCAGGACTCGCCCGGCCGCCCTGGGATTGTCGAACGATTCTTCGACCCGGGGCAAGGCCTCAGCGCCGTGCCCATCATCGCTGTGGGACGTCCTCCAGCGTGGCGCGGATCACCTCGTCCTGCACGTCGATCGCCTCCTCGTAGGCGCGGATGGCGCGGTCGGTGGCTGCCGACGCGCCTGGCGCATCGCCCCGGGCGGCGAGCGCCTCGGCGCGCCGCTCGGCCACCAGCCCACGGACCTCGAACAGGTGCCCCCGGAAATGCGTGATGCGCGTGGCGAGGGCGAGGCCGGCGTCGACGTCGCGATCGGCGCCGTCGAAGTCATCCTGAAGGCTGCGCAGATCGGCGAGGCGCGCGTGCGCGTCGGCGACGACCTCGACCACTTCGGGCGTCACGCCGGGGCGGGGCCCGCCCACGATCGCCTCCACCGCCTGGATGGCCCCCGCCCCGTCGCCGGCCCGCTCCGCCAGATCGGCGCGGTGGTGGGCGGCGCGCGCCTTGGAGAGGAACGCCACCAGGGCGGCATCCACGACGGCGACACCGTCGTCGCGATCGTCGCGGCAGGCCGTGCCGGCCACGGCGAACGACGCCAGGGCGACGAGCAGCAGCACCCGCCGGCCCACGGCGGCGAGGCGAGCGCCCGGCCTCATCGAATGCCCCATCGCGCGAAGCGGTTCTGGCGCAGGTCCGAGCGGCGCGAGGCGGAGATGCGGTCGATGCGATCGCTCGTCCCGCCCTGCCGCGGGAACGGCTCCGACGGGTCGAAGAGGTCCCCGGTCGAGCGGGCCGGGACCAGGGCGGCGGTCGCAGCGGGCTGGCCGAGCAGACCGGCGCACGGCAGCGCGCCCATGGCGGCCGCGGCCGCGGCCGCGGCGAGGCCGACGCCCCAGGCGACCCGGAGCACCCGCGAGGGACGCGCCTCGTCTCCCCCGACCGCGCGGCGGCCCAGCCCGTGACGGGCCAGCCCGTGGCGGCCCAACCCGTGGCGGGCGAGCGTCCGCTCCGCGGCCAGATCGTCGAGGGCGGGCGGGGCGTGCGCGACCTGGACGGCCGCGGCGAGCTCGACCAGCGCCTCGATCTCGTCGTCCGGCTCGGCGTCGGGATCGCGCCGCAGCCCCTGCTCCAGTCGCTCGCCGAGCCGGGCGGCCGCGCGGCGCTCCCCGCGGCTGACCACTTCCTCGAGCGAGCCGCGCGCGAGGGCCGGTGCGTCGTGGATGGCCGGACCGGGCGCGGCAGCGTCCTCGCCCAGCGCGGCGGCGAGCAGCCGCTCGTGGACGTCGGGAGCGAGGTGGCCGGGGGCGCCCGCCGCGCGGAGCGCGTGGCGCAGACGTTCCGCGGCGACCAGCTCCTCCTCGCTCGGGGGCGGCTCGATCTCCAGCGCGGCGTCCTCCGCGGTGGGGTCGCGGACCGCGCCGGCGAGGTCGTCGTCGGGGGGGCTCCGGTGGTCGGTCATCGGCTCGACTCCGCGCCGGTGGACCGCGCGCTTCCGTCCGCGGGGAGGCCGTCGACAGCGATCGCCTTCTTCAGCGCAGACAGGGCTCGATGTAGCACGACGTCGAAGGTCGCGACGGTGACGCCCAGCTCGGCCGCCGTCTCGTCGCGGCCCCGCTCCTCGAGGATGCGCAGGCGCACCGCGCGCGCATACCGTGGGTTGATGCGGCCTAGCGCGGCCTCGACCCGAGCCCGCGCCGACTCCAGATCGCGCGCCTCCAGCAGCCGTACGTCGACGCCGTCCGTCGCGTCGGCCGCGGATCGGTCGATCTCTCGCTCCAGGTCCTCCGGCGCGAAGAGCGACTCGCGGCGGCGCCCGCGCAGCGCGTCGAGGGCGATGCGCATCGCAACGACGCGCAGCCACGGGTAGACGCCGCAGTCCTGCCACTCGAAGCGATCGAAGCGCTCGACCACCCGTGCGTACGTGTCGGAGAGCGCATCCTGGGCGGCCGCCTCGGAGCCGAGACGCGGCAGCAGCACTGCCCGGTAGAGGATGGGGCCGTACGTACGGAGGATGAGCCCGAGCGAGGCCCGATCTCCGCCGCGCGCTCGCTCGCACAAGCCACGCTCGTCCGGCAGGCTGACGCGGAGCGCGTTCGGGCCGGACACGCGCCGCACGATACAGGGAGCGCCCGGGCGCTGCACCGCGAGCGGGGCCCGGCCCCCGGGGACGACGCGGAGGCCGAGGGCGCGGGCGCGAGCGGCCGCCGAGCCCCTCCCCCAAGGGGGGGTCCGGAGGGCGCGTCGATCCTCGGCCAGCATCGCGGTCACGCCGTGAAAACGCAGCGCTTCGATGGACCTTACGCCGTGTGTCGGCCAGATTGGCCCCCGTGGCCCCCTCCCGCGTGTCCCCTTGCCCTTCTTGCGGCGCGCTCAACGGGGACGATTTCGACCGCTGCGTCCGCTGCGGGGCGGCGATCGGCGCCGCCGCGGGCTCGGCCCCGGCGCCGCGTCGCGTGGTGACGGTCCAGCTCACCGCCCCGTCGCCCCTGCTCGCGACCAAGGCCTTCGGCGCCCTCACCGCGCTGGTGTTCGCCGCGCAGGTCGCGCTGTCCCTCAGCGCCGGCAAGGGCGTGCCCCTCCTCTCCACGAAGGACCCGCAGATCGAGCTGCGGCTGGGCGCGCTGCTCGCCGAGCCGTCGCTGGTCGCGAACGAGCCGTTCCGCCTGCTCTCCGCGGTCTTCGTTCACTTCGGGCTGATTCACTTCGCGATGAACGCCTACGTCTACGTCGACCTCGCCCGCGTCGCCGAGACCTTCCTGGGCTGGGGTCGCTTCGCGATCGCGTACGTCGTCGCCGGCACCGCGGGCTTCCTGGCAACGGTGGTGACGGGGATGATCAGCGGCGGTCCGCCGTCGCTGACCGCCGGCGCCAGCGGCGCCGTGTTCGGCCTCATGGGCGTCGTGCTCGGCACCCTCGCCGCGCGGAAGGACCCGCGGTGGAAGGGCTTCGCGATGCGCGCTGTCCTCTACTCGGTGCTCTTCGGCTTCGCGGTCAACGCGAGCGGCACCGGGATCCTGGTCAACAACTCCGCGCACCTGGGTGGCCTGGTGGTCGGGATCGTCGCTGGCCTCTTCGCGAAGCGGCCGTTCTCGCCGCTCAGCGTGGGCACGAGGGTCGCGAACGTGCTCGGGGTCCTCGCGTTTGCGGCGAGCGTTGCCGCCATCGCGCTGTCCTTGGGGTCGCCCCTGCCAGAGCTCCTCCGCCGCTGACGGGCGCCTCCCCTCGGTCGCTGGAACCCACGCCGTCCTCGGACGGCCCTGTTATCGTCGGCCAGTGGCGGCGCTCAACCCGAAGGCGCGCGAGCTCGCGATCAAGGTCGTCTATTACGGCCCCGGTCTCGGCGGAAAGACGTCGAGCCTGGAGCACCTGCACCGAACGACGGAGCCGGATCGGCGCGGCAAGTTGCTCAGCCTGGCGACACCGGTCGACCGGACGCTGTTCTTCGACTTCCTGCCCTTGCGCCCGGTGCTCCCCGGAGGCGCCGCATCGTGCAGCGTCAGCGAGCCGACCGGCCCCAGCGTGCGCCTCCAGCTCTTCACGGTGCCGGGCCAGGTGTACTTCAACGCCACGCGCAAGCTGGTGCTCACGGGCGCCGACGGCGTGGTCTTCGTCGCCGACTCCCAGCCAGAGCGGCTCGACGCCAACCTGGAGAGCCTGGAGAACCTGCGCGACAACCTGCGCGAGCAAGGCCGCAGTGTGCAGGGGGTGCCGCTGGTGCTGCAGTACAACAAGCGCGATCTGCCGCGCGTGCTCCCCATCGACGAGCTGGAGCGCGCGCTCAACCCCGGCCACGCGCCCTTCTTCGGCAGCTCGGCGCTGAGCGGCCACGGCGTGCGCGACGCGCTGGACCGTGTGCTCGGCGACATCCTGGGGCGCCTCGGCACGCGCGAACTGGGGTCTCGTGAGCTGGCGCCGCGCAGCCGCAGCAAGACGCAGATGGTGGCGCTGCGCGCGGTCGAGGGCGGGCTCAGCGAGGAGATCGCGCGCGCCGCCGATCTCGCGCGCGCGGCCGCCGACGCCGAGGATGTGCGGGATGAGGAGGACCTGGAGGCCACGCCCATCGACGATCCGTCGCAGGTCGTCGCTCTGACCGAGGGCCCGTTCGCGGCGCCGCCGGCGCCACCCCTGGAGTCGGCGACGCCGGTCGGGGTGTCCTTCTCCTCGCTGTGGGAGGACCCGCAGGGGCGCGAGCTGGCGATCGACGTCGAGCGCCTCATCGGCACCCAGCGCTTCGCGGACGCGGTGCTCGCCGCCGACGCGCTGCTCGGGGTCGTGGTCGCCAGCACCGCAGCAGTCGTCGGCTCGCCCTCCGACCCCACGCTGGCGCCGCTCCTCCTCGGCATCGACGCTCGCCGCTACCTCGGCTTCCGGTCGCTCTGCCGCTCCGCATCCAGCACCAGGGAGACGATCCTCCTCGAGCACGCCCTGGCCGCCTACGCCCTGGCCGTCGACGCCCAGCTTGCCCTGCGCACGGCGCTGTAGATTCCGGAGGGCTTTGCTGCGCGTGCTCGCTTCGCTCCGCGGATTCGCTACTCGAGCCACTCTCCGCGGGGGCCGGACGAGTTCCTGCGGACGCTGACGTTCATGAGCAGGGCGATGGTGAGGAGCGAGTTGGTGACGGCGCTGCCGCCGTAAGAGAAGAGCGGCAGTGTGACGCCGACCACCGGGACGATGCCGGTGGTCATGCCCATGTTGATGATTGCGTGCCAGAAGGTGATGGCGGCACACCCGATGGCCAGCACGGCGCCGAAGCGGTCCTTGGCCTGCGAGGCGATGCGCACCGACCACGCGGCGAGGAACGCGTAGAGCGCGCACAGGATGATGCTGCCGATGAAGCCCCACTCCTCCGCGAACACCGGGAAGGGGAAGTCGGTGTACTGGTCGGGGAGAAAATAGAACTGGTTCTGCATCCCCTGCATGAACCCGTTGCCGAAGGGCCCGCCGTTGCCGATCGCCACGCGCGAGTGGTGGGCGTGCCACCCCTTACCGAGAATGTCGGCCTCGGGGTTGAGGAACACCTCGACGCGGTTCTTCTGGTAGTCGTGCAGGGCGTAGTGCCACACCACGGGCAACGCGATGCCGATGCCGACGACGAAGGTGAGGACGCTCTGCCAGCGCACGCGCGTCATCGCCACCACGGTGAGGAAGATGAGGACGTGGATGGTGGCCGTCCCCAGGTCCGGCTGGCGCAGGATGAGGATGGTGGGGATGGCGGTGAGGATCGCCGGCACCGCGAGGTCGGCGAGCGTGCGCCCCTCCCCTCGCGTGTCGTCGTGGAAGTAGCGCGCCAGCGCGATGGCCAGAAATAGCTTGGTGAACTCGCTGGGCTGGAAGCTGAAGGCGCCGAACTCGATCCAGCGTGCGGCCCCGCGCACGTCCTTGGCCAGGACGAAGACGAGCAGCAGCGTGAAGATGCCGAACACGTAGAGCGGGTAGGCGACCCGCTCCAGGTAGCGGTAGTCGACGAGGAGGAGCAGCCCGCCCACGATGCTGCCTGCGAAGATCCAGTAGAGCTGGCTGATGAAGAGCTCGGCGCGGGCGCCGGTGTAGACGCTGGTCGCGCTGTACAGGTTCACCACGCCGCACGCGGCGATGAGCATGGCGCAGACGAAGAGCGGCCAGTCGAAGTGGTCGCGGATGCGCGCGCCCAGGCCCTCGCCGCGGTTCACCGTCGAGGCCCCGTTCCGGGCGCGCCGCCGGGCGGCGCCTTCCCGGGCGCCTTGCTGGAGCTCGCCGGCGCGATGGCGCCTGCGCGCCGCGCCGCCTGCACCTCGTTGTAGGAGCGGATCGCCTGGAACGCGATGGGCGCGGCATGCTTGCCACCGGCGCCTCCGTGCTCGACCAGCACCACGATGGCGACCTCGGGGGTGCCAGAGGGCGCATAGCCGGAGAACCAGGCGTGGTCGCGGTTGAAGTACCAGACGCGCTCCGCCTCGATGCCGCGGACCACGCGGTGGGTGACCTGCGCGGTGCCGGTCTTGCCGGCCACGTCCACGCCCTCGATGCGCGCACGGAAGGCGGTGCCGCCCTCCTCCTGAACGCCGGCCTTGAGGGCCTTCTGCACCAAGCGGAGGTTCTCGGGATCGACCGGAATCTGTCGGCGCACGCGGGGGGAGAAGTCCTGCACCACGGTCCCGGCGCTCGTCTCCACCGCGCGGACGAGCTGCGGCTGGTAGAGGGTGCCTCCGTTGGCGAGCGCGGCGTAAGCCAGCGCCAGCTGGAGCACCGTGACGGTGGTCGCGCCCTGCCCGATGGCGGCGTTCAGCGCGTAGCCGACCCGGTACTGACCCTTGTTGCGCAGGGTCATCCACGCGCGAGTGGGCATGCGGCCGCCGGTCTCGGCGTTGATGCCGAGGCCTGTCTTCTGGCCGAAGCCGAAGCGCTGCCCGGTCTCGGCGATGGTGTCCATGCCCACCTGGTAGGTGGTGACCGTCTCCCAGAAGTAGACGTTGCAGCTCTCCGCGATCGCGGTGTGCAGGTTGGTGGCCCCGTGGACGTGGGTGCAACCGAACGTGCGCTTGCCGAACTTGAGGAATCCGCGGCACTGCACCGTCTGCCGCGGGTCCAGCAGGCCCTTCTCCAGGCCAGCCAGCGCGGTGAACGGCTTGAACGTCGAGCCTGGCGGGTAGGCGCCGGAGACGGTCTTGTCGAGGGCCGGCTTCAGCGGGTCGGAGTACAGCCGGCGGAACGCGTCGCGGATCGCCTGCCGACCGTGCGCTCCCGAGAGCGCGTTGGGGTCGTAGCTGCGCTTGGAGTAGAGGCCGAGGATGCGACCCGAGCGCACCTCGACGATGGCGACGCCACCGGCGAGCTCGCCGCGGAACGCCTTGTCGATGCCCACCTGCAGGTCGGCGTCGATGGTGAGCCGCAGATCACGACCGGGGATGGGGTCCTCGCGCGTCTCGGCGCCGAGAATGTCGGCGCGCGCCGGGCGCTTCTTCCCCCGAGCGTCGACCAGCACCTTCTCCCAGCCGCGCGTGCCACGCAGGTAGCTCTCCCACGCGCGCTCGGTGCCGGCGACGCCCATGCGATCGCCCTCGACGTAGCCGGCCTCGCGGAGCTTGGGCAGCGTCTCCCCGCTGACCTCGGCCATGTACCCGAGGACGTGCGCGCCGACCTCGCCGTAGGGGTAGTAGCGGACCGGGACCGGCACCACGCTCACACCCGGCAGCTCCGCCTGGTGCGTCGCGAGGATGGCGACGACGTCGCGCGAGACGTCCTCCTTCAGGAGGATCTGCTGGTTCTTTCGCTTACCCTCGTCCTTCAGGATCTCGGCCAGCCGCTCCTCGATGCGCGTGCGCTCGTCGTGGCCGATGCCGATGTACTCGACGAGCTTCGGCCACGTCGTGTCCATCTGCAGCGTCTTGGGAACGACGTAGACGTTGTAGGAGGGGCGACTCGCCGCCAGCACGCGGCCATTGCGATCGCGGACGATGCCGCGCGTCGTCGCCAGCGTGACGCGGCGGACGATGTTCTCCACCGCCACCGCGCGGTACTCGTCGTTCTCCAGCACCTGGAGCTGGAACAGCCGGCCCACCAGGACCGCGAAACCCAGCGCCATGAAGAGCACGATCCACCGGAAGCGACGGCGAAATTCGCTGGTATCGGAGCGCTGAACGAAGCCGGTCATCCGCGGGTCGCCCCGTCCCCTGGCGCCGGGAGGGCCATCGTCGCCAGGTGTACGCGCTCCGCCAGGCGCATCACCAGCGGCGCCGTGATCGAGGTCGCGACCGCGTACTCCGGCACCAGCACCGCGAGGCCGCGCGGCCGCGCCACGTCCCCGCCGAAGATGGCGGTGAGCACCACCACCAGCACGCCCTCGACCAGGGCGAACACGAAGGCCAGCGCCACCTTGGTGAGCATGGTGCCGGCGGCGAGGCGCACGCCGGCTGCGCGGGCCACGACGAAGGTCACCACAGACAGGAAGGTGAAGAGGCCAACAGGCGCGGCGGCGAACACGTCGAGCAGGTAGCCGAGGAGGAAGGCCAGGGCGGCGCCGCGGCCCACCGAGTACTCGTGCACGCCCATGAAGAGGACCAGCGGCAAGAGCAGGCTGGGCGTCGCCACCGGCACCGGCAGCAGGTCGAGCAACCGGAACAGGTTCGACTGCAGGACGAGGAGCAGCACGCCGAGCGCGAGGAAGGCCGAGTTGCGCAACGCCAGCCTCGCCTAGGGCGTCCTCGACGGAGGAGCCTGGTTGGCGGGCGGCGGCGCCATGGCGCTGCGCGGCTCGAGCACCACCAGCACCTCGCCCAGCCGCGAGAAGTCGACCGTGGGGACGCAGGTCACCTGCTGGTAGATGCCGAAATCGCGCTTGACGATCTTCTGCACCTTGCAGACCGGGACGCCCTTGGGGAAGCGCAGGCCGACGCCGCTGGTGAGGAGGACGTCGCCGACCTCGACCTCATCGGTGCGCTGCATGTACTCGACGTTGCAGTTGTACTCCCGCTCGGCGCCGGTGCCGCGTACATAGCCGCGCGCGCCGGTGCGCTCCACCGCGACGTCGACGCCGGCGCCGGCGTCCACCACCAGGCGAACGTCCACCGTGTCCCCCGCGCTCTTCAGGGTGGTGCCGACGACGCCGTCGGGGGCGAGGACGGCCAGGTTGGGACCCAGCTCGGCTGCGGAGCGGTCGAGGGTGACCCTCAGCACGCGAAAGAACTCGTTGGTGTTCTTGCTGACGACCTGCGCGCTCACCATGTCCACCGGGAGGCTGGTCTTCAGATCGAGCAGCCGCTCCAGGCGGCGGTTCTCCACCTGCAACGACTCCAGCTCGGCGACTCGCTGCTGCAGGCGAGCGTTCTCGGCGGTGAGGCGCGCGTTGTCCTCCTTCACGTCCACCAGGTAGACGTAGTCACCCCACAGGTTGGAGATGCCGCGCGCCAGCGTTGCCGCGGCGTACTGCACCGGGGTGGAGACCTGGACCAGGATGCGATCGGGCCCCGAGACCTGGCGCGGGTCCTTCATGCTGGCGCGCAGGAACCAGAACGGCACCGCAAGGGCCAGGAGGACGATGGCGAAGTCGCGGTAGCGCTTGAAGTTCAACTACCCCTCCGCACCACGTCTGGACACCCCTGGCGTCGCGGCGACCGGCATCGAGCCGGTCGACGCGCCCCTTCAGCTGAGCGCGACTTCCTTGAGCAGCTCGATGTGATCGAGCGCCTTGCCGCTGCCCAGGACGACCGCGCTGATCGGATCGTCGCACACCATGACCGGGAGGCCCGTCTCCTCGCGGAGCAGCACGTCGAGGTTCTTCAGCAGCGCGCCGCCGCCGGTGAGGACGACGCCCTTGTCGACGATGTCCGCCGCCAGCTCGGGCGGCGTGCGCTCGAGGGCGATGAGGACCGCCTCCACGATGGCGTTGATCGGCTCCTGCAGCGCCTCTCGCACCTCGTCGCTGGAGACGACCACCGTCTTCGGGATGCCGGCGACGAGATCGCGACCCTTCACCTCCATGGTGAGCGGCTGCTCCAGGGGGTGGGCGTTGCCGATCTGGATCTTGACGCGCTCGGCGGTCTGTTCGCCGATCGCCATGTTGTACTTGCGCTTGATGTAGGCGGTGATCGACTCGTCCATCTTGTCGCCGCCGACGCGGACGGACTGCGAGTAGACGATGCCGGCCAGGCTGATGACCGCGACCTCGGTGGTGCCGCCGCCGATGTCGACCACCATGTTGCCCGAGGGCTCGGTGATGGGGAGGCCGGCCCCGATGGCGGCCGCCATCGGCTCCTCGATCAGGTAGACCTCGCGCGCGCCGGCGCCCTCGGCGCTCTCCTTCACTGCGCGCTTCTCCACCTCGGTGATGCCGAAGGGCACCGAGATGACGATGCGCGGCTTCACGAGCGTGCGGCGATTGGTCGCCCGCGCGATGAAGTAGCGGAGCATCGCCTCGGTGATTTCGAAGTCGGCGATCACGCCGTCA
>JBKJLX010000090.1:0-12695 GCA_046596645.1 Polyangiaceae bacterium
TTGAGGACGGTGTCCATCATCCCCGGCATGCTGACGGCGGCGCCGGAGCGCACCGAGACCAGGAGCGGCCGCACCGGGTCGCCGAAGCCGGCGCCTTGCAGCGCCTCGACCGAGGAGAGCGCGCCCTCGATCTCGCTCCACAGCGACTCCGAGATGGAGCCGCCGACCGCCAGCACCTCGGCGCACACCGAGGTGGCGATGGTGAAGCCCGGCGGCACCGGGAGGCCGGCGGCGCTCATCTCGGCGAGGTTCGCCCCCTTGCCGCCGAGGAGGTCCTTCATCGAAGCGTCACCGTCCGCTAGGCCGGGCGCGAAGCGGTACACCGAGCGGGTCATGGCGCGGAGCCTTGCCACGGCGCCGGCGGGGCGGAAAGTCGCGGTGGAAGCCCGACACGCCGCCTCGCGCTTGACCTAGCCTCGCTCTCGAGAACGCATGGAAGGCGACCACCCGGACGCCCTGGAGCTCGCCTCGCGGCTGGCCATCCTGTTCACCGGGAGGACCGGCCGCGGCGACGAGGCGGCGATCCTGGCGATGCTCGACGCCGCGTCGGCGCCGGCGCTGGCCGGCCTCTCTCTCACCGTGGACTGGACGGCGCTGGTGGGCGACGTCGACGATCACCGGCTGGGCCCGAAGAACCGGAGCGCTCTCCTGCGCCTCCTGTGCCGCGATCGCCTGGGCGATCTGCCGGTGGCGGGGCGGGCGCGCCTGCTGGCGGCCCTGCAGCGCGGGATCACCGGCCGCCCCGACGAGGAGGCCGTCGCCGACCTGATCTGCGGCACGCACGGCGACGACCTGTTCGAGCTGAAGCGGCGGGTGGACCGGGCCGCGACCTACCGGGACCTGCACCAGCTCGTCTTCCGCGACGTCGACGGGGAGGAGGCACGCCGGCGGATCCTCGAGCACCTGCAGGTGGAGGCGCGTGGCGTCGCCGCCGAAGACCGCGGCCTCCGCGTGGTGTCCGACGTCGACGACACCCTGTGGGCGAACTGGAAGGACGCGCGCTGGCCGAAGAAGACGGTGTACCCGGGTGTGCGCGCCTTCTACCGCGAGGTCGCGCGCCGCGTCGGTGGCGGACCGGAGCGCCATCCGGGCGAGCTGGTGTTCCTGACCGCCCGACCCCGCGACCGCGCCGGCGTGGTGGAGGAGATGACGCACGCCACCCTGCGCAAGCTGGGCATCGAGGGTGCGAGCGTCCTCTCCGGGGCGCTGCGGCGCGTGGTGTCGAGCGCCCACATCGCGCGCGGCAAGCTGGAGAATTTCCGCGAGTACCGGCTCCTCTACCCCGAGGACGATCTGGTGTTCGTGGGCGACAGCGGCCAGGGCGACGTGGAGGTCGCCGTGGCCATGCGGGAGGAGGCGGGCGACGTGGTCCGCGGCGCCTTCATCCACGACGTGGTCGCCACGTCGGACGCCGAGCGGGCGCGCCTCGAGGGCCTGGGCGTCGATCTCTTCGACACCTACCCCGGTGCGGCCTGGGTCGCGAGGAGCCGAGGCCTCCTGGCGGACGAGGCGGCGAGCCGCGTGGCGCACGCCGCGGAGCTCGAGCTGCGCGACGTCAGCTTCCCCGACGACACCCTGGCGGGGGCCATCCGCGCGCTGTTCGCGCGCGACCTCTCACGCGTCCGCGGCGCGCCGCCTGGCGCCGCTGGCTAGGGTTTCCCCTCTCCCGGCCCTCCTCCTCGCCCTCCACGCGGCCCCCATCGCGGCCGGGACACGGTTCGTCGTTGACCGTGTGGGGCCCCATCCACGATCGTGGACGACGCATGGCCGTTCGCGTGCTCCTGCTGGACGACGACCTCGCCTTTGCGACGGAGGCGCGCGGGGCGTTCACGTCCGCCGGGTGCGAGGTCGAGGTCTTGCGAGACGGTGAGGCCGCCATCGCTCGCGCGGCGGCGAGCCCGCCCGACATCGTGATCGTGTCGGCCGAGCTGCCCGGCATCAACGGCTTCCGCGTCTGCTCGCGGCTGAAGCGCGAGCACGAGGGGCTGGCGGTGGTGATGACCTTCGCCGACGCGTCGAGCACCAGCGTCGCCTCGCACCAGCGCCTGCCGACCAAGGCCGACGCCTACGTGCCGCGCACGGTGGCGATCCACGAGCTGGTCACGCGGGTCCGCGGCATCACCGGGACGATCTCGGGTGCCGGCCCTGTCCAGGCGCCACCCCCCGAGCGCGCGCGCGCGACCTCGCCCTCGTCGACGCGCGCGCGCGCGAAGACGCCGCGCTCGGTCCGGCCGGCGGGCGCCGCGCGGCCCCCGGTGCCTGCCACCGTGCGCCCGCCGCCGGCGAACCCCACCGCCGGCGCGCGCCCGCCGCTCCCCCCGCGGCCCGACCCGGGGAGCTCGCCCGATCTCGCGCGGCGTGCGGCCGAGGTGGTGCGAATCGAGCGCGACGAGCTGAAGCGCACGCTGGAGGCCACACGCGCCGACGCCGAGGCGCTGCGGCGCATCGTGGACACGCTGCGCAAGGAGCGCGACAAGAAGGAGCGCGAGGCCTCGACCACCGCTGAGGACATCGGCCACCTGACCGCCGAGCTGGAGGCGCTGCGCGCCGACCGCGACGACAAGCAGCAGGAGCTCGAGGCCAGCCGCGCCCGCATCGCGCGCCTCGAGCAGCAGGTGGTCGAGATCGAGCGGGAGATGTACGGCGCGTCGTCGGAGCGGGTGGATCAGCGGCTCATCGTCCTGCAGAAGGCCGCCGAGGCCTCCCGGGTGGAGCGCGACGAGCTGCGCCGCTCGATGGAGGAGGAGCGCTCCCGCCGCGCCGTCCTGACGGCGAAGCTCGCCGAGGCCGAGGCCAGCCTGGAGGAAGCCAGCCTGGAGGACGTCAGCCTCGAGCTCGAGGAGTCGGACCTGGTGGATGACCCCTCCACCGTGGAGGCGCGCGTCGCCAGCGCCGTCGAGCAGTCGCGCCGCGATCACGCGCTGGAGATGACGCGCCTGCGCGGCGAGCACGCCGCCGTGGTGTTCCAGCTGCGCCACGAGCTGGCGAGCCTGCGGGGGAGCGCCGCGCGTCCGCCCACGGGCCACATGGGGGGCGCGCCGACGAGCACCGCGACGCCGCTGGGCGGGACCCCGGCGGTCCGCCCGGAGGAGGCGCTGGCCGCCGCCGCCGCGCGAGCCTCCGACGAGAAGAAGGAGGCGGAGCGGCGGCTGGCCGAGGCGCTGAAGGAGCACGAGGAGGTCATGGCGACCATGCGCGACAAGCACGCGCGGGAGACCGCGGCGATGCGCGCCAACCTCGACGTCGCCATCCGCCGCATCGAGTCGCTGGAGCGCCAGCTCGGCGACTCGTCGGGCAGCGGCGAGCGCCCCAGCGTGGTCGCGGCGCGCCCCGGCACGCGCAAGCGCGACGAAGCGGGTCGGTAGTCCCGTTCCACCCGCCACGGACGGCGGTGGCGGCCGCCACCCGCGCGCCGCACGTCGCCATCGCTGGGGCGCTGGCGCCGCCGAAAGACGAGGGCTCCAGCCGACGCGGTCATCTCGCGAGGATACGTCCTGGAGCGGCCTCCTCCAGCTGCGCGGCGCGGTGATGCGGCGTGCTGCCGCTGAGGCCCGTCGACCGCCTGACAGACTTGCTCACGGCATGCGCAGATCTCCGGACGGCCCGAGGGGGTGCTGTTCGGCGAGCAGGTGTTGTGCGCCGTTGGATCCGAGAGCGGCCCGAAGACCGACGCGCCGTCGGAGGGGCAGCGGAGGAGGAGACCTCGGCTGCCGTGTCACTTGCCTGGAAGGTGTTGAACGATCCGGTGTCGCCGCTGCAGCCCTCCCGACAGCGAAGCTCCGCGGTCTGAACCACGCCGACGCGGACGTTGGACGGCTCGTCGGTGCGGCATGTGCCGAGGTCCGACAGCGTGACCCGCCGCGCCCAGTTGCAGGTGTACGTGGAGAGAAACGTGGTCGCGAGCGTCCCCTGGCCTTCGCACTCCTCGCCGCCCGGCGCGCCGTGGCGGCGCCTCCGCCCCGGACGAAGACCCCGCGGCCGCGTCGACCCAGAGCCCGCCCCACCGCCGGGCGACCTCAGACCTCGATGCCGAGGATCTCGCGGGCCTCGGCGCGGAACTCGTCCTCGGTCGCGGTGAGCTCGCGCAGCACCTCGAGCACGATGACCCGCAGCTCCTTGCGCGCGGCATGCAGGTGGTTCGTGACGTCGGTCACCTTGATGCCGAGCTGCGCGGCGACGCCGGCGTAGGACGGCTCGTCGAGCCCCTCGTGGAGGTCGTAGCGCTTCAGCACCTCGAAGGTGCGGCCACGGTCGAGGGCGGTCAGGCGCTGCTCGAGGAGCGCGACGCTGCGCGCGGCGACGTTGCGCACCCACTCGCGATCGAAGACCGCCTCCGGGTCCACCGGCTCGCCGGCCATCGCGATCTCGCGCTCGGCGGCCTGGGCGTCGGCCGACACCAGGTCGAGGTGGCCGCCGCGCTTCTGGCGGAGGCGGGCCTCCTCCGCGGTGAGCACGAAGTTGTCGAGGCAGGCGCGCACGAAGGTGCGGAAGCGCCCGCGACCCGGCTCGTAGGCGGCGAAGATCCGCTTCTCGGTCGCGCGCGCGAAGAAATCCTGCGCCAGATCCTCCGCGTCCTCCGCGCTCTTGCGCCACTTGAGGCGCAGGTGCTTGTAGACCGGCTTGTAGTACCCCGCGAGGATCCGCTCCAGCGAGCGCCGCCGCTCCACAGGGTCGTCGCTGCGGAGCGCCAGCACCGCGGAGACGTGGGTGAGCGGGAACTCGCCGTGCACGGGCGCATCGTCGACCCTCTGCTGGCCCCGCCGCAAGCTGGCCAAACGACGCCGCGCCGGCGCGGTACGCTGCTGCGATGCTGTCCGACCGTGCCATGACGCGCCTCGCGAAGGGGTGGCGGGAGGAGGACCCGCCGTCGGACCTCCTCCGCCAGCCGACCGAGGTCGGCATGCACATCGCGCTGCCGCTGATCGGTGGTCGCTTCGAGATCCTCGGCCCCCTGGCCGCCGGTGGGATGGGCGTCGTCTACCGGGCGCGCGACGTCCACACCGGGCGCGACGTCGCGATCAAGGTCCCCAACCTGGCCAGCGCCACCATCGATCGCCGCTTCGAGCTGGAGGTCGACGCGGTGGCGGCGGTCGTCGCGCCCAGCGTGGTCGGGTTCGTCGCCAAGGGGTCGCCCGCCGAGCCGTTCCTGGCGATGGAGCTGGTGCAGGGCGAGCCGCTGTCGCGGCGCCTGGTGCAGGGCGGGCCCCTCGCGCTCCAGGCCGCGCTGGCGGTGGCGCGCCGCATCGCGAGCGCGCTCGCCATCGTCCACGCCGAGGGGTGGATCCACCGCGACGTGAAGCCGGGGAACATCGCGGTCACCGACGACGGCGAGGTGCGACTGGTCGATTTCGGGCTGGCACGCACCGTCGACGGGCCGGGCGCCGGGACCAGCACCGGCGATCTGGTGGGCACGCTGAGCTACCTGGCGCCCGAGCAGCTCGGCGGCGATCGCGTGGTCGACGCGAGGACGGACGTGTTCGCGCTCGGCTGCGTCCTCTTCGAGTGCCTGACCGGCTGGCACGCGTTCAAGCGCCTCACCAGCGAGCTGGTCGCGGGCATGTGGTCGCCCGAGCGCCACCCCGAGCTCGACCCGGTGGGGATGGGCGTCGCGCCCGAGGTCGGCGCCGTCGTCTGCAAGCTGGCCGCGGTCGACGCGGACCGGCGCCCGCCCGACGGCCTCGCCGCGCTGGAGCTCCTCCTCTCCCTCGACCCCTCGGCGGCGCGCGCGCTCGACGCGGCGTCCGACGTGGCGGCCGCGGTGCGCACCACGACCGCCTCGGCCCTGAAGAGACCGGTCGCGCTGGTCGGCCCCGCCGGCTCGGGGAAGACCCGCCCCGCCGTGGCGGCGGTCACCCTCCTGGCCGAGGTGCTGGCGCCGTGCCGCGCCGTCGCGCTGCGGGCCAACCCGCGGGCGGCGCGCATCGCCGGCGAGCACGCGCTGGTCCTCGAGCGCGTCGTGCGCGAGGCGGGGTTCCTCAACGCGGCGCGCGTCCTCGCCGGTCACCCCGCCGACATCGGCACCAGCATGGACCCACGCCTGGTGGTGCTGGTGGGGGACGCGCAGTACTGCGACGATCTGTCGCTCGACCGCATTCTCGGCCTCGCCGAGGCGGGCCTGGCCCGGGTGGTGGTCACGCTGCGCGAGGGCGCCCCGGCCCCGACGCGCGCGAAGATCGTCTGGCTCGCCGGCGTCCCGCAGACCGCCCCGCTGGAAGGGCTGTCGCCGTTCGAGCGCTGGGTGCTGCGCGCCGGCGCCGTCTTCGGGACGGTGTTCGACGTGGAGGGCGCGGCGTCGCTCATCGGCGGCAGCGAGGCGGCGCGGGTCGTCGGCGTGGTCGAAGCCCTGATCGCGCGCGGGGTGCTGCGCGCCGCCGGTGCCGGACGCGTCGCGTTCGTGCGGGGCTCGGCGTGGCAGTCCTCGCTCTCCTCATCGACCCCAGGCGACGTGCGCCTCGGCGTTCGCCTGGCGGAGCAGTACGAGATGACCCACCGGGCCACCGAGCCCGAGGTGGTGTGGGTCAGGACGACGACGGGAGTTTGCCTCCGCCCGTCGAGTGAAGTGTCTCCATGAGGTCGAGCAGGTCGACCGACCCCGGCACCACCGTGGGCGGGGCGAGCTCCGGCGGCTCGGTGACCATGGTGGCGTCGGAGTCCGAGGCCTCGTCCTGGAGAGGATCCGACAGCGCGCCGACCGTCGCCGGCTCCGGCGCATGCGTGCCCTCGAGCAGCGCGAGCCGCTCGTAGACCACCGCGCGGCCGAGCGCTGAAAGGACGGCGCCGGCGACGGCCGCGTCCCCCGTATCCACCGCGCTGCGCAGCCGGGAGAGGACGTCCCGCTCGAGGCGACCGAAGGACGTCTCGTCGAGGCCACGCACCTCGAGGACGCCCGCGCGGTCGGCGAAGCGGTGGGCCAGCCGGGCGAGCACGGCGGCGTACGCTGCTGCGTCGGCGGCCGCGGGGTCGGAATGACGGGCCATTGGGCGGGAGCGTAGCCCGCCGGCACCTCGTGGTGTCCCGGCGGGGCTCCGGTATGCTTCATTTTCCGTCGATGCGAGCCCTGCCGTGAAACCCACGACCGACCAGCGGCTCGGCGTGGTCCTGGCCGGCACGTGGCGCCTCGACGACCTCATCGGCTCCGGCGGGATGGCGTCGGTGTTCTCGGCGACCCACCAGCGGAACCGCCTCCGCGTCGCGGTGAAGCTCCTCCACCCCGAGCTCGGGCGGAACGAGCCTGTGAAGCACCGGTTCCTGCGCGAGGGCTACCTGGCCAATCACATCCAGCACCCGGGCGTGGTGCAGGTCCTCGACGACGGCGTCGACGGCGATCACGTGTTTCTGGTGATGGAGCTGCTGCGCGGGCAGACCCTGAAGGAGGTCTGGCAGAAGCGCGGCCGCTGCGTCCCGCCGGACCAGGTCGAGACCTTCCTTGGCCGGATCCTCGATGTGCTGGTGGTGGCCCACGAGGTGGGCGTCGTCCACCGCGATCTCAAGCCGGACAACGTCTTCGTGCAGGAGGACGGCAGCATCAAGCTCCTCGACTGCGGCATCGCACGGCTGCACGAGGAGCAGGCGCTGGCCGAGCACGCGACCGCGACCGGCACCATGCTCGGCACGCCGGCCTTTATGCCGCCCGAGCAGGCGCTGGGGCGCTGGCACGAGGTGGACGCGCGGAGCGACCTCTTCGCCGTCGGCGCGACGGCGTGGCTGCTTCTCACCGGGCGCTTCGTGCACGAGGCGTCGAGCATCCCCGAGCTCCTGGTGGCGACGGCGACCCGCAAGGCGCGGGCGCTGCACGAGGTCGCACCTGCGGTACCCGAGCGACTGGCGGCGGCGATCGACGGGGCACTCAAGTTCTCGCGCGACGATCGCTGGCCCGACGCGCGCGCGATGCTCGACGTGCTCCGCGGGGAGCTGCCCGCGTCCACCGTGCTGATGGCGACGCCCCGACCCCAGGCGGCGACGACCGCGTTCAAGGCGGTCCCCATGCAGTACACGGCGCCGCCGCTCCCGGACATGCGCCGCTCGGAAGCCAGCGGCCTGGCTATCGCCGGCGCCGACTCCACCGGGCACGTCCGGGGGGAGCGAGCGTTCGGTGCGGCGTTCGGTGAGGGCGTGGCGCCGACGGTGAAGCTCGACGTGTCGGCGGTCCCGCCCGGCCCACCGGGTGCCCTCGAGGCCGGCACCTGGCCGAGCCGCATCGGGGTCGTCGGCGGCGGCGCCGCGGGCGCCCCGACGATGGCCGGCTTCGGCGCAGCCTCGAACCCCTTCGCGACCCCGCCGCCCCCGCCCGACCCGCGCGGCATGAGCACGCACTCCGCGCTGACCGCCGACGGTACGCAAGCATCACCCGCGCGTGGCAAGAGCAGGCTGATCGCGGCCGCCGTGGCCGCCGCCGCGCTCGTCGCCGGCGTGGCGGTCGCCCTGGTGCTCCAGCGCGGCGCCGACCCCCCGCGGCCGGCGAGCACGGCGATCACCGAGCTCGCCACGCCCTCCGCGACGCCGGCGATCACGGCTGCGCCCCCCCTCGCGAGCGCCCTCCCGGAGATGGTCCCCTCGGCGACCCCGCCGGAGCCCGCCCCGTCCGCCGCGCGCCCCGAGGTGTCGCCCTCGGCGGCGGCCGCCGCTTCCTCCAGCGCTGTCCCGCCGGCGAGCGCCGCCCCGCCCCCGCCCGCGCCCGTGTACCGGTCCGTGTGCAACGTCGGCATCGACGGCAACCCCGTCTGCAAGAAGGTGCGCGTTCGTTGAGCTCGCGCTCGACACCCGCGCCGCGGACGCGCGACGCTGGGGCCCCGACATGACGACCCTGTTCGCGGCGATGCGCGACGACCCGGCGTTGCCAAGGGCTTGCGTGTGTTTCACCTGCTCGACGACGCGAAGCTCCTCTTCGGGGTAAGCGCTTGCGGCGGGGCGGCCGGCGCGCGATGGCATGCGCATGACCTCCGTCGCCCTCGTCACCGGCGCCTCCGCCGGGCTCGGCCGTGAGCTCGCCCGGCTGTTCGCCGCCGATCGCAGCTCGCTGGTGCTGGTGGCCCGCCGTCGCGATCGGCTGGAGGAGCTCGCCGGCGAGCTCCGGGCGGCCGGCGCGCCGACCGTGCTGGTCGTGCCGGAAGATCTCGGCGACCGCGGCGCCCCGGCGCGCATCGAGGAGGCGGTACGCGAGGCCGGCCTCGAGCTCGACGCGCTGGTCAACAACGCCGGCTTCGGATCCAACGGACCGTTCCTCGACCTCGACGCTGGACGCGAGCTCGAGATGATCCAGGTCAACGTCACCGCGCTGGTCGAGCTGACGCAGCGCTTCCTCCCGGGGATGGTCGCGCGTGGCCGCGGGCGGGTCCTCAACCTGGGCTCGACGGCGGGCTTCCAGCCGGGGCCCTTCATGGCGACGTACTACGCCTCCAAGGCCTTCGTGAACTCGTTCACCGAGGCGCTCGCGTTCGAGCTGAAGGGAACGGGCGTCACCGCCACCGTGAGCTGCCCAGGGCCCACCGCCACCGAGTTCGGCGACATCTCCGGCAACGGGAACTCCGCCCTCTTCAGGATGGGCGCTGCCGACGCGAAGACCGTCGCCCGCGAGGCTTATCAGGCGATGAAGGCCGGTCGGCCGCGCGTGGTCCACGGGCTCAGCAATGCCGCAGCGGCGCAGCTGGTGCAGCGGCTCAGCCCGCGCGCGGCCGTGGTGGCGGTGGTGGCGCGGCTCAACCGCGCGAAGAGCGCCTGAGCGGCGAGCCCAGCGGGCCTGGCTGTCAGGCGCCAGCGGGCTTGGGTGCCGGCTTGGGCGCGGGGGACGGCGAGGGCGCGGGGGACGGCGCGGGCGCCGGCGCGGGCGACGCGGGCTTGTCGTTATCACCGCAGGCGACGGCGTCGGACGCGTCCTCGCTCGACCAGGTTCCGGCAATGGCGTACGCCCCCAGCGCGAGCGCGCCGGCAGCGAGGAGGCACAGGCTTCGCTTCATGGGCCGAAGCGTGGATGGTGCGGCTCCCGGAGGCAACCGCCGATGAAGACCCTGGAGGACGTGGACTGGACCACCTGGGCGGCGCGCGACGTCGCGACACTGCTCTTCTGCGTCTCCGGCAACGACGTGTTGCTCATCCGGAAAAAGAGGGGCCTGGGCGCCGGCAAGATCAACGGCCCCGGCGGCCGCGTCGAGCCGGGTGAGACGCCGCGCCAGGGCGCGCTGCGCGAGCTCCAGGAGGAGGTCGGCGTCATCGCCAGCGATCCCACGTTGCAGGGGGAGCTGCGCTTCCAGTTCGTCGACGGCTACTCGATGCACGTCCACGTGTTCCGCAGCGAAGCCTTCACCGGCGAGCCGGTGGAGACCGCCGAGGCCATCCCCTTGTGGACGCCGATGGATGCCCTGCCCTTCGACGCGATGTGGGCGGACGATCGGCTATGGCTCGCCCACGTCCTCGCCGGTCGCCGCGTCGACGGCGACTTCCTCTTCGACGGGGACGTGATGCTCGCCCACCGGCTCGCGGTGCGGTGAGCCGCGGCGGCGAGGCCGCCGCGGCGGGACTGTCTCAGGACATCGCGTCGACGCGCTTGCGATCGCGGTCGGCCGAGGTCTTGGTCTGCGTCTTGGGCACCACCGCCATGGGGTCGGACGCCTGCAGCGCGTCGAAGCGGGCCTTCATGTCGGCGCCCAGCTCCTCGAGCCGGGCCTTGCCCAGCTTCTTCTCCAGCTTGGGGAAGAGCTCCTCCTCTTCCTCCTCCACGTGGTGCTTGATGAGCTCCTTGAGCACGGTGACGCGCGCGTGGAAGATCTCGCCGCCAGGCTCCGCCGCCATGAGTCGCTTGAGGGCGATCTCGGCGATCGCGTGCTCCTCGAACGCCTCCGATATCAGCTCCTCGTCGACCGCCTTGGCCGCGGGGTAGAGGAACTCGTGCTCGATGGCCATGTGCGCCGCGAGGTCGGCGGCCAGCGACTCGAGGAGCGCCGTCGCGTCGCCGTTGGCCTTCTCCAGCGCGGAGAAGGTCTTCTCCACCTTGCGGTGCTGCTTCTTCAGTAGGTCGGTCGCGCTGATCTTCATCTCATTCCTCGATGGCTGTCTTGGGGTTTCCTGGTTCAACGTGCGTAGGAGGGGCGCGCCTCGGGCAGCGGCGCCTCGACGCGCGCGGAGAGGCGGCGCATCACACCCTCGGCCCAGATCCGGTCGTCCTCGTCGGCGGTCTTCACCACCAGCGAGACCCCGCCCTCCTCCTCCATCGCGAGGAGGTGCGGGTGGGGCTGCCCGGAGCCCTGGAGCAGGCCGGACAGCGCGCCGAGCAGCATGCCGCCGAAGGCACCGAGCCACGCGTAGACCGGCGAGAAGCCGAGCCATCGCGAGCCGAGGGCCACCAGGAGGGCCACGCTGACGAAGCCCACGATGCCGCTGAGGACGATCCCGCGGAAGATGGCGCCGCGCGCGTCGGTCAACGACAGCGGCAGCTCCTCGTGGTTCTTGCCCGGGGTGCGAACGTGGATCGACATGTCCGTCCGCCACATCTGCCCGCGGCGCAGCTGCGCGTATGCGGTACGAGCCGCCTCCGCGCTGTCGAAGTGTCCGAAGACCGTGTGCCGCATCGTGGCCATGGCGTGCCTCCTGAAGGTGTGGCCAGGCCCTCCGCAAGCGATGTGCCGCGGCTCGCCTTCATCGTTCCGCGGCGTCCCGGCGTGTGGGAGGTGTCAGGGCGCCTCAGCGTGGCCCGCGGCTACGCCCGGTCGGGCTCGGGCTCGGTCGGAGGCGGCGGCGAGGTCTGCAGACGCATGACGGGCTGCCGCGAGCGGTTCAGCACCGCGGCCACGCTGGCGCCGTAGAGCAGCACCGCCGCTGCGACGTACATCCACATGAGGACGACGAGCACGGAGCCCACGACCCCGTAGGCAGGGTAGTCGGTGAAGCTGACGACGGCCCAGCCGAAGCCCGCCCGTAGCAGCTGGAGGAGCACAGCCGCGAGCAGCCCGCCGCGCGCGGCGGCCCACCAGCGCACCCGCGCGGCCGGCACCCACGCGATGCACAGGGTCACGGTGGCCGCGATGGCGGAGGTCACCAGGAGGAAGGAGGCCACCTTGAGGCCGAGCGGCGGCGCCAGCGCGCTACCGATCTGCTCCCACGCCGTGCCCGCGGTCGAGGCGACCAAGAGGAGTGTCATCGTCCCCAGCACCGAGAAGAAGGCCCACAGCCGGTCATGCACGAAGGTCCACAGCGCGTGGCGGATCGACGTCATCGGCCGCTCGCTCGCGAAGATCCGGTTGAGGGCGGTGTCGAGCTCGCCGAAGACGCCGCTGGCCCCGAGGAGCGCGCCGACGACGCCCACCACGAGGCCGATGGCGCCGCTCGACCCGCGCTTGTGCAGGGCCGCCAGCGCCTCCTCGACTGTCCCCCGCACCGCCGGCGACCTGGTGGCGTCGACCCAATCGAAGAGCCAGGCGCGGGTGGACGCGGCGTCCCCCAGTAGCAGGTCCAGGACGGCCAGCGCGAGGATCAGCAGCGGGAAGAGCGACACCAGCGCGTAGAACGCGAGGGCAGCGGCCAGGCGGTAGGCCTCGACGTCGACCCATCGCTTTCCGGCCGAGCCGAGCACGCCGCCGGTGGTTCGCAGGCGGCGCGTCAGCTCACGAACCATGCACGACCCTCGGTGAGGGCGTCGACAGCGGTCCCTCCACCGTCGGCCCGCGATCCCCGTTGAGGATCTCGAGCGTCTCCCTCGCCAGGCG
>JBKJLX010000160.1:0-6413 GCA_046596645.1 Polyangiaceae bacterium
GTCTGGAAGTTGACGCATGCGCCGTTGCACTCGTCGAGGTTGTGCCAGGGCGGAAGCTGCGTCTTCTTCTGCAACAACCTCGACGAGTGCAACGGCGCATGCGTCGACTTCCAGACCAACCCGCTCCACTGCGGCGACTGCTTCAACCCTTGCGCCGTGGACGAGGTCTGCGTCGACGGCACCTGCGAGGATTGGCGGGTGGGAGAGGCCTGCAACACCTGCCCCTGCCCGGGCTCGTGCCAGGGCAACTTCCAGCGGTGCTGCCTCTACCCGGGCGCACCGGGGCTCGTGGCCTGCGTGGACGCGGATCAGTGTCCCGGCTGACGAAGTAAGCACACAGTGACAACGCGGCCGCGCCCGCGGAGACGGAAACGTCTCCGCGGGCGTTGCCGCGCCTGGGCCTACGGAACGCGGCGACATCCCTGGCGGCCCGAGAGACGCGGCGACACCCGCGGCCGCCTGAGAGACGCGGCGACGCCCGCGGAGACGGGGGTCTCGCGGGCGTCGGGGGTGAGCGGCGGAGCGCCGCTCTGCCCGTCAGGTGAGAGAGCTCAGTTCGGTACGATGCGGCAGCAGCCCGTGACGCAGTACTGGCCGGCGCTGCAGAGGGCCTGGCCGGGGAGGCCGCAGGCCTGGATGCCGTCGGGGCACTGCGAGCCGCCGCCGGAGCTGGTGGAGCCGCCGCCGGTGCCGCCGCTCGGATCGGTGCCACCGCCAGAGCTGGAGGAGCCGGTGCTGGTGCTGCCGCTGGGGTCGCCGCCGCCCTCGCCGCCGAAGCACTCGGGCGGGGGGACCGGCTTGCCGATGCACACCTCGCACAGCTCGCACGCGTTGTAACACTCGTCCTGCACCGGGGTGCACGGGTGGCAGACGGCGGGGTTGCCGACCTCGGCCTCGGTGCAGACGGTCGGGTTCTGGTCGTCAACGCCCTCGGAGCCCAGCCAGACGAAGTTGCCGCCGCCCGCGGGCAGCTCGCAGCAGCCGAAGCAGTCACAGCCGTTGGGCACGAGCGGCGCGCAGTAGTCGATGCAGTCGTCGGACTGGTTCTCGTAGAGGAAGCCGCAGGTGCCGTCCTCGCCCGAGTTGACCTGGTAGCCGTCGCCCTCATAGGCGCACGCGTCGCCGTTCCAGGGCTCCGGATAGAAGGTCGGATCGACGCTGAGGGGATCGCAGCGGTGGTCCCAGTGGCAGTCGTCGTTTCCGGCGCCGCTGTCCTGGTCGAAGTAGCAGTCGACCTTGCAGTTGGGGCCCGCCTGACCGGAGATGCCGCCGAAGTAGCTGTCCTCGGTGTCGTCGCAGGGGCCGAGGCAGTCGGCGTCCTGGTAGTCGATGTCGCCGTCCTGATCGTTGTCGACGAGGTCGCCGCACTCGTAGATGTGCCCCTGGCACTCCGACACCTCGGTCGGATCGGGGAGACCGCCGCCCACGCCGGCCCCGGCGCCGCTCCCGTTGCCGCCGGCCCCGTTGGCGCCGGACCCGTTGCTGCCCTGCCCACCCCCCGCGGTGCCGGAGCTGTCACCGCCGCCGCTCGCGGTGTTGGTGCTGGTGCTCGACCCGGTGGTGGTCGCCCCGTTCACGGTCGAGAGGGTGCCCGTGGTGCCGCTGGCCCCGCCGGAGCCGCCTGACCCCGCATCGATGGAGTCGTCGGAGCAGGCCAGCGGAACGCCGAGGGGCAACGCGAGGACCAGTGCAAGGAGGGGGGTCGAACGCTTCATGAGGGTCATTCTCCGATCGGTTGAGAGACAGTGCACGATCTGCGTGCGCCCGGCTCAATCCTCTGCCACCACAGCAGCATCATGGCGGCGGTGCCTGAGGGCGAGTCGCACCCCGCGGCACATCGACCCATCAGACGTGTGACACCGGGCCGACACGAAACTGGACCCGCCGCGACGCACGTGCGACGAGCGTCGAACGGATGAACATCGCGGTGCGAAGCCACGTGCGGTTCGTGCGCGACGGTGATCTCCACTGGGAGGAGTACGTCGTGCGCGGCGCCGCGCGCGAGCGCCGACCGGTGGTGCTGCTGCACGGGCTGAGCGACTCGTGTCGCACCTGGAATCGTGTGGCGCCCGCCCTCGCCCAGCACCGTCGTGTCCTCGCGCTCGACCTGCCCGGCCACGGCCTCTCGGCGCGACCCGACGCCGCGTACGACGCCGCGTACTACGCGCGCACCGTCGCCGCCTGGCTGGAGGATCTCCGCCGCGAGGATCCTGCGCTCGACGCGTTCGATGTCGTCGGGCACTCGCTCGGCGGCGGTATCGCGCAGCGGCTTCTCCTGGAGAGCGTCGGCGCCCGCGTGCAGCGCCTGGCCCTGGTGTCGGCGGGCGGCCTCGGCGTCGAGGTCGCGCTCCCGCTGCGCATCGCCGCTGTGACCGGCGCCATCGAGATCACGGGACAGCTGCTCATGGGCGTCGGCACCCGCGCCGGCATCCGCGTCCTCGGCGGTGACTTCGACGCCGGCGAGCGCAAGCACCTCGCCGCGGTCAACGCACGCGCCGGCACCGCGCGCGCCCTCGGTCGCACGCTCAAGGCGGTCGTCGACTACCGCGGTCAGCGCGAGCATCTGCTCGACCACGCACACCGCATGGAGCGCCTGCCCCCGCTGCGGCTGTTCTGGGGCGAGCGCGACAACGTGATCCCCGTGGCGCACTGCGAGGCGGCGCTGCGCTCGGTGGATGGCATCACGGTGAACCGCTTCGCCGGCGCCGGCCACTACCCGCACCGCGAGGCCGTGCGCGAGTTCCTGCCCGCGCTGCTCTCCTTCCTCGACGAGCCCCAGCCGATGCCACGTGTCCGCCACGGTCTGCGCAGCCCGCGCGCGGCGGAGCACGCCAGGAGCGCCCTCCGCGCGATCGGGATCGGCCGCCTCGCCAAGGCCGGCTGACGTATTCTCCGCGCCGTGCACACACGACGCGCGACGCTCTCGGTGGGGATGGCGACGCTGATCGCCGCCGGGTGCAGTGAAGACGCCGGCGGTGGGCGCGGCGGTCAGACTGGCGCGTCCAGCGCGACCAGCGGTGGGCTCACGACCTCCGCCAGCGCAGGCTCGACCGTCGACGCGTCCTCCGGCGGGGTCGGCGCGGGCAGCGCCGGCGGCGGCGACGCGACCAGCACCGGGCCCGGCGGCCCCGGCGTCGGTGGTGCCGGCGGCGATGGCAGCGGCGGCGACGCGCGGGTCCCGGTGCTCATCGCCCAGGGCCACCTCGGCCGCACCACCGTCTCCTGCGACGACGGTCGCACGTGGATCCGAGACGGATCGGTCGACGACTCGCTCCGCTGCTACGACGAGGCCTCGGGCAACCTCGACTGCGACCACCACGCGTTCGCGGCGCGCGGCATCGCGTTCGGCGACGACATGTTCGTCCTCACCTGGGGCTGGGGCCAGCCCGGGCAGCTGCACCGCAGCGGGGATCTCCTCGGCTGGGAGACGGTGCTCGAGGAGACGCCGACCTTCGCCGACGTCGCCTTCGGCGGGGGGCGGTTCGTCGCCAACGGTGGTTCCACGATGCTCTCCGACGACGCCGGCGCCACCTGGATAGAGGGGGGGGCGCTCGACATCGGCATCAACACCCGATCCATCGATCACGATCCGGCCAGCGGCGCCTTCGTGGTGACCGGCGAGAGCGGCGGTCAGCGCGCCCTCGTCCACTCGCCCGACGGGGTCACCTGGACCGCGGCCGCCACCCTCCCGGATGGTTGCATCACAAACTATCGCGGCGGCGCCGCCGGCGCCGGGGCGCTCGTCCTCGGCAGCGGCCAGGGGCACGTTTGCACGTCGCGCGACGGCGGCGCCAGCTGGGAGCAGATCGAGCTCGGTGACTATCTGAGCTCCAACGTCCTCTGGGACGGCGCGGCCTTCACCGTGTACACGGGCTCGACCGCCCACCGCAGCGTCGACGGCCTCTCGTGGGAGAGCGCGACCATCGACCCGCCGAGCATCTCCATCGGCTCCGCTGCGGTGAGCGAGCTCGGCACCTACGTCGCGGTGAACGACGGCTGGCAGCAGTGGTACGGCGCCCAGCGCTTCTATCGCAGCGAGGACGGGCTCACGTGGGAGGAGCTGCCCGCGGGCAGCTTCACCGGCAGCCACCCGATCTACTTCGTGGCCTCCGGCACCGCCGCGCCGTCTCCTGGCTGCGGCGCGCCGTGAGCCTTCCCTGACGGGGGCGGCTCGGGCAGACCCATCGCCCGGCGTACCGCCGGCTCCTCGCGCGCCTTGCACCCGATGAGCGGCGCCACCCGCTCGCCCTCGCGCGCGGCGAGGAACGCGCGCTCCGCCACGTCGGCGCGGACCGCGCGCGGACCCAGCACCAGGAAGCCCGCCGCCTCCCAGATGTCGGGCGACAGGGCGCCGGCGCGCGCGGAGGTGACCGACGGGTGCGGCCACGCGGCAGGCGCGGCGCCGCCGAGCCACGCCGTCAGCAGGGCGAAGCGGCGCTGCAGCGCGCGGCCCCGGAGCGACGCCGGCGCGAAGACCGACAGCTCGCCCACCACCACCCCGCTCGCCGCCAGCTCCGCCCGCTCGTCCGGCGCGAGGAGGGCGATCTGCTCCTCGGCGCGCCCGGCGCGCATCGAGCCCAGCGACCGCTCGAGCTGCCACAGGAGGCCGCGGGCATGGGCGGTGCGCGCCATCGCGGCGGCGGCTCGTGCGTCCGCCACCGCTTCGGCCACCAGATCGCGAGCGAACGCGACCAGGCGGCGGTCGGCGCGCAGCACCGCGCCCGCCGAGGTGGAGGGCGGGAGCGTCGCCCTCGCCTCGGGCAAGTTCAGCTCTCGGCCTCCCAGGAGGCGCCCCACCGCCCGGCCCTCCAGGGAGACGATCCCGCGCGGGTCGACCTCGAACGCCTCGTGGCGCGCGTCCACGATCGCGTCGACGTCGATGTCCCGCGGGACGGCCGTCCCCGAGGCGCGCGCGTCGCGGTCCGCCAGCTTCTGGCGGAGCGCCAGGAGCTTGGCGAAGGGCCCGCTGGGCGCGAGGCGCTCGCCCTCCGGGGCCCGCCCACCGTCGCGCGCGATCGCGGCCGCAGCGGCCTGCTTGCGCGGCGAGGGGCGCGGCCGCGACACGCCCCCCTTGCGCGCGGCGCGGCCACGATCGACGAAGCGCTGCACCAGCCGCTCGTGCAGCGCGTCGCTCAGCCGGTCCTCGATGGCGCGCGCCGTCTCCTGCCAGGTCGCCGCGTCGTCCACCCAGCCGGCGTGGCTGGTGACGTAGGTCCACGTCCGGACCTGCGCCATCTGGGCCAGGATGTCCTCGATGTCGCCGCCGGTATCGTCCAGCCGCTCCAGCTGCTGACGCAGCCACTCCGGCCGCAGCTTGCCCCGGGGGCGGATGAGCTGGAGGAAGATCTCCTTCAGCTGCATCTGGTGCACCTCGGGGAGGAGCTGGCGGTAGTCGGGGATCCGGCACACCTCCCAGAGGAGCGCGACCCGCTCGCCGCCCAGCGCGGCCTCGCGCACGTCGGGGTCGCGGGCCAGGGCTTCCAGCGCCGCGGCGTCGTCGGCGCGCGGCACGCGCACCAGCACGCCGCGCCGCGGCGGGTCGCGCAGCGAGCCCAGGAGCCGGTCGAGGTCGGTCATGTCCAGCTCGGCGTTTCGCCAGTACGCCTTGCGCAGCGGGGGAAAGCGGTGGTCCTCCACCGCGCGCGCCACCGGCTCCGGCAGCGGGCGCTGCGGCTCCAGCACGCCGAAGGTGCCGTCGCGCAGGAAGCGACCGGCGCGCCCCGCGATCTGCGCCAGCTCCGCCGCCTCCAGCGGCCGCCGCTCCTGCCCGTCGAACTTGGTCAGCTCCGCGAACGCCACGTGATCGAGGTCCAGGTTCAGGCCCATGCCGATGGCGTCGGTCGCCACCAGGTACTGGACCTCGCCCGCCTGGTACATCGCGACCTGGGCGTTGCGGGCGCGGGGGCTCAGCGCGCCCAGCACCACCGCCGCCCCGCCCCGCTTGGTGCGCAAGCGCTCGGCCAGCTCGTAGACCTTGGTCATGCCGAAGGCGACCACCGCGCTGCGGGGGGGCAGCGTGGTGAGAGACGCCGGCCCCGCCCAGCGCAGGCTGGAGAGGCGGGGGTGCGACCGCACCTTGGCCGCAGGCGCCAGCTCAGCCACCAGCGGGCGCACCGTGTCGGCGCCGAGGAACCAGGTCTCGATGCGGCCGCGGGCCCGCAGCAGCCGATCGGTGAAGACGTGGCCGCGCTCGGCGTGCGCGACCAGCTGGATCTCGTCGACGGCCAGGAAGTCGACCTCGACCTCGACCGGCATCGCCTCGACCGTACAGACCCAGTACTGCGGCCGCGGCGGCACCCGCTTCTCCTCGCCGGTCACCAGCGCCACCGCCGACTCGCCCGCCTTGGCGCTGACGCGGTCGTAGACCTCACGCGCGAGCAGGCGAAGCGGCAGCCCGATCATCCCGGTCTCGT
>JBKJLX010000296.1:0-5225 GCA_046596645.1 Polyangiaceae bacterium
GATGCGCGCCGCCGCCGTCGAGCGCGCACGCATCGAGGCCGAGGTGAAGGCGCGCCTCGCGGCGATGGCGGCCACCCAGGAGCACGAGAAGAGCCTGGTCGCCCTGCGCGAGGACGCCTCGAAGAAGTCGCTGTCCCACTGGCTCGGCGGATCGATCGCCGCCGCCGTGCTCCTCGCCGCCGGCGGGCTCGGCCTCTACTTCGGCAAGATCCAGCCGGAGGCCGAGGCGCGCGAGCGCGCCACCACGCTGCAGCTCGAGCAGGCAAGGGAGGAGCTGGATCGCGCGCGCCGCGAGCTGGCGACGCGCGAGACCGCGGTGGCCGACCTGCAGAGGCAGCGCGACGCGGCGACCGACGCCCGCAAGCAGGCCGAGATCGACGCGAAGATCGTCGCAGAGGAGATGAAGATCAAGGAGCTGCGCGGGCGCGGGCGGCTGCCGCCGTCGAGCGACGCCGACAGGAAGCCCCCGGTGAAGCGCAGCTGCGGAGACCCCGACGACCCCCTCAACGACTGCCTCTGAGCCGGCCGCGCTTCGTGCGCGGCGCTTGCCCCGCTTGCGCAACGGCGTGCTGCGCAGCATGCGCAACCTCCGCGCAATCTGTGACCATTCGCCCTGCTGCTCGTCGTGGCGCGAAGCCTGCACCGGGCCCCGCTGGCGGCGCGCGTGCGCTGCCCGAAGGGAACGGGGGCATGACCTACGGGACGACGAGGACTCTGAAGGAGACCGCGCGCGCATCGGCGCTGGCGGCTGCGATCGTGTCGATCGCGGGCGCCGGCTGCGGTGACGACGAGACGGGATCCGGCGGAGCGGGTGGATCGGGAGGCGCCGCGACCGTCGCGGCGTCGAGCAGCAGCAGCTCGACGGCGACGGTGACGGTGGGTCCCGGGCCGGGGCCGGGATCAGGCGGGGGTGGCTCGACCGCTGACGGCGGCTCGACATCGAGCGCCGACGGCGGCACCACCACCGGCGACGGCGGCGGTGGCGGCACCACCGGGGCCGGCGGCAGCGGAGGCGCGGTGGGGACCGGTGGGAGCGGTGGGAGCGGCGGCGGCCCGGACGCCGCGTGCGTCGAGACCGCGCCGGGAGAGACGCGCGGCTCGCCGATCGCGGTGACCCCCGACGACGGGACCCTGGTGGTGACCAATCGCGACGCGGGGACGGTGACGGTGCTCGCCGTGGCCGACGACGCGGGCCTCCCCGCGATGACCGAGCGCGCCGAGCTGACGCTGGGCGGCGAGCCCTGGCAGGTGGCGATCGACGCCTGCGGCGACCGCGCCTACGTGATCCTGCGTCGCGAGCAGAAGGTCGTCGTCATCGAGGATCTGACGGGCACGCCCACCGTGGGCGCCGAGGTCGTGGTCGGCTCCGAGCCCACCGGCCTCGCGCTGTCACCCAACGGCACCCGGCTCTTCGTCGCCAACTGGGTCGATGGCACCGTGTCGGTCATCGACCCGGTGGAGCTCGCGGTCGTCGAGACCATCGACCTCAACGCCGAGCTCGCCGACACCGGCCTCCTGGGCGAGGCCATCGCCGCCCGCCCGGCGCTCGCGCACCCGAGGTCAGTGGCGATCACCAACGACGGCGACGCCGACGACACCGACGAGACGGTGGTGGTGACCGAGTTCTTCGCGCAGCGCACCGCGCCGGAGGAGGCGCTGGGCACCAACGCCGACGTCAACTGGGTCGGCATGGTCTACACGCGCGGGGTGGACGGCGGCGCGGTCGACCACATCAACCTGAGCGCGCTCGACGACATCGGGTTCAACGACCCGGCCATCGGCAGCGATCCCATCGGTCCCGCGGGTTGCTTCCCCAACCAGCTGCAGAGCGTCACCGTCCGCGGCAGCATCGCCTACGTGCTGTCGATCTGCGCCTCGCCCCGCGGGCCGACCGGCGGCGCGCAGGTGAAGACGATGACCCACCCCGTGGTCAGCGCGGTGAACATCGCGACCGGAGCGGAGCTGGCCGCCAGCCCGGTGAGCCTCGCTCAGCAGTTCGACGTGTTCTACGGCGCGAACGCGTTCGTCGACGACGGCACCCGGCGGGTGCCGCTGGTCGCCAACGACCTGGCCTTCGACGCCGAGACCGGCGACGCCTGGATCACGGCCAACGGCGTCGACGCGGCGTTCCGCGTCGTCCTCGACGACACCGACGGCGCCGTGACCGAGGTGGGCGACGGTGTCACCCGCCCGTTCCTCGACCTGTCGGACGTCGCGCTCGACGCCGGCGATCGCGCCGTCGGCCCGATCGGCGTCGCGGCGGCGAACGAGGGGTCGTTCTCCTTCGTCGCCAGCGACATCACGCGCAACGTGACCGCGATCGACACCACCGAGGCGGCGAGCGAGATCGCCGGACTGGCCGACGACGACGCACGGGTCATCGCCAGCGCCGACCTCCCGGTGGACGCTGATGATCTCGCCGCGAACAACGGCAAGCGGGCGTTCAACACCGGCCTCGACGGGCTGAGTCTGGCCAACCAGGGCTGGGGCGCCTGCCAGGTCTGCCACTTCGAGGGCCTGAGCGACAACATCACCTGGTACTTCGGCCGCGGGCCGCGGCAGTCGCCGAGCCTGGAGGGCAGCTTCGCCTCCGACGATCCGTCGGACCAGCGCATCTTCAACTGGACCGCCGTCTTCGACGAAGCGGCCGACTTCGAGGGCGTGGCCCGAGCGATCAACGGTGCGCGCGGGCACATCGTCGACGCCCAGGGCGTGGCCATCAACCTGGGCGACACCACGCTCTCGCCGCCCAGCGGCGCCGCCGGCCTCAACGGCTCGGCCGACGAGCTGATGGCGGAGGCGAGCTCGCTCCAGACCTGGGCCGACGTGAAGGTGTGGACGCAGAGGCTGCGCTCGCCCCGCGCCCCGCGCGGACTCGACCCGGTGAGGGTCGCCGCGGGCGCCGAGCTCTTCGAGGGCGAGGGCGGCTGCGTGGGCTGCCACGGCGGCGCCAAGTGGACGATCTCGACGCTGTTCTACGACCCCAGCGGTCCCGTGAACGAGGCGCTGAAGACCACGGCCTGGGACGGGGTGGCGCTGGCCGCCGCAGGCTTCCCGACCGAGCTGTTCCCGGCGACCGACGGCTTCCGCTCGATGCGGCGCGACGTCGACGGCGACCAGATCCAGTGCGCGCTGCGCCCGGTCGGCACCTTCGGGATCTCGCCGGCCGACGTGGCGGTGAAGGAGCTCAGGGCCAACATGACCGGCAACGCGCAGGGTGCCGGCGTGAACAGCAACGGCTTCAACGTGCCCTCCCTGCTCGGCATGTCGGTGGGCGCGCCCTACTTCCACGCCGGCAACGCGCGCACGATGGAGGAGCTGCTCTCCGACATCTTCCTCACCCACCGCGCGGCGCTCGCCGACGACGGCTTCATGGGCGGGGTCGACGAGGGGCAGCAGCGCGACGCGCTGGTGCAGTACCTGCTGTCGATCGACGAGTCGACGGACACCCTCGATATCCCGGCGGTGGGCACCGACGGCGGCGACTTCTGCGCGCCGCCGCCCGGCTGATCGACCGGGGCGCGTCCGGTTGACATCCGCACCCGGGACACAACTTTCGACCGAATGAAAACGAGCTTGCTGAGCTGGTCGGTGGTTCTGCTGAGCGCTGCGTTGGTCGCCTGTGGGGCAGATACGAGCGAGACGAGAGGCACGGGCGAAGGGGGCGAGGCTGGCGAAGGGGGCGAGGCTGGCGGAGGGGGCAGGGCCGGAGGGGCGGGCGGCACGGACGCCACCTCCTCCAGCGGCAGTCAGGTCGGGCCGACGACGTCGACGGGCACGACTGCATCGAGCTCGGTCCAGGCCTCCTCGTCGAGCGGGGAAGGCGGGGGCAACGGCCAGGGCGGCGACTCAAGCCTGCTCGAGACGATCTGCGACGACCTCCTCGATAACGACGATAATAGCTCTCTCGACTGCGCCGACGCGGCCTGCCAGGGCACCGCAGCTTGCGTCGCGGGGGTAACTCCACGCGATGGCGACTGCGGAGCGAACAACGACTGCGACACCGCAGTCGGCGACGACCCGCTCTGCGCGACACCTGACTTCGAGGCGCTCTACACCCAGTTCGATGTTCGGTTCGGTGCCATAGCGAAGTTCTGTACGGAGTGGTGCGACGTCGCCGGTGATGGTGGCGATTGCGGCGTCGCTGCCACATGCTTCGACGTCGGACTGAACGAAGGCGTATGCCTCAGTGCTTGCACTGACGGCGACAATCCGCCTTGCCCTGACCCCGATAGGTTCGAGTGCGTTCAAGGGCCAGGCTGGCCCGTGGGCCGCGGAGTCTGCCTGCCAGTCATCGTCATCTCCGAGTGATGGACCGACATGCCCGCGTACCGCGGCGACGGGAGTTGCTCCGCTCTCGTGGACGGGTTTCTCACGCTGCTGGAGTCGCTGACCGATGGTGCCGCTGCTCGAATTCCGACGGGCTGAAATGGCCCAGGTGGGAATCCCCACTCCCCACGCTCATCCTGTTCCGCGGCGGGCACGAGGCGCAGCGTGTCTCGGGCGCCATGCGCGCGCCGGAGATCGAGCGCGCGTTCAGCCTGGCGTAGCCGGGGCATCCGGCGCGGTAGAGTGGCGCGTGCCCTCCGACCTCGAGCCGCGCGTCCGCGTGGTGGCGCTCCACGTTCACCCGGTAAAGTCCTGCCGCGGCATCCAGGTCCAGGCGGCGTCGGTCGACGCCCGCGGGTTGACCCTCGATCGGCGCTTCATGATCGTCGATGCACGAGGCGACTTCGTCACCCAGCGCAACGAGCCGCGCCTGGCGCTGATCGACACGGCGCTCGAGGACGATGTGCTGGTGCTCGCGGCACCGGTGCTGGCAGCTGGTCTCGCTCCGCTGCGCGTGCCGTGCTCGCCCACCGGTGAGCGCACCCGGGTGCGGGTGTGGGCCGACCACGTCGACGCGGTCGACGTCGGTGAGGACGCGGCGCGGTGGCTCCACCAGGCGCTCGGGCTGCCGTCGCTCCGCCTCGTGCACATGCCCGACACCACGCGGCGCCTGGTCGATCACCCGGCGGCGCCCACCGCGATCGTGGGGTTCGCCGACGCATTCCCCTTCCTCGTGATCAGCGCCGCATCGCTCGCCGCGGTGGAGGCCCGCGCCCCCGGCACCGGCGTGGCCCGCCGCTTTCGCCCCAACCTGGTGCTGGACGGCCTGGATGCCTTCGGCGAGGACACGCTCGCGGGCGTCGCGGTCGGCGACCTGGTCCTTCGCTTCGTGAAGC
>JBKJLX010000595.1:0-22117 GCA_046596645.1 Polyangiaceae bacterium
TGGCAGGGCTACGTCGCCCGCGAGGACGGCGTTCCAGGCGCCGCGCGCATCCTCCCGTCGCCGGCGCGCATGACGCCGTTCCCCGAGGTCCCGCTCCTGGCCGTGGCGGCCGCGTCGGCCAGCGCGCTCCGCACGCGGCCAGAGGAGGTCCGGCGCCGCGGCGCGACCCGCGAGCTCTTCCTCGCCCTCGCGCCGCGCGTGGGCTGGGATCGCGCCGCGCATCTCGCCGCCTTCTGCGACGTGGCGCCGCGCACGGTGCAGCGCGCCCGCCCGCGGCCGCCGCCCGACGCGCTCGGCGCAGCCCTCCTCTGCCTGGGCGACCAGCGCCTCCGCGCGTGACCCCGCATCCTCGCCCGGCCGCCGACGGGCCCCATGGTCTTGCAGATGGCGGGTCCGGCGCCGGGCATCATCGCGGCGTGAATGTCGGCAGGAGCGACGTTCACCGAGGGATGAGGGCTCGTCTCGTCTCGAACGTCGCGTTGAGCGACGTTCACCGTGCGCGCTGTGATGCGCCCAGCGCGGCGACGCAGCAGTTGTCCTCCTCCATGCACTGCGCGCCGTCGCTGTTCTCCCCGTCGTCGCTGGTGTTGCACGTCGCCACGACGACGTCGTCGACCAGGCAGTCGCACGAGGCTCCGGTGTCCGCATCGTCGCCGCCGCAGTCGATGCGGACGGTGCCCCTCTCGCAGGTGTAGGCCGCCGTGCAGCCGCCCGCGACCACGCTGGCCTCGCTTTCGCAAGCTCCGACCCCCTCCGTGCCGCCGCCGTCACCGCCAGATCCGGCGGCGCTGGCCGTCGTCATGCTTCCCGCGGTCGCCACCACCGCCCTGCGCGCCGCCGTCACCGCCGCCCGCCGCAGCGGCGCCCCCGCCCCCGCCACCGTCGTCGCCGGTGCAGCCTCCGTGGGCCGCGAAGGTGATCCCGAGCACGAGACACAGCCGAAATCCGCGCATCGCCGCCAGCGGACCACCCACGCGGCCACCTGACAACAGCCAGCAGCCTTCCGCCGCGTCGTACGGGCTGCGCACTCCCGCCGAAGCGGCCGTCATGCCGAGGTCAACGTCGCCAGATGCGACCTTCGACCCGGGATGAGGCCGCATCCCGCCTCCAACGTCGCCTTGAGCGACCTTCACCTCCCGACGACCGCCGCGCGCGCACCACCCCTGCCCGTTCGGGCCGGAGCCGGCGGAGCATCCGTCCGACTTCCCGGAGCTGATTGCGGCGTTCGAAAGGCAGCGCCGTTGAGTACCTGCTGGTGGGCGGCCACGCCGTCGGCGCGCATGGCCGGCCTCGGGCGACGAAGGACCTCGATCTGTGGATCGGCGGCGGCGCCGGTCTCGAGCGCGTCGCGCAGGCGCTCGCGGCGTTCGGGCTCCCTCCGGCGCTGGGGGAGGCGGCGCGGCAGCTCCGCGACGACGAGGTCTCGCCCCGTGCTCGGGCGCGCCCCGCATGGTGGGTCTCGGCGCCTGGTCGGCATCGAGAGCCGCCTCGCCCCCCCGCGTCCTCGCGCGCTAGCCTCGGCCGTCATGGGTTCACGCTGGCTCGCGTCGCTGCCCGTCCTTCTCCTCGCCGTCGCGGCGTTCACAGGTTGCGGTGGCGATCCCGAGCCCGGGGCCGGCGGTCGCGGAGGAGGAGCGACCACGACGACGTCCGGCTCGGCGGTCTCCGGCCAGGGCGGCGGCAATGCAGGGCCGGAGTGCGCCGTCGACGGCGATTGCAAGATCGTCAGCGGCTGCTGCAGCTGTGGTGCGGCGCCGGTCGATGAAGACCCCGCGGCGTGCGAGGCCACCGCCGACTGCGAGGCGTCGCACTGCACCGCTCTCGGGATCCCCGAGGACACCGAGGCCGCCTGCGTCGGTGCTCGATGCGTGATGGGGTTCGAGTGCGATCTGGCGCTGGCCACGTGCGACGCGCCGGTGCCGGAGTGCGCCGAGGGCGAGACGCCGCGCGTCGTCGACGGCTGCACCGCGGAGTGTGTCCCCGCCGAGGAGTGCCGCTCGGTCCCGGAGTGACGCTCGACACAGGGGCCCATGCGGTCCCAATCGGGCGTGATCCGCCTGCGAAGTGAGGCAGCGCGGCGGCGACTGATCGGCCGGGTCGCCAACCGGTAGCCCCCGAGGCGCCGAAGTCCCCCGCGCGCGCGGAGGGCGCGCACGCGATCATCGTCCCACTCGCAACCACGTCACAAGCGCACCCAAGCACGCCCTTGGGGGAGACCGCTGAGCGGAGCGAGGCAAGGGGGGCCAGGCTCAGCGGCGCTCATCGCAGACTGAACGTCGCCAGATGCGACGTTGGACCCGGGATGAAGCGTCATCTCCTCCCGAACGTCGCGTTGAGCGACGTTCACACCCTGGCGACGTCCATCTGGCCATCCCGCGCGCGCCGCGGGGGCCCGGCCGGGCGGCACGCCTGGCGACGGCGCTGTCTCCCCCGCCCGCGCGGAGGGCGCGCCCTCGATCCCCGTCCCACTCGCTCAAACCTCCCCGGCGCGCCCGAGCACGGGATTGGGGGAGACCGCCGAGCGAAGCGAGGCGAGGGGGGGCAGCGCTAGTCCTGCTTCTTCCGCGCCTTCATCGTGGGGAGGTTCGCGAGCTCGGGAGCAGGCTCCAGGTACTCGATGGTCTCCACCGTCATGATGCCCATCTTCGGGTTGGCGGCGACGCCGCTCGTCGCCTTGGCGAAGGTGACGCCGTACTGGCCGGTGACCTTCACCTTGGCGCCCACCGCGGGCAGCGGGTTGGGGATCACGCCGCCCCAGAAGGCATCCTCGATCTTGAGGTCCTTCAGCTTGTCCTTCGCCGTCTTGTCGATCTCGGTGATGGCGTCGAAGAGGCCGGCGTAGTTGGAGGCCCAGCCCATGACCTCGATGATCTCCTTCGGCTCGCCCTCCTTCACGTCGGCGATCCAGAAGGTGGGGACCGGAGCCTTGCATTCCGGCGGGTCGGCCTTGCCGGTCTTGTGGACGGCGCATGCAGGGGCGCAGTTCTCGGTCGTGGCCTTCGCGTCGTCCTTGCAGGCCACCAGGTTGGTGCGGACGATGTAGCCGACGATCGAGATCTTCTTCCCGTTGACCTCGGTCCGGTGGACGCGGCTGCGAAGATCGTGGGTCACGCCCCAGACCGTGTAAGCGTCGCCGACCTTCTTCGGCTTCTGCGGCAGCGTCGGGACCTGGGGAACGTTGGCCTTGGCGCCGCTGAACGCCGGCTTCGGCGCGTACTTCTTCTCCTCGCCCCCGCAGCCGGTGGCGGCGCTGGCAAGGAGCGCGCCGGCGACGACGGCGACGAACAGGGACGAAGATCGCGGGCCAGGGTGAGGAGGGGGGTTCGTGGAGACGTGCATCGGGGCCTCGTTCTTGCGGCTCACTACACCCGTCGCGCGACGGCGGGCGGAGGGTAGACCGACCCCCCGTCCGAGGGAAGTCCCCGCCGCGTGGGCCGGGCCGGGCGGGGCGGGGTCCGGCACCGCGCCGCCAGCCCGGGGGAGCGTCACGAGGTCGACGGCCGCGACGCCCGCGCTATAGGCTCCAGCGAGCCGATGCCCGACACGCTTCTGGCAGCACCGATCGAAGAGTCCCGCGTCCTGTCGATGATCCTCGCCGGTGGTGAGGGAAAGCGGCTCGGGCCGCTGACCACCGACCGCGCGAAGCCGGCCGTCCCCTTCGGCGGCCGCTACCGCATCATCGACATCGTCCTCTCGAATTTCGTCAACTCCGGCCTGCACCGCGTGAAGATCCTCACGCAGTACAAGAGCGCGTCGCTGGAGGAGCACATCGCCCGGGCGTGGCGCCTCTCTCCGATGCTCGACAACTTCATCGAGTGCATCCCGGCGCAGCAGCGCACGGGGAAGAACTGGTTCCAGGGCTCGGCCGACGCGGTCTACCAGTGCCAGCACGTCATCGCCGACGAGGACCCGCAGTACGTCGTCGTGTTCGGCGGCGACCACGTCTACAAGATGGACGTCCGGCAGATGCTGCACCGCCACGTGCGGCTGGGCGACGATCTCACCGTCGCCGCCATCCCGGTGCCCATCGCCGAGGCACGCGATTTCGGCGTCATCGAGGTCGACGCCGAGGGCCGCGTGGTCGCCTTCCACGAGAAGGTCCAGGACCCGCCGACCATGCCCGGCGACCCGACGCGCTGCCTCGCGTCCATGGGCAACTACATCTTCAGCACCCAGGCCCTGTACGACGCGCTGGCCGCCGACGCGCGCAACGAGTCCTCGGCCCACGACTTCGGCCGCGACATCGTCCCCACCATGGTGAAGGAGGGGCGCAAGGTCCGCGTCTACGACTTCAAGACCAACGTCGTCCCGGGGGAGGACGACATCGGCGCCGGGTACTGGCGCGACATCGGCACCGTCGACGCCTACTTCGAGGCGCAGATGGACCTGGTCAGCGTGCAGCCGGCCTTCAACCTCTACAACCGCCGCTGGCCGATGCGCACCGGGCAGAACCACGACCCGCCGGCGAAGTTCGTCTTCCGCGACGAGGCGGGCGCGCGCGTCGGCATGGCGACCGAGTCGCTGGTGTCGCACGGCTGCATCGTCTCCGGCGGGCGCATCCACCGCAGCGTGCTCAGCTACCGCGTCCGCGTGAACTCCTTCGCCGAGCTGGAGGAGTGCATCATGTTCGAGAACGTGGTGGTGGGTCGGCGGGCCAAGGTGCGGCGCGCCATCATCGACAAGGACGTAGAGGTCCCCGCCGGCACCCGCATCGGCTTCGACCCGGAGGAGGATCGCAGGCGCGGCTTCTACGTGAGCGACACCGGCATCGTCGTCGTGCCCAAGCGCGCCAAGCTCGAGGGCTGACGCGCGTGCCATGGCGCGGACGGTCATCGTCGGCGACGTCCACGGCTGTCGCGAGGAGCTGGAGGACCTGCTCGGCTACCTCGGCTTCACCGCCGGCGATCAGCTGATCTCGGTGGGGGACGTGGTCGTTCGCGGGCCCGACCCCCACGGCACCGTCAACGTGCTGCGCAAGGTCGGGGCCCGCTCCGTGCGCGGCAACCACGAGGACCGCCTGCTGCGCTGGAAGGCGGCGCGCGGGCTGGGGCGGCCGGTGCCCCCGATCGGGACCATGACCCGCCGCACCATCGACGCGCTGAAGCCGCGCGACTGGGAATGGCTCGCGGCCCTGCCGCTATGGATCGATCTGCCCGAGCACGCCATCCGCGTGGTGCACGCCGGGATCGTCCCCGGCCTCCCGATGGAGCGGCAGGACCCGCGCGCGCTCCTCTTCATGCGCAGCCTGGACGCGCGCGGCGCGCCGGTCGCGGAGCGCGGCGGGCCGAGCTGGGCCCACCGCTGGCCGGGCCCCGAGCACGTCGTCTACGGCCACCACGCCAAGGACGAGCCGGAGATCGCCCTCCACGCGACCGGCATCGACACCGGGTGCGTCTACGGAGGTCGCCTGACGGCGATGGTGCTCCGCGCCGGCGAGAAGGTCCCGCCCCCCGCGCAGCGCGGCGACGTCCTCATCAGCATTCCCGCCCGTCGCGCGTGGGTCCCGAAGTAAACGGCACGACCCCGCCCCTTGCAGGTACATGGGAGGGTGCGGGCGCATCGGTCGCCCCACTGGAGGGGCCCATGAGCTCTCGATGGGGTGAGCGCGCATTCCGAGTGGTGGTCCCCTGGCTGATGGCCGCCGCCGCGACGGCGGCCGCGTCCTGTGGCGGCGCGACGCCGGCAGCGAAGGTGGCAAGCGCCGCGGAGGAAGAGAGGGTCGCGGTGGAGCGCGGCCCAGGCCGCGCGCAGTCCCCGCTCGAGCTGACGGCGGAGGACGGCACCGGCCTCCAGCTGACCCTGCTCGACGCCAGGGCGGTGGTGGAGGGGCCGCTCTCCTTCACCGAGCTGCGCCTGGTCTTCCTCAACGCGGAGGCGCGGGTGCGCGAGGGGACCTTCGCCATCGAGCTGCCGCCCGACGCCAGCGTCACCCGCTTCGCCATGGCGATCGGGGGCGTCATGCAGGAGGGCGAGGTCGTCGAGCGCCTCGAGGGCAGCAAGGTCTACGAGTCGTTCATGCACCGCCGGGTCGACCCGGCCCTGCTGGAGACGTCGCGCGACGGCCGGTTCCGCGCCCGCGTCTTCCCCATCCAGCCGAAGGGCCTCACCGAGGTGGTCCTCTCCTACGTGCACCCGCTGCGGCGCGACGACGAGCCGTGGCGACTGCCCCTCACCGGCATGCCGCGCATCGACGAGCTCAGCGTGGAGGTGCGGTCGCGGCCCGAGGGCGGCGGGCCGCTGCGCACCGATCGGTTCGCCAGGAGCCTCTGGCAGCCCGAGGGCGACGTGGTGGTGCGCGGGGTGTCGCGGGCGCGGGGCGTCGGTGGCGGCATCTTCGCCGTCGCGCGCGTGGTGCCGCCGGTCGACGACCGGCCCGATCCGCCGGCCGGGCTGACCGTCCTCGTCGACACCAGCGCCTCCTCCGCGCGCGGCTTCAGTGCGCGCCTGGACCGGCTGGCCGAGGTGCTGGAGTGGTGGCGGGGCGAGGCGCCCGCGGACGCGCCGGCGAGCGTCGTGGCCTTTGACCAGACGGCGGAGACGGTGTGGTCGGGGCAGGCGGCGGCGCTGGGACCGGCGTCGATCGCCCCGCTCCGCGCGCGCGGGGCGATGGGCGCGACCCGGCTCGACGCCGCGCTCGATCACGTCGCGGGCGCGCGCAGCGCAGGCCACCGGGTGCTCCTGGTGTCCGACGGGATCGCCACCGCCGGCGCCATCGACGCCGGCGGCCTCGTTCCGGTGCTCGACCGGCTTCGCGCGGCGGGCGTGCGGCGGGTGGACAGCCTCGCGCACTCGCGCCCCGGCAGCGCGTCCTGGCTCCATGCGGCGGCGCGCGGCGGCTCGCAGCCGGGCGCGGTCCTCGGGCTCGACGGTGCGGGGTCTGGCACGGTGGAGCGTGCCCTCGGTCGCGCCGCGAGCGGCGAGCTGCGCATCTCGGTGCGCGGCGCGGCATGGCACTGGCCCACCACGATCGCCGGCGCCGTGCCCGGCGAGCCGATCGTCGTCCTCGCCGAGCGCTCCGGTGAGGGGCCGCTCGTGATCGGGTTCGAGGGCGCGAAGACCGGCACCGAGACGGTGCCGCTGGCGCCTGCCCCGCCGGCGCTCGCCGAGCGCGCCGTCGCCGACGCCAGGGTGAGGCAGCTCTCGCTCGAGCACGGCGCGCTGCCGGAGGGTGATGCGCGGCGCGCCCCGCTGCGGGCGCTGGCGCTCTCGCTCGCGCTGAAGCACCGCGTGCTCTCGGAGCTCACGTCCCTCTTGGTGCTGGAGAGCGACGCCGACTACCAGCGCTTCGGCATCGATCGCCGCGCGAGCTCACGGGTCCTTGCAGTGGGAGACGCGGGCGTCGCCGTCGTCGATCGACCGCGCGTCCTCCTGCCGCCCCTGGGCGACCGGCGCGGCCCCTTCGACGCGCTCCGCCTGGAGAACAGCGACCGCACCGAGGTCGATCGCACCGTCGCCCCCCCTCCCGACCTCACCGCCGACACCGACGGCGACGGCATCGAGGACCGCGTCGACGGGTGCCCCAACGAGCGCGGCGGGCCGGACGCGGACCCCAAGAAGAGCGGTTGCCCGCGGTTCGTGCGCGTCATCGAGCGCGAGATCGTCATCCTCGAGAAGATCCAGTTCGAGCTGGGCTCCGCGCGCATTCACCCCAGCTCGGCTCCGATCCAGGAGGCGATCGCCAGCGTGATGGCGGGCCACCCCGAGATCGAGCTGGTCGAGATCGGCGGTCACACCGACGACGGCGGCCCCGACGACGCGAACCTGCTGCTGAGCGATGCGCGCGCGCAGGCGGTGCGCGACGATCTGATCCGGCGCGGGGTCGCGCCGGGGCGCCTGACCGCCCGCGGCTACGGGGAGACTCGGCCGATCGCCGACAACAAGCAGGCGGAGGGCCGCGACAGGAACCGCCGCGTCGAGTTCCTCATCCTGCGCCTCGGCGGGCGCGACCCGCGCGCGGGCTCATCCGGCGGACCGCCGCCCCCTCCCCCGCCGTCGGCGCCTCCGCTCATCGCGGTGAACAGCCCGCTCACGAACGTGCTGCGCGCGCTCGACGCCGGCGACGGCGCGCGGGCGGTGATGCTCGCCGACACCTGGCGGCTGCGCTCACCGGGCGATGCGCTGGCCTACGTCGCCCTGGGCGAGGCGCTGCGCGCCCGCGGGGACGCGGCGGCCGCCGCCCGCGCCTTCGGCTCCCTCCTCGACCTGGGCCCCGATCGCGCCGAGCTGCGGCGCACCGCGGGACTCCACCTCGACGCCCTGGCGACGACGGTGCCCGGCGCGCGAACGCTGGCGGTCGAGGCCTATCGCGGCGCGCTCGCCGCGCGCGCCGACCACCCCTCCGCGCACCGGCTCCTGGCCTTTGCGCTGGCGCGGGCGGGCCACCCCGACGAGGGCTTCGCGGTCCTCGCGCGCGCGCTGCGCGCTCGACCCTGGGCCGCCGAGCGCTTCCCCGGTGTCGACGCCCCGCTGCGCGAGGACCTCGGCCTCCTGGCGGCGGCGTGGGCGCGCACCGCCCCAGAGCCCGCGCGCGAGGCCGCGGTCGCCGCGGGCGTCGCGGTCGACGCCGCGCCGTCGCTCCGCTTCGTGCTCACGTGGGAGAGCGACGCCTCGAACCTCGATCTCGACGTCGTGCCCCAGGGGGGCGGCGCCACCGCCGGTGCGAGGCTCGACGTCCGCGATGGCTATGGGCCGGACACCGCCACGTTCCCTGCGCCGCCGACCTGGCCCTATCAGCTGTCGATCCGGCAGTCACGTCGCGGCGCCCAGGGACACGTCCACGGGAAGGTCGAGGTCGTGGAGCACGACGGCGTCGGCGGGCTCCGCTTCGACGAGCGCCCCTTCGTGATCCTGGGTGACGCCGACGCCCTCGACCTGGGCACGGTGGACGAGGCCTCGATGGCGCGCGCCGGTCGATGACCCGGCCCGTCATGGTGCGATCGGCCCGCTGACGCGCGCAATTTCACTCGTCGCGCAATGCGGGTAGGCTCCCGCCGCCATGGTCCGCCCCCTCCGCGTCGCGCGCGCCGCCCTCTGCGCGCTCGCGCTGGGCGCGGCTGCGATCCCGCTGCCGAGCGACGCCATGGCGCAGCCCAAGGGCGGCCAGCCCGCGCCCGCCGCAAAGACCGACATCAAGGGCCTCATCCAGCGAGCGCAGGAATTCTTCGACGACCAGCGCTACGAGGAGTCAATCCAGACGCTGTCGGCAGCGCTGCTTCGCCCCGGCACCAGCGTTGAGGATCGCATCGAGATCTACCGGCTGCTCGCGTTCAACTACATCACCATCAACCGCGCGGAGGAGGCGGACGCCGCCGCGCGCGGCATCCTGGTGCTGCAGGAGGACTTCGCGCTGACCAGCAAGGTCTCGCCGCGCTTCCGCGACTTCTTCACCAAGGCACGCGCCACCTGGGAGGAGGAGGGAAAGCCCGGCAAGGAGGAGGCGGCAGCCGCCCCGCCGGTCGTCGCCATCCGCCACGCCCCGCCGGTCCAGGTGGAGCCGGGCACGGTGGTCAAGGTCGAGGGCACGGTGGAGGACCCCGCCAGCGGCGTCTCCGAGGTGAAGCTCTTCTTCCGCGGCGGCGGGGCCGCGAAGTTCGTGGAGAAGCCGCTCGCCTACTCCATGGGCTCGTTCCGCGGACAGCTCCCGCAGAACGTCGTGCAGCCCCCGGTGGTCGAGTACTACCTGCTCGCGGTCGACGCCAAGGGCCTGCCCCTCGCCTCCCGCGGGGACGCGGATGCGCCGCTCCGCATCGCCGTCCCCGAGCCGCAGGACGACTCGATCTTCGTCAGCCCCTGGTTCTGGATCCCGGTCGGCGTCCTGGTGGTGGGCGGCGTCATCGCCACCGCCGTGATCCTCGGCACGACGGAGGACGGCACCGGCCCCCAGCAGACCCCGACCTCCACCGTCATCATCGGCGTCGGCGAGTGACGCGCGGCAGGGCGAGGCCGCTCGCCTGGCACCAGGCTGCGCGGCCATGACCGAGGCCGCCGCCGCCGAGCCCCGCTACCCGTTCCTCCACGTCGAGGTCGACGCCGCCGACGAGGACGGGGTCTCCGGCGCCCTGTGGGAGCTGGGCGCGACCGGCGTCGAGGTGCGCGACGACGCGACCCTGGCGCGCGGGCCGAGCGCAGGGCGCACGCTGCTGGTCGCCAGCTTCGACGCGCGGGAGGAGGCCGAGGCCGCGATCGAGGCCCTGCGTGAGGCGCTCCCCGACCTTTCGCCGCGAATCGAGGAGGTGGTGGGGGACGCCTGGCGGGACGCGTGGAAGGAGCACTTCCAGCCCTTCGCGCTCACGCCCCGCATCATGGTGCGCCCGCCGTGGGTGCCTGCCGCCGACGTGGCGCGCGGGCCCGAGGTGCTCACGGTGCTGGAGCTCGAGCCGGGACGCGCCTTCGGCACCGGACTCCATGCGACCACCTCCCTGGTCGCGCGCGCCCTCGACGCCGAGTCCGACCGCCTGAAGGGCGCGGTGGTCCTCGACGCCGGCACCGGCAGCGGCATCCTGGCGCTGGTCGCGCTCACGCTCGGCGCCGCACGCGTCGTCGCGTTCGACGTCGACCCCGACGTCATCGAGGTGGTGCGCGAGAACGCCGCCCGCAACGGGATGCAGGACCGGGTCGAGGCCTTCGCCGGCACCGTGGAGGACGTGCGCGTCGAGTTTCCGTGGGTGCTCGCCAACATCGAGGCCCGCGTGCTCGACCCCATCGCCGAGGCGCTGGCCGAGCGCGTCGCCCCGCGCGGCGATCTCGTCCTCTCCGGCATCCTCGCGGGGGAGGAGGACAAGCTCATCGCCCGCTACACCGCGCCCGCGATCGGCCTCGCCCTCCACCACGTCACGCGCGACGAGGGTGACGGTCCCGACCGGTGGATCTGCCTGCACCTCCGCAGGGCGTGAACCGCTGGCGCGACGCGCGTCACGGCCACCCGAGCAGCGCGTGCTCTGGAACATCGCCGTGGACGAGCGCGCCGCAGAAGGCCGCTCCGAAGAAGAACGGCGCCTCAACGCCGTGCTGGCCCAGCTCCTCCGCTCGAGGGGGCTCCCACGACGGCACGAACTTCGGGCATGGGCCGGCCTCGAGCGGGAGCGCGAGCTCCCCGAACTCGCGTTGCGCGAGCGGCGTCGCGCGCGGCGGGGGAGCTGGCGCCGCCCTCACCCGGTGCAGCTCGTCGCGGCAGCCGATCACGACAGTGCGCGTTGCCAATCAGGCCGCACCGCGCGATCATGGCAACCTCTCGACCCTGGTTCGTGGCCCTCTGATCACCGTATGACGCTGAGCACCTTGGGGGCTCGGTCCGCGTGGTGGCTGCCGCTGGCGGTCGGCGCCAGCGCCTGTAGCCTCACCGATCTCGACGGACTGAGCCTCGGCGCCGGAGGACAGGCCGCGACCTCGGGGACGCAGACGAGCTCGTCGCCTGCATCCGGAGCGGCCTCGACCGGCGCGGAGAGCTCGACCAGCGCACCGGATGCGGCGAGCTCGGGCCAGGGCGGCGACGGCGGGGCGGAGGGGATCGGCGGCGCCGGTGGTGACGCCGTGACCGGTGGCGGCGGCGCTGTGATGGACAGCGCCAGCGTGGCGAGCAGCACCAGCGGCAACGGCGGAGGGGGCTCGACCAGCACGTACGCCGACGAGGTCCTCGCCGACGCGCCGATCGCCTACTACCGCTTCGACGATCCCGGCGGCGTATCCATCGCGTTCGACGAGGTGGGCAGCTTCGACGGGACCTACGGCCTGGGGGTCGAGCGTGGCATCGCGGGGGCGATCGCGAACGATCCGAGCGCGGCCGCCGGCCTCGACGGGGTCGGCGATGCCATCGTGTTGCCCGACGCGTTCGACTTCGCGCCCAACGCGCCGTTCACCGTCGAGATGTGGGCGAAGTCCACCGCCGCCACCGACGGCTACCAGTACCTGTTCGACAAGACCGACGGCAACCCGCGCGACGGCTACACGATGCTCCTCTACACCGGTGATGGCGCTGGTCTCGAACGCTGGGCGGGCGGGGTCATCGGCGTCTCGCAGCTGGCCGGGCCGGTCGCGGTCGGCCAGTGGCATCACTTCGTCGCGACCTACGACGAGGCGATGAACGTCCGCATCTACGTCGACGCGTCGCCCGGAAGTCTGGGCGGCGCACGTGAGTCGCTCGCCGATGGTCCCTCCAACGCCGTGATCGGCAGCTCGTCGGGGCTCAGCGGCAACTTTCTTGGCGGCGCGGTCGATGAGGTCGCGATCTACGACCACGTGCTTCCCCAGTCCCGGATCACCGCACACTACCTGCGCGGCCACGGTCTCTGAGCGGCGTCGCAAGCTCGAAGACGGCTACGGGCCGACCCGCGCGTCCGTCACTCCACCGAACACGCGCCACGCGCGTCGCATGCGTACCCGGAAGCGCAACCCGAGCTCGCCGTCGAGGCAGTACGGCTCGCAAGGCTCCAGCTCTGGACCTTGTCGGCGGCGAACCTGTCCGGATCGAGCGTCAGTTCTCCAGCGCGCCGCCGCAGATCCAGTCGGCGATCACCTGCGCGTCGCTGCCGGGCAGCGCCTGGAGCTTGGGCATCCGCGTCCCGAAGCAGAGATCGGTCCCCAGGATCTTGTCGAGGACGTAGCTGTTCCACGGATCGCCCGGCGCCACGCGCAGGCGGCCGTCGTCGCACTGGTTCGCGGGGACGCCGACGATGGCATAATGGGCGTTGCCTTCGGTGAGATCCAACTCCTCCCTCGCCTGCGCCCCCTTGTGGCAACCATTCGTGGCGCAGCTGGCGGGGAAGATGTCCTGCACGTCCTGGAACGGGACGCTGCTGTCCGCGCAGGTGCAAGTGCCGGCGGCGCAGGTCTGACCCGGCGCGCACAGGTTGCCGCAGGCACCGCAGTTGGCCGGATCGGTCGCGACGTCGCCCCCGCCGGCGCAGGCGCAGTTTCCCGCATCGCAGGTGCCGCCGGGTCCACAGTCCTCCGCGCAGTCGCCGCAGTGCGCGGGGTCGCTCGCGAGATCGACGCAGGCGCCGTCACAGGCGGTGAGGCCCCCCGAGCAGGAGCTGGAGCCGGTCAAGGCCAGCCGAAGCGGCGACGCACCGCCTGCATGGCGCCAGTGAGCTCTCCGGCCTCGTCGCGCACCACCAGCGGTGGCTCGGGGTCGGGGGTCGGTGCACTGCCGACCTCGCAGGCGAACACGCTGAAGAGCGGCGACCTGCCGGCCCTGGGGACCACGTCGCGGTGGGCCTCGATCTGGAAGCCCTCGGCGCGCACCAGGTCGAGCGCGCGCTGCTTCTGCGGCCACGGGAAGCAGAAGACGAAGCGACCGCCCTCGGCGAGGTGGCGCCGCGCCGCGCGCGCGTAGTCGCCGACGTCGCCGCGCAGCTCAAAGCGCGCGTGCGCCTTCTGGCTGTCGGCGGGGACGATGCCTGCGGACACGTCGAAATACGGTGGGCTGCCCGTGATGAGCGGGAAGCGCTCCACCAGAGCGAGCTCCCGCAGATCGCCGCGCAAGGGCGTGAACCGCCCCCCGACGCCACAGGCGCTCACGTTCTCACGCAGCAGGCGGAAGCTTTCGTCCTGCGCCTCCACGCCGGTGACGCGGCCGGCCGGACCGAGGCCCCACAGGACCAGCAGCCCCACGGTGCCGATCCCGGTGCCGAGATCGAGGCTGCTCGTGGCCCCCGCGCTCTCCTCGAGCGCGTACCACGCCGTGAGCACGTCGTCGGTGGAGTGCCGGTGACCGCGCTTGCGCTGGAAGATGCTCCAGCTCCCGGTGAGCCCGTCGAGGGTCACCGGCTCCGAGAGGGCGTCCTCGAGGGCGCGGCGGCGCGTCTCCAGCTCGTCGGGCGGAAGCGACACGACCCGGCAGCCTACTCGTGCTCGATGGGCGGGGCGTGTCGACGATCTCAGGCCGGCGCGAAGCGGTCCCCGACCCGCAGCTCGCCGCCCTCGATGACCCTCGCGTAGACCCCCCGCATGCGAAGGCCGCGGTAGCGCGGGTCGGCGATCCAGCGCAGCGCCTCCTCCCCGAGGCGGGCCTTGAACTTGACGCAGCCAGTGTGCGGCTTTCGCGAGATCTCCAGGAGCGCGGAGCCAGCCCGGAGCCGCGCGCCCACCGGAAGTGAGACCTCGTCGAGCGCGAGGTCGACGACGATGTTGTCTCCGGGGACGTGGAGGCGTGACGGGTCGCCGTTCACCAGCGCTTGCGCCACCGAGCGAGCGATGAGCGACACCTCGGCGTCGGGGTTCGGCGTCGCAGCGGCGCTCCAGCGATCGCCGAGGACGCCGCGCCCCGGCTGGAGCTCGATGCGGTCCGGCATCGCGTGCGCGTCGCCGCCGAGGCGGACGACGAGCGCGTCCACGCGCCCCGTGGGCGGCGCTTCCCGAGCGGCGCTCCAGGCCGCATCCAGGAGATCGAAGCTCATCGTCGCGGTCCCCATCGCGCCAAGGTACCTCAGCAGCGCAGCTCGCCGCGCCGGTGAGTTGCATCCGTGGCCGTTGGAGACGAAGACGCGCTGGGGTGCTCGACGGTTCGCGACATGAAGGCACCGGCCATGAAGCAACTTCGACGCTCGATTCTCCTCCTGGCTAGTCTGCTCCGCGCGTGACCACTCTGCGCGTCCCCATGGCGCTCGACCCGGCGGCGGTCGCCGCGCGCCGCGTGGTCCTCGAGGGCGCGGTGGCGCACTACGCGCTCCGTGTCCGTCGCGTCACGGTCGGCGACAGGCTGGTGGTGTTCGATCCCCAGCGCGCGATCGAGGCCGACGCCGACGTGCGCGAGGCCGGTCGCGACCGCGCGCTGCTCGAGCTCCGCGACGTCCGCCCGGCGTCGGTCGTACCTCGCCGCCGGGTCACGCTGATCCAGTCGGTGGGCAAGGGCGACAAGCTGGATGCCGTGGTGCGTGACGCGACCGAGCTGGGCGCCACGAGGATCGCGCCGGCGATCGCGGCGCGATCGGTGGCGCGACGCGAGGGACCCGGCGTCCTCGACCGGCTGCGCCGCATCGCCCTCGAAGCGTCGCGCCAGTCGGGGCGCGGGGACGTGCCGCGCGTGGAGGCGGCCTCTCCTCTCGCCGAGGTCGCGCGATCGGTCGACGACGCGGTCCGCCTCGCGCTGGTCCCGAACGCGCGCGCGTCGCTGGGCGCCTTCCTCCGCGCCGCGCCCCCGGGCGCCTCGGTCGCCATCGCGGTCGGGCCCGAGGGCGGGTTCTCGGAGGACGACCTCGAGGTGCTGGTCGCCGCGGGCTTCGTCCAGGCCTCGCTCGGTCCCATCGTCCTGCGGACGGAGACGGTCTGCGCGGCGGTGCTCGGCGCCCTGCTGGTGCTGGGTCACCCGGAGGCGGGTGACCCGGGTGCGGACGTCCCGCACCCTTGATCGGATTGTCAGTTTGGCAAGGCGCGCTGCCGGCGCGCGGCGTGCGGCGGACAGCTTGTCCTCCTGCACGAGGTTCCGCGCGGCTTCGCTCGACATCACGCTGACTTGTGCGGTGGCATGTTTCTCGCTGAAGACGGTGCGTGTCCCGCTCCAGCCCCCTGTGGATCGACCTGCGCATTCGTCTCGTCGGGGGCAGCCTCCTGCGCCGGACGGTGGTATCCGTCGCCGCCTTCACGATGAGCACCTGCCTGCTGCTGGGACTGATCAGCATGGCCGCGGTCGGCGTGACGCGAGCGATCGTCGGGGGTGAGCCCCCGACCGACGACTCCGTCGCTGCGGCCGAGGCCCTGGACGGGGAGGCCCCCTCGTCCGCCAAGGGCGAGACCGCCCAATCGACGCGGTCCAAGAGCAAGAGCGCCCGCAGCGGTACCTCGACCCGTCGCCCCGGCGGCGCGGTCTCGCCCTCCGACGCCCTCCGCGCCAAGGCGGACGAGGGGGACGGCTCGTGAGGCGCACCTTCTCCTCTCGCCTGTCCGCTGTCGGCGCGGCGGCCCTGGTGGCGGCCGCGGTGCTCGCCGTCGGCCCCGCGTCCGCGCAGGACCGCAACCGACCGACGCTCCGCACCCCCACGCGACCCTCCAACCCGCTCGCCGGCGGCGGCCCCCGCCCCCTGAAGCCGGGCGGCGTGGTGGCACCGACGCCGCCCCCGGTCGCGGCGCCCATCACCCCCGGCATGCCGGCCGGCGCCCCCGGCGCGGTGCCGGCGATTCCCCCCGGCGCGCCGGGCGTGAACCGCGCGGCCCCGGGCGCCGCCGACCCCGCGGCGACCCCGGGAGACGATCCGGTCTCCCGCCTGTCGACGCCGTCGGACTTCGACTTCCGACCGAAGCCAGGCGGCTACATGGTCTCGTTCGATCTGCGCGACGTCGACCTGCCGACGCTGGTCGAGGCCGTCAGCAAGACGACCGGTCGCAAGTTCATCTTCGGCAGCAAGCTGCGCGCGATCCAGGCGACCGTCATCTCCCCCGGCCAGGTGACGATGAACGAGGCCTATGCCGCGTTCCTCGCGATCCTCGAGTCCAACGGGATGACCGTCATCCCTCACGGCAGCTACCTGAAGATCGTCGAGTCGCAGGACGCGTCGAACCTCGCCACCCCGATCTACGGCACCGCGACCCCGGTCCCGGCGGAGGACCGCTACATCACGCGGCTCTATCGCCTGCAGAACATCTCGTCCGGCGAGGTGGTCCCGGTCCTCGACAAGTTCAAGACCAAGGACGCGTCGATCGTCGCCTACGAGCCTGGCAATCTCCTCATCATCACCGAGACCGGCACCAACACCCGCCGGCTCATGCGCATCATCGAGGAGGTGGACGTCGGCTCCGCCGGCGACCAGCTCTACGTGCAGCCGGTGCACAACGCCGCCGCCAGCGAGGTCGCGACCAAGCTGAACGAGATCCTCGGCACCAAGGGCGCCGGCGGCATCATCGCGGACGATCGCACCAACTCGCTGATCCTGACCACGACCAAGGCCGACTACGAGAAGCTGCTCGACCTCATCAAGAAGCTCGACACGCCCCTGACCGGCGACAGCCAGATCCACGTCCTGCCGCTCCAGCACGCCAAGTGCGCCGACCTGCAGACGACGCTGACCGGCGTCCTCGGCACCGGCGGCGGCTCCGGCGCCCGACCCGCGGGCGGCGCGCGGCGTCAGGGCACGGCGGCGCCGGCCGGCGGCGGCACCGGCACGACGGAGGAGATCTTCGAGGGCAGCGTGAAGGTCAACTGCGACGAGGCGACCAACGCCCTGGTCACCACCTCGTCGCTGCGCGATTTCGTCGCCCTGCGCGGCGTCATCGACCAGCTCGATCGACCGCGTCGGCAGGTGTTCATCGAGGCCGTCATCATGGACCTCAACGTCGACCGCTCGACCGACTTCGGGCTCGGCTACCACGGCGGCGCCCCCTTCGAGACCGGCGGCGAGCAGTCCTTCTTCTACGGCGGCAACAACCCCGGGCAGTCGATCCTGGGCGTCCCCGCCAACCTGGAGGCGCTGGCCCTCGGCGTCCGCGGGCCGGAGATCGAGGGTTCGCAGAACCTCTTCGGCACCGGCGTGTCGATCCCTGCGCTGGGCGTGGTCATGCACGCCCTGGCCAAGGACAGCGACTCCAACGTGCTGGCGACGCCCCACATCCTGGCGACCGACAGCGTGGAGGCGGAGATCTCGATCGGGCAGAACATCGCCCTGCAGACCAACATCGCCGGCAACCTCGGCGCGCTCGCCAACGCGGCGGGCGCCGGCGGCGCCGCCGGCCTGGGCGGGCTCAGCTCGCTGCTCGGCGGCCTGGGCGGCCAGGGCCAGCGTCAGGACGTCGGCACCCGCATCACCGTCACGCCCTACATCAACGACTCCGATCAGGTCCGCCTCGAGCTGACGGAGGAGATCAGCGACGTCGGCGCGCGCGAGGGCGCCCTCGGCGCCGCCGCCATCAACAAGCGCTCGGCGAAGACGACGCTGATCGTCCGCGACCAGCAGACGGTCGTCATCGGCGGCCTGGTGCGCGACGCGTTCACCGTCGGCGAGACCAAGGTCCCGGTGCTGGGCGACATCCCGGTGCTCGGCTTCCTCTTCCGCCAGCAGACCAAGCGAAAGTCGAAGACCAACCTTCTCCTGGTGCTGACGCCGCACGTCATCCGAGACCAGGCCGATCTGCGCCGCATCTTCGAGAAGAAGATGCAGGAGCGGCAGGAGTTCCTCGACCGCTACTTCGTCTTCAACGAGGGCGCGGAGTGGGACCCGCCCCAGGACTGGACGCGCGCCAACGGCCTGGTGGAGACGATCCGCCAGTCGCAGATGGCCCTGTCGGAGCGGGAGAAGATGGAGGCGGAGGTGCGACCCAAGGCCAAGACCCACGATCCGGTGGAGCCCATCTCGGTCCCGTCGATCGGCGGCGGCGGCGGGGCTGCCCCGGCGGCCAAGGCGCCGGCCGCTGCGGCGGCCCCCCGGCCCGCGACCAACGCCGCACCCCAGCGCGGGAACGTGCGCCGACCCGGTCAGGTCCGCCCGCCCGCCACCGATCGCGTCGAGCAGTAGGATCAGGCCGTGAGCACCGCAGCCGTAGCGCACAGCGAGTACCTGGGCGAGATCCTCGTCCGCCAGGGTCTCGTCGCCGCGGAGCGGGTGGCCCCGCTCTTCGAGGCGGTGCGCGAGCGCGGGCAGACGCTGGGCGACCTGCTGGTCCAGCAGAAGATCCTCGACGAGAAGCAGATCGCCCAGGCCCTGGCGTCGGAGTGCGGTCTCGGCTTCATGCCGAAGATCGACCTCGAGGCCGTCCCCGACGCCGTCGCGGGTCGGCTGCCCATCACCTACGCCAAGCAGCACAAGGTGCTGCCGATCTCGGAGGACGACGCTCGGGTGTGGGTCGTCACCGCCGACCCGCTCGACACCACCGCGCTCGACGACATCCGCACTCTCTTCGGCAAGCAGGTCGAGGCGGCGGTCTCCACCACCGAGGTGGTGCTCGACGCCATCAACCGCGTGTGGGAGCGGCGCGAGGCGGCCGGCACCGGGCAAGCGCTGCACGGCGACCAGGCGCTGGAGGAGGACAACCTCGTCGACATCATCGACTCCGACGACGACGCCCCCATCATCGCCTGGGTCAACGGCCTGTTCGCCCAGGCGGTCCGCGAGCGGGCGTCCGACATCCACATCGAGCCGGAGGAGCGCGACGTCGTGGTCCGCTACCGGATCGATGGCGAGCTCTACGTCGCCAAGCGCGCCTCCAAGCAGTTCATGGCGCCGATCATCGCGCGCGTGAAGATCATGGCCTCGCTCAACATCGCGGAGAAGCGCCTCCCCCAGGACGGTCGCATCACCCTCAAGATCGCGGGCAAGAGCGTCGACATCCGCGTCTCGACGGTGCCCACCAGCCGCGGCTTCGAGCGCATCGTCATGCGCATCCTGCAGAAGACCAACGTCCTGCTCGGCCTCGACGATCTCGGGTTCGCCCCGCGCGAGTACGCGCTGATGGACCACCTGATCAACCGGCCCGACGGGATCATCCTGGTCACCGGCCCCACCGGCTCCGGCAAGACGACCACGCTCTACGCGTGCCTCAACCGCATCAACGAGCCGTCGCGCAACATCCTCACCGCGGAGGATCCGGTCGAGTACGAGATCGGCGGCCTGCACCAGGTGCAGGTACAGCCGAGCATCGGGCTCACCTTCGCCAACGCGCTGCGCGCCTTTCTCCGCCAGGACCCCGACGTCATCATGGTCGGCGAGATCCGCGACAAGGAGACGGCGGACATCGCGATCCACGCGTCGCTCACCGGCCACCTGGTGCTCTCCACCATCCACACCAACGACGCCGCCGGCGCCGTGACCCGCCTCACCGAGATGGACATCGAGCCGTTCCTCGTCCGCTCATCGGTCATCGGGATCCTCGCCCAGCGCCTGGTGCGCATGCTCTGTCAGGTCTGCAAGGAGCCGTACGAGCCGACCGCCTACGAGCTCCAGCAGCTGGCGCTCGACCCCCAGCGCCTGGCGCAGAAGGCCCGCCGCAAGCTGGTGGGCAAGTACGACGTGCACGGCGTCGAGTACCGGTTCATCGGACAGGACCTGGCCGACCCCTCCATCGGTGGGGACGGCGCGACGCCGATCTTCTTCCGCGCCAAGGGCTGCGACGCCTGCAACCAGAAGGGTTTCATCGGCCGCCGTGGCATCTACGAGCTCATGGCGATCGACGACGTCGTCGGCCCCCTCATCCTCAAGCACGCCGACGCGGTGACGGTGAAGCGCGCCGCCCTGCACGCCGGCATGGACACGCTGCGTGACGACGGCGCGCGCAAGGTCCTCCGCGGGATGACGACGGTCGAGGAGGTCCTGGCGGCGACGCAGGAGGACGTCGTCGTCGACGAGTGATGGACGGGGATTGAGGAAGCCATGGCCGTCTTCGAGTACCGAGGCATCTTCATCGGGACCGGTAAGCCGGCGAAGGGCGTCCGCGATGCGGAGAACGCCAAGGCGCTGCGCGCGATCCTGCGGAAGGACGGCATTCTCCTCACCAACGCGGCGGAGGAGGCCAAGGCCAAGGCCGCCGGCAAGAAGGACATCGTCCTCTTCAAGTTCCTGGGGAGGCCTTCCACCGCCGACGTGGCGATGGTCACCCGCCAGCTGGCGACGCTGCTCCGCGCCGGCATCCCCCTCTTCGAGGCGCTCACCGCGCTCATCGATCAGGTGGAGAAGGAATCACTCAAGCGCTCGCTCACCAACGTGCGGGAGCAGGTGCGGGAGGGCATCTCCTTCGCCAAGGCGCTGGAAGGGCACCCCGACGTGTTCCCGCCGCTCTACGTGAACATGGTCCGCGCCGGCGAGGCCTCGGGCACGCTGGAGAAGGTCCTCGAGCGTCTGACCACCTTCATGGAGGGGCAGGCCAAGCTCAAGGGCAAGGTCACCGCCGCCCTCGCCTACCCGATCCTGATGCTCATCATCGGCAGCGTGCTCATCAGCGTGCTGATGATCGCGGTGGTGCCCAACGTGGTCACGATCTTCGAGTCGATGGACCAGGCGCTGCCCTGGTACACAGCGCTCCTCATCTTCACCAGCGACATGATGGGCAACTACTGGTGGGCGATCGCGCTGTTCATCTTCGTCTTCCAGTGGGGCTTCCGCCGCTGGAAGAAGACACCCGAGGGGCGCCTCAAGTGGGACGCGTTCACGCTGCGCATGCCAGTCTTCGGCAAGCTGCTGATGATGGTCGCCATCGCGCGCTTCTCGCGCACGCTGGCCACCCTGCTGGCGAGCGGCGTCGCCCTCCTCAGTGCGATGGACATCGTGAAGAACGTCCTCCAGAACGCCCTCCTGGAGAAGGTGATCCAGGACGCCATCGGCTCCATCCGCGAGGGGCAGAGCATCTCCGAGCCGCTGAAGAAGAGCGGCCACTTTCCGCCGATCGTGACGCACATGATCGCGATCGGCGAGAAGAGCGGCCAGCTGGAGAACATGCTGGAGAACGTCGCCGACTCCTACGACGCCGCGGTGGAGACGCGGGTGCAGGTGCTGACCAGCCTGCTGGAGCCGCTGATGATCGTGGTGATGGGCGGCGCCGTCGCCTTCATCGCCATCTCCATCCTCATGCCGCTCATCCAGATGTCGAGCTTTGCGGGCTGATGCCGGGCAGGGTGATGAATCATGGCTCGCAAGCGCAGCGGAGACCGCTCGATCTTCTTCCCCTGGGAGCGGCGTCGATCGCTGCTGGCGGGGATGGGTCGGGCCAAGCCCCTGGGCGCGGCGCTGGGAATGGCGGCGGTGCTCCTCGCGTTCGGTGTGAAGGAGAGGAGCGCCGCCGGCGTCCGCTCCACGCGGGCGACGCTGGGCGTCGTGGGCGCCGCGGTCGACGCCTGGCGCGCCGACCACGAGCGGAGCTGCCCGCCGTCCCTCGGCACCTTGAAGGAGCAGGGCTACCTCGCCGTCGACCCGGTCGACGCCTGGGGCCGCCCGCTTCGCCTGCTGTGCCCCGGGTTCTCGAACCCCGCGGGCTACGACCTGATGAGCGACGGCCCCGACGGGGTCCTGGGCGGCTTGGACCGCATCGAGTGACGGACACAGAGTGAGCGACAGAGCGAAGGAGATGGAGAGCATGCTGCAGCGAGCGAAGCGTGGGTCCCGGACGAGCCGCAGCCACAGGGCGATGCGGCGTCACCTGGCGCGAGGCGTGACCCTCGTGGAGGTCCTGATCGTCGTCGCGATCATGGCGATGACCGCCATGATCG
>JBKJLX010000780.1:0-3819 GCA_046596645.1 Polyangiaceae bacterium
CCTCGACCGGGGACCTGCCGGAGAACGTGGCGATCCACGTGGAGCGCGCCGCGGCGACGCTGGGGGTCCCGGCGGGGCGCGTCTATTTCCTCTCCCAGGTCCACGGCATCGAGACCACGGTGGTGGAGGAGCGCGACGATCGCGACCGGATCCTCCACCTGGTGGGAGACGCCCTCGCCGCACGCGGCGGCTGCGACCTCGCCTGCGGCGTTCGCAGCGCCGACTGCGGCACCCTCCTCGTCGGCGACACCGTCAGCGGCGCCGTCTGCGCCATCCACGCCGGGTGGCGGGGGACGGTGCGGGGCGTCGTCCCCGCCGCACTGTCCCGGCTCCGCGAGCTCACCGGCCAGGGCGCCCGCCTGGTGGCGGCCATCGGCCCCCACATCGAGGCCTGCTGCTTCGAGGTCGACGAGGACGTCGCGGCCGAGCTCGCCGGGGCGTCCGACGCGGGCGAGTCCGCGGTGCGCAGGGCGGCAGGCCAGAGGCCGCACGTCGACCTGCGCGCGGTCCTTCGCGCCCAGCTGCGCGCCGCGGGGCTCGCCGACGATCGCATCGACGACGTCCCAGGCTGCACGGTGTGCGATGCCGATCGCTTCTTCTCCTTTCGCCGCCAGGGCGCGCGAAGCGGCAGGCTGCTCAGCGCCATCGTCCCCACCCCACCCCGGGGCTGATGCGTGGTGGCGACGCCCCGGCTGATCGTCGGGCTCCCCCTCGCCGAGGTCGCGCCGACGCTGGCCCGCCACCGCAGAGACGGCCTGGCTGCGACCGCGATCGCCGCGGCCGGGGAGGGGGACGACGCGAGGTTCGCGCTGGTGCTGGCGCCCCGCCCCGACGGGCGCGAACAGACGGTGGTGGGCGATCTATCGCCCACGCGCGCGGCGCCGGTGGCGCTGCAGCAGGCCCGCCGAGGCTTCTCGCCGGTGCTGCTCGCGGTGACCGGTCGCGGGCGCTCCACCCGCGTCGTGATCGTGTTCGAGCCGGCCGACGCTTCGCGACCCAGGCACCTGGTGGTGGCGCCTGCGTTCCGCGACGCGCGCGGCCTGTTCGTCGAGCACGTGCTGTCGGCGCAGGAACGCGCAGATGGCATCGTGGAGGCGGTCGCGCTGCACGGGGAGCCGGAGCGCGAGGACGGCGCGGACGCGGGCGTGCTCGCGATCGTCGCGCGCCAGCCCGCCGACGCCGCGAACCCGCGGATCGTGTGGGGTGTCCACCTCGATCGGGTCGCCGGTGCGGTCTGGTCGGCTCGACCCGAGATGGGGACACTGGCCGGCCTGGCCCGTCCGGTGGCCATCGCGCGCCTGGGAAGCGACGGCGCGTGGATGGCGTCGGTGTGGCACGACGACCGCCTCGCGCCGTGGCCGGACCCCGATCCGCTGGCGCCCCGCGCGCTCGCGGTCGACCTCGCGCTCGACGAGGTCGCCGTCGTCGAGGCCGCCGCTGCCCGCGCCGCGGAGGAGGAACGCCACCCGGTCGCGATCGCAGCGCACGCCTCCGGCGGGCGCATGCTTCACGACGTCGTGTACGGAGAGCCAGGGCGGTGGACCCCGCTGCCGCGCGTCTGGTCGGTGGGGGGCGCGGTCGCGACTGCCCCCGAGCCGGCGCTCGACCGCTGGATGCGCGCGACCATGGCGCGCGGCGGTGCGCGCCACGGGCAGCTCATCGTCGTCCGCGGCGACCGCACGGTGTGGGCGCGCGCGTGCACCCTGGCCGAGGAGGGCTACCCCGCTGCGCGGCTCGACCAGCCGATGCGCCTGGGCAGCGTCACCAAGGCCCTCACCGCCATGGCGTGGCTCGCCGCGCTACGCGCGCGGCCGCTGCCCGCCGGGCTCGACACCCCCATCGTCGCACCCCAGCTCCTCGACCTCGAGGTCGCGCCCTCGACGCGACTCGCGCGCGTGACCCTGCGCCACCTGCTGCTGCACGACGCCGGGCTGCGCTCCTCACGCCACCTTCGACCGGATCAGGAGGGCGACGCGCTGGCGGAGGTGCACGTCGCGGAGGTGGTCGGCCGCAGAGGCGCGCCGGCGCGCGCTGGCGACCTGCAGGCGGCGGTGCGCCTGCTGGACGATGGCGCGCTGTTCGCGCGCGACCCCGGCGGCGCCGGTCGGCGCGACTTCGTCTACAGCAACGAGGGGTTCATCCTGCTCGGCGAGCTCCTGTCCCGGCTGGTGACCGGGCGCTTCGATCGCTACGGGGAAGCGCTGGCCGGCGCGCTCGGCCTCGACCCGGCCGACGTCGCGCGCGGGGTGCTCCTCGCGGGCGGGCGGGAGGCCGCGGCCCTGCGCGGCGAGTCGCCCGCGCACCCGGCCGTGCCGAGCTGGGTCGGGGCACGATTCGCCGCCGGCGGCGCCGTGGGCGGGGCCGAGGTCGATCCGGCGAGCTACGCGTACAATGGCGCATTCCTCGGCGGCGCCGCGGGGCTCTCGCTGTCGGCGCGGGCCATGGCGCGGCTGCTCGCAGGCCTCGGCCCGCGGCCCGGCGCGGCGACGCTGCTCACCCGCGACGAGCTGGAGACGCTGGCGACGCCGGCCGACGACAGCGCCGGCGCGCCCGCGCACGGTGTCCACCTCGGCGGCCATGGCTGGTGGTCGCGCTGCACCGGCGTCGGGCCGCTCACCAGCGATCCGGTGGTGCGCCTCGTTCACAACGGGCGCCTCGACGGCGCCGCCTCGCTCCTCATCCACCAGATGCCGAAGCACGCCGCGGCCGATGGCGCCGACACCACGCTGGGCGTCCACGTCGCCTTCAACGCGCTCTTCCCGCTGGAGCCCGACCCGCACGGGCGCGAGCTCCTCGCCATCCTCCAGGAGCTCGAGCGCGCGCCTGGAGGCATCGCCGGCGACGTCACCGCCCCCGGTTGGCCTCCCACAGCGCCTGCGCCTGGTCCTCGCCGCTGGTGAGGCCCATGCTGCGCAGGCTGTCGTCGATGTAGGTCTTGTCGTTGTTCAGCGTCCCATTCGACATGTTCTCGGCCATCCGGTTCACCTGGTCGGACGACATCGGGTCGATGAGCATTCGCACGTTCGAGATGAGCTGCGCCCGCGCGGCGGCGCGCGCCGCCGCCGCGTCGGCCTGGGCCTTGGCGGCTGCCGCGGCGTCGGCGACGCTCATGCCGGCCTCCAGCGCCGCCATCATCGCGGGGCCGGGGTTGATGAAGACCACCGGCGCGTCGATCACGATGCCGTCGGGCAGCATGTAGATCTTCGACTTTCCATCGACGACATGCGCGATGCCGGCCTTGGCGTCGAAGATCTGACCGCCCTCGGTCGTCTTCGACGTGAAGCTCAGCTTGGTGGTGTGGGTCTCGCTGGCCTGGGTCTCGACGAAGATGTCGCCGATCACGGTGTGGCGCTGGATGCCGTTGACCTCCACCACCCGGTCCTTCACGACGCCGGTCGCCTGGAAGCCCTCGATGAGCTCGTAGTCGTTGCCCAGGACCTCGAAGGCCCGGTTGCCGGCGACGCTGCCGACCATGTCCCGCTTCACCGCGATCTGGAGGTCGCGCTGCGCCTGCAGGTAGAGCTGCTGGCCGCCGTCGCGGTCGACCGACATGACGCCGTTGCCGCTTCGCGCCGCGTCCTCGCCGTCCGGCCCCTGCGCCTTCATGCGGGTGACGGCCTGGCGCAGCTGGTCGAGCGGCGCTGGCTGCGCCCCGTGCGAGCCCGGCATGATGGTGCGACCCCCGGACGAGGGGAGCGCCATGTCCTCCCCCGCGTCGCCGCCGAGCCGCGCCGGGGCGAGGCCGCCGCCCACCGGTCGGGCCACGCTCACCTCGGCGCGGCGAGCCAGCGACGAGGAGGGACCGGCGACGTCGTCGGT
>JBKJLX010000043.1:0-13784 GCA_046596645.1 Polyangiaceae bacterium
CTCGACGCCGGACTGAAAAGCGCGGTAGAGCCGACCGGTCGCGCCGAGCCCAACGAGCCGTTCGATCTTCACGTCGCCGGCGAGTGCCACGCCGAGCCGCGGATCGGCAAGCCCGGCCTCGGATTGATGGAGGTCCGCTGCGCCGACGAGGGGAGCTCCGTCGAGCGCGCAGAACGCGCCCGCGTCGTCGCCTGCGCGCTCGCCGCAGGCGGCGCAAAACTTCGTGGCGACTTCGCGCAACCTGAGGCCCTTCGGCGACGATAGCGCATACGAGCCCCCGGTACACACCGGGCGCGACACGTTGTAGGAGGGCACCTTCCCCATGAGCGAAGAGCCCCAGGAGCAGGCTGCCCAAGGGGGCAATGCGTCCGGAGAGGGGGAGGGCGAGCCCGGCCCGGTGACCGGCCCGGGTGGGGCCCCGAAGCCGCTCGGGCGACGGGCGCAGGCCGCAGCGAAGAAGGCCGAGCGGGAAGCCGCGAAGAAGGCCGAGGAAGTCAGGGAGCTGAAGGACCGCGAGGTGCCGGCCGACGCGTACGTGGTCGACCTGCCTACCTTTCAGGGCCCGCTCGACCTCCTGCTCCATCTCATCCAGAAGCACGAGCTCGACATCCTCGACATCCCGGTGAGCTTCGTCACCGAGAAGTACCTCGCCTACCTCGACATGATGAGGACGCTCACCATCGACGTGGCGAGCGAGTACCTCGTCATGGCGGCGACGCTCCTCCACATCAAGTCGAAGATGCTGCTGCCGCAGCTGCCCGGCGGGCAGGACGACGCCGCCTCCGAGGAGGAGGCGGACCCGCGAGGCGAGCTGGTGCGGCGCCTGCTCGAGTACCAGAAGTACAAGGCCGCGGCGGAGTCGCTGGGCGAGCGCGACACGCTGGGCAAGGATGTGTTCCCGCGCGGCGCCGAGGACGTGGCGCCGCCGGGCCCGGCGGAGTTCCAGAGCTTCGGCGTCTTCGGTCTGCTCGACGCGCTGGAGAAGGTCCTCACCCGGACCAAGCAGAAGTTCGAGCACAACGTCGTCTTCGACCGCATCAGCATCACCGACCGCATCATGGAGCTGACGGCGCGCATGAAGGCGCGCCGCAAGATGCTGTTCGAGGAGCTGTTCGACGAGAGCCGCACCACCTTCGAGGTGATCATCACGTTCCTCGCCATGCTGGAGATGTGCAAGCTGAAGCTGATGCGCATCTACCAGGCGGAGCCGCCGAGCTCGACGCAGCTGTCGCCCATCCACGTCGAGCTGCTGGTGCTCTCCGAGGACGAGGAGCGGGGCGTGCTCGACTTCGCGTCGAGCGACGCGGCCGAGGGCCACCGGAGCGAGTCCCCCGATCCGCCGGCGACGGAGGAGGTCGACGAGCCGGCGACGGAAGCGCGCATCGACGACGTGGTCCGCGCGCCGGGAGACGGCGAGAGCGACGGCGAGGCACTGCCGGTGGACGCGTGATGGACGAGGCGACGCTCGAGCGTGAAGAGATGCAGCGGCTGCGTCTGGCCGCCAGGACGTGGCTCACGTCGACGCGACCGCAGCTGCTCGCCGACGCGGCGGAGGCGGCTGCCCGCGCCCATGCCGCGCACGAAGAGGAGCTCGACGCCGACGCCGACGCGGACGCGGACGCGGACGACGACGCGGACGACGACGTCGACGCGGTCGACCTCCTGCTCGAACCGGACGAGCACGGCCCGGCGTCGGGCACGATGCCTGCGCAGACGGTCGAGGTCGCGCGCAAGCACCTCAAGGGCCTGCTGGAGGCGCTGATCTTCGCGTCCGACAAGCCGATGCCGGAGAGCGAGCTCGCCAGGCAGGCGCGCGCCGACAAGAAGCAGATCAAGGAGCTCCTCAAGGAACTCGCCTCCGAGTACGAGGGTCGGGGCTTCAGGCTGCTCGAGGTCGCGAGCGGGTGGGCGCTGCGCACCTCGCCCCTCTACGCGTCGTTCGTCCGCGACCTCGCGGCGAAGAAGCCTATCAAGATGTCGCGCGCGCAGACGGAGACGCTCGCCATCGTCGCCTACCGGCAGCCGATGACGCGCCCCGAGGTAGACGAGGTGCGCGGCGTCGACTCTGGCGCCGCCCTCAAGTCGCTGCTCGAGCGCGATCTGGTGAAGATCCTCGGCAAGCGCGACGAGCCCGGCCGCCCCCTGATCTACGGTACGACGCCCCAGTTCCTCGAGTTCTTCGGCCTCAAATCGCTCTCCGATCTCCCGACGCTTCGCGAGTTCACCGAGCTGTCCGACGAGTCGCGCCGCATCTTCGAGCGGGAGATCGGCGAGGAGCCGCCCGATCCCTCGATCGTCCAGGAGAGCTTCGCTGGCGGCGAGGGCCGCGTGGAAGAGGCGCCCGTCGCGCCCGCGGTGGAGGCACCCGACGACGGCCAGGACGAAGAGGATGACGGCCAGGACGAAGAGGAGGACGACGAGGACGACGAGGACGACGGCGATCCCGTCAGCTCGACCGGCGAGCCGTCGGCCGTCGATCCGCTGCCCGAGGCGCCGTCCGCCGACGAGACCTCCACGGACGAGACCTCCAGCGAGGAGCCGGCCAGCGAGGAGCCGCCCAGCCCGGAGCCGCCCAGCGCGGAGCCGTCCGGCGAGGAGCCGTCGACCGACGACGACGACGACGACGACGACGAGGACGACGAGGACGACGAGGACGACGAGGACGACGAGGACGACGAGGACGACGAGGACGACGACGACGACGACGACGACGACGACGACGACGACGAGACGCCACCGACCGGCGGCGGCGATCCCCCGCCGGCGAGCTGACGGGTCGGCCGTGCCTCAGGGCTCGGCGGGGTCGTCGTAGGTCGCCGCGAGCTTCGTCAGGGCCTTGCGCAGCTCGGCGTGCGCCAGGACCTTCCGCACGAGGGTCCAGGTCGCCGGATCGGCGAGCACCGCCATCGGATCCTGGGGCTTCGCGCGGCGGGGCAGGGTCCTCGGCACGGCGCCCGGGCCCTTCGCATCGAGGGCGCGCAGCGCCTCCACGTGGCGCCTGGTGGGGAAGAGCTCCCCTCGCTCCCAGGCGGTGACCACGGACGCGTCGACCTCGAGGGCGCGCGCCAGGTCCTTGCCGGTGCAATCGAGCCGCGTGCGCAGCGCCTTCACTTCGTCGGGGGACATCGCGGGAAGGGTCGCTCCGGAGAAGATTTCGAGCAACCGGCGGCGGCTCGATCCGATTCAGGGACATGAGCGACTGCCTCGTCCCCGCCCTTGCCCTCCTGGCCACCGCCGCGTGCCGTCCCCAGCTCGAGCCGCCGGAGGGCGCCGGCGGCGCCGGCGGCGCCGGCGGGGGAGGCACCGCCACCTTCGCGCTCGAGCCCGCGGCGCCGGCGGACAGCGCGCCCCTGGCGCTTCGCGTCCGCATCGCCGGGGCCGCGGACGCGGACGGCGTCCACTTCGTCGAGGGCGACGTCGGCCCCGGCCACCTCCGCCAGCTCGCTGCCGATGACCCGTCGGCGGCGCTGGAGAAGAGGTTGCTGCCCGCCTCGGTGTGGCGCGACGGCGGCGATCTCGTGGTCGCGCCCCACGCGCGCCTGGTCCCCGGCGCCGCCTACGCGGTCGCGGTCGCCGACCGCCGGGTCGCCTTCGACCTGCTCGCCGTCGAGGACGAGGTGGGGCTCTCGCTCCTGCGGGTGTGGCCGCCGGAGGACAGCGTCGCCGCGGTGCCGAGCGCCATCTACTGCGGAGCGTCGACGCTGCCGCCGTTCGACGTCCCGATCACCCTTTCGCCCTCAGGCGCCGCGGCCACCCTTGCCCGGGGCGCCGCGTCGACAGGCGCCGGTGAGCGCTGCGCGCGGTTCGACGCGTCGCTCCCGATCGCGCGCGAGGAGCCGCTGATCCCGCCGCCCGCCGTCGAGGTGGCGAGCATCAGGATCTCCATCGACCCCGCGCCGCTCTTCGTCGGCGACGCGGCGCCGTCGCCGGTGACGGCGGCGATCTGCCAGCCGGGAGAGATCGTCTTCGGACCGGGCTGCGCGCGGGTCAGCGACGATCGCGCGATCGTGCGGACGCCGGCCGCGCCTCTCCTCTGGGTGGTCGCCGGACCCGGCCTCGATCTCGTCACCACCACCGCCGCCTCCTCGGCGTTCGCCGTTCACCCGCTGCCCGTCGCCTCCGCGATCACGTTGCAGCTGTCGGTCGCCGACGCGGCGGCGCGCGAGGTCGGGGCGGAGGTCGCCGTCGTCACGGCTTCGGCGATGCCGCACGTCGTCCTCAACGAGGTCCTGTCGAACCCCGTAGGGCCGGACGCCACCAGCGAGTGGATCGAGCTGGTGAACGACGGCCTGTCGGGCGCGCCGCTCGGGGGGCTGCGCGTGCTCGACGTGGGTGGCAGCTTCGAGCTACCCGCGGTGACGCTCGCCCCGGGCGCATTCGCGGTCCTCGTCGACGAGGACTGGGTGCCCGACCCGGCGCTCGATGCGGCGCCGGCGCCCGGGGCGCTGGTGCTGAGGGTTCCGAAGCTCGGCCAGGGCGGGCTGGCCAACGCGGGCGAGCTCCTCCGCCTCGTCGACGCGGACGACGCGGTGCTGAGCGCCATCCCCGCGACGCCGTCGCCGGACGCCGGAACGAGCACGGCGCGCCGCGAGCCGTGGCTCGCCGACGCGCCGTCCTCCTTTGCGCCGGGGATCGCGACCCCCGGCTCACCCAACCGGCTGGAGCAGCCGGCCGTCGATCAGTAGGCGCCGGGCGAGCGCCGCGACGAGTCGGCGGTGCAACCGTCGTAGTCCTCGCGCTCGCTCTGGCAGCTGGTGTCGGCGACCTCGAACTGCTCGTCCGCCGTGCAGACGCCGGAGTTGATGGCGCAGTCGTAGAAGGCCTCGGCGAACTCGAGGCAGCCGTAGACATCGGCGATGTCGAGCTGCGCCTGGACGCCGATGTCGCAGCGCTCCTGGCCCTTCTCGCCGCAGGACTGGCACTCGCAGACCTGCTCGCAGAAGTCGGTCTGCACGTCGGAGCAGCCAGCGGAGACGAACGCGAAGCCGCCGATCGCTGCCGTCGCCGCGACGGCGCGGAGGAACGAGCCCATGTTCATCCGATGCCTCCTCTGCTCCCGCTTCACAGCCGCACCGCGCCGTCGCCTTCGAGGCACTCGGCGACCTGCTGGAAGACCTGGTTGCACTGCGCTCCCCAGACCGTCTCGTTGCCGACGTTCTCGCACCTGTCGCGTTCCGTCATGCAGTCCTGCCAGGTGTCGACCAGGTCGTTGCACCCGTCGATCTCGCCCTGCTCGTACAGGGACTCGACCTGGATCTCGCACGCCTCCCGGTCGGTCTCGTTACCGCCCTCGCACTCGGCAGCGTCCGAGCAGTGCGTGCCGCCACAGCCGGACACGGCAGCGCTCATCGCGCCGGCGGCCAGCAACACCAAGAGCCTCCTCATCCTCGCCTCCAGATGCGCGCCGACCACGAGGGGACGGCTGCGACGGGGCCACGTTACCGCAAGCCGCCGAGCCGACACACCTCTTCCGCGGATCTACGCGAAGGCCGCCTGGACCTTCCCCCGAGCGAGCCCTCCGCCTAGCCCCCGGCGATGGTCATCGCGGAGACGCGGATGGTCGGGGCCGCGATCGACGAGCGCAGGTCCAGATCGTCGCCGACGGCGTCGATCCGCTGCAGGAGGTCGTCGAGGGGGAGGGAGATGGTGATCTCGCCGACCGGGTAGGCGAGCTTGCCGTCCTCGATCCAGAAGCCCGAAGCGCCGCGCGAGAAGTCCCCGGTCACCGCGTTGAAACCGTACCCCATCATCTCGGTGACGTAGAGGCCGCGCGGGGTGGACGCGATGATGTCCTCCCCCCGGGTCTTGCCCGGCTGGAGCACGAAGTTGCTGGTGGAGGTCCCGACGCCGCCGCCGGCCCCGCGCGAGGCGCTGCCGGTGGGCGCGCGGCCGAGCTTTCGACCCGCGTACGCGTCGCACAGGAAGGTGCGGAGGATGCCGCCCTCGACCACCACGTTCCGCTGCGCGAGGAGCCCCTCGCCGTCGAAGGGCCGCGAGCCCGGGGCCCGGGGCAGGAGCGGGTCGTCCACCACGGTCACGAGATCGCTGGCGACGCGGCTGCCCTCGCGGCCGACCAGGTAGCTCGACTTTCGCCACACGGCGCCGCCGCTGGTCACCCCCGCGAGGAGCCCGAGGATGGAGCGCGCGGCGTCGGGGTCGAACACCACCGGCGCCTCCTGCGTCGGGACCTTCTTCGCGCCCAGCTTGCGGACGGTGCGCCTGGCGGCCTCGATGCCGACCGACTCCGGCGTCTCCAGGTCGGCGAGGAAGCGGCGGGCCGCCCAGTGGTAGCCGCGGCGCTTCTTGTTGTCCGCGTCGTCCGCCAGGGGCACGACGGAGAGCGACGCGTAGCTCGAGGCGTACCCGCCGCGGAAGCCGCCGGAGAGGGCCATGCCGAACGCGCCGGCGGTGCGACCGAAGGTCGCCCCGTCGCTGTTGGTGATGCGCGCGTCGGCACCGCGCGCAGCCGCCTCGCCGCGCTGTGCCAGGGCCAGCGCCTGCGCCGCGTCGACCGTGCCGCACGCGGGGTCGTAGAGCTCGAGCGCCGAGACCTGCGCGTCGAAGGGGCCCTGGGCGATCAGGGCCGGGTCGGCGGGGCCGGCGAAGGTGTCCTCCTGCGCGATCTCGACGAGCTCGATCGCGTCGGCGATGAAGCGCTCCAGCCCGGAAGGCGTCAGATCGCTGGTGCTGGTCAGCGCGACGCGGCCGCCCTTCATCACCCGCATGCCGGCGCTGCGATGGCCCGCCTCCTCCACCAGCTCGGCCTCGCCCAGGCGCACCTTCACCGAGAGCTCGGACCCGGACCGGACCCGCGCCTCCGCCACGTCGACCCCGCGGCCGAGCGCGCGGTCGACGAGCTCGGTGGCGAGCGCGACCAGCCGCTCGACCTCATGTTCCATGGCGCGTTCGGTCACGAGCGGAGGGTGTGCGACGGAGGGCGGCTCGTCAATCGTGGCGGGGCGACGGCGCGCACCGCGAGGGCGAGCCCGACCGCGATCGCCACCAGCGCGCCGAGGAGCGCCGCGCCGACGTGGCTCTCCACCAGCGCGTCGCCGCCGAGGTCGCGGTGGAACGCGGCGTGGGAGGCGACGACAGCGATGCGACCCGAGGCCGCGACCGCGCCCCCCACCGTGACGATCGCCGATGCCGCCGCGAGCGCGAGCGCCCAGCGAGGATCGTCGCGGAGCCGACCGCGGCGCGCCGCGAGCACGCCCCCCGGAGGGGCGACCGCCACCGCGACCACGAGGAGCAGGTCGAACGCCGACGGCATCTCGTACGCGTACAGGTTGGCCCACGCCCCGCCGACCAGCTCGAGGTAGAGCGCCGATGGGCCGAGGACCAGGCCGCCGAGGTACGCGGCAGACCGCGCGGCCGCCCCGTCCTCGCGCGAGGCCCGGGCGCTCGCCTCGAGCCACGCCAGGGTGGCACCCGCGGCGAGGCCGAGCGGCAGGCCGAGCGGGACGGGCATGGACCCGCCGAGGTTAGCAGAGCCTCGCCGGCGGGACGGGGGGCCTTGACGCGCCGGGCAGGCGCGGAGCACACACCCCGCTGCCCGCATGGATCCCAACACGCTGCGCCAGCTGCTGGAGCGCGTCCGCTCCGGGGGCGAGACCGTCGAGGCCGCCGTCCGCGCGCTGGAGACCGCACCCTTCCGCGAGGTCGAGGGGGCGGTGGTCGATCACCACCGCGCCGCGCGCCAGGGCGTGCCGGAGGTCGTCTTCGGCGAGCGCAAGACCTCACGCCAGATCATCACCATCGCCCAGGCGCTCATGGCGGCGGGGCAGAACGTTCTCGTCACCCGGCTCGACGGCGCGCGCGCGGCGGAGGTGACGGCGGCCCTGCCCGGCTTCCGCTGGATGGAGAGCGCGCGCATCGGTCGGCTCGACGTGGCGCCGGTCCCGCGACGCCGGGCCTCCATCGCCGTCGTCACCGCCGGCACCAGCGACGCGCCGGTGGCGGACGAGGCGGCGGAGACGCTGGACGCCATCGGGCTCGACGTGGTCCGCCACGGCGACGTCGGGGTCGCCGGGCTGCACCGGCTCCTGCATAGGCTCGACCAGCTCCGCGACGCCGACGCGCTGATCGTCGTCGCCGGCATGGAGGGCGCGCTGCCGTCGGTGGTGGCGGGCCTGGTGGCGGCACCGGTGGTCGCGGTGCCGACTTCGGTCGGCTATGGCGCCGCGCTGGGCGGGCTGACGCCGCTGATGGCGATGCTGACGAGCTGCGCCAACGGCGTCGCGGTGGTGAACATCGATGGCGGCTTCACCGCAGCCATGGTGGTGCACCGCATGATCGCGGCGCGCGAGCGGCGTGACGCCCGCGAGGCGACGTGATGCACCAGGGCCACGATCACGACCATGGCGACCACGACCATGGCGACCACGACCATGGCGACCACGAGGACGATCCGGCAGTGCGGCGCGAGCCGCTGAGGGAGGAGGAGGGGCGCGGCAAGACGCTGTTCCTCGACGCCTTCAGCGGCATCGCCGGCGACATGACGATCGCGGCGCTGCTCGACCTCGGGGTGCCGATGGCGGTGGTGGAGGGCGCGGTGGCGGCGCTGCCGCTCGAGGGGTTCCACCTTCATCGTGGTCGGGTGACCAAGAGCGCGATCGTCGCCACCACCTTCGACGTCCACGTCGACGGAAAGCAGCCGCAGCGCACGTGGTCGACCATCGACGCGATGCTGGTCGCGGCGCCGCTGCCACCCGCGACGCGCGATCTCGCGCGGCGGATCTTCCGGCGGCTGGGCGTGGCCGAGGCGCGGGTGCACCGCACACGCCTCGACGACGTGCACTTCCACGAGGTGGGCGCGGTCGACGCGATCGTCGACATCGTCGGGGCCTCGGCGGCGCTCACCTGGCTGGGGGCCGAGGTCGTGTGCTCGCCGCTGCCCATGGGGCGCGGCTTCGTGCGGGCGGCGCATGGCCCGCTGCCGCTGCCGGCGCCGGCGGTGGTGACCTGTCTCGAGGGTTGCCCGACCTACGAGGTCCCGCTCGACGCCGAGCTGGTGACGCCGACCGGGGCGGCCATCGCGGCGACGGTAGCGTCGCGCTTCGCGCGCTGGCCGACCATGGCGCCCCTGCGCGTCGGGTTCGGCGCTGGGCGCCGCGATCTGCCGGACCGGCCGAACGTCCTCCGCGTCGTGCTCGGCGACCCCGCGCCCGCCTCGACGACGCCGGGCGAGGGCACGCACGTCCTCCTCGAGGCCAACGTCGACGACATGACGGGCGAGGTCGCAGGCCACGCCATCGAGGCGATCCTGGGGGCTGGCGCCCTCGACGCCTGGGCGACGGCAGCGACGATGAAGAAGGGCCGACCGGGGCTGGTGATCGCGGCGATCGCCGAGGCGAGCCGCGCCGACCTGATCGCCGCCGCGGTGCTGCGGGAGACGACGTCGATCGGCGTGCGTCGCACCCCGGTGTCGCGCGTCGAGCGCCCGCGGAGGATGATCACCGTGGAGACCACCTTCGGACCCATCGCGGTGAAGATCAGCGAGGGGCCGTTCGGCCCGCCGCAGGTCAAGCCGGAGTTCGACGACTGCGCCGCGGCCGCGCATCGCGCCGGGGTGCCGGTCCGCGAGGTGATCGCCGCCGCAAGCGACGCCGCCCGCCGCGGCTGATCGTCAGCTTCGCTCGATGGGGAGCTGCTCGGCCTCCCACAGGAGAAAGCCGCCCTCGAGGAAGCCGACCGGGACGCCCTGCGCGGCCAGCTTGTCGGCGAGCTCCTTCGATCTGTCGCCCGACCGGCAGTAGAGGATGGGATCGGAGCCGAGCATGTGGAGCTCGGCGAGGCGGCCCTCGATCTCCTCCAGCGGCATGTTGATCGCGCCGGGGATGTGCGCGCGCCCGAAGGCGGAGGCCTCGCGCGTGTCGACCGCGGAGACCTGCTTCTCCTTGAGCAGCTGCGCCAGCTCTCGAGCCTTCACCGCTCCCTCGGGGCGGGGGAGCAGCGGCTCGAGGAGGGCGACCAGCTGCTCGCGCTTGCTGGCGCCCTGGACCGCGTTCACCGGCCGGCCCTGGGAGAAGACGTACAGCGTCGGCAGGTTCTGCACCCGCAGCATGTCGGCGAGGCGGGGCGACGCGTCGGCGTCGACCTTGACGATCTTCGCCTTGCCCTCGACCTCGAGCGCGTACGACTCGAGCGCCGGGTCGAGGGCCTTGCAGGGGGCCGACCAGGCGGCGGTGAAGGCGACGAGGACCGGGATCGGCGACTTGATGACGTCGCGCTCGAAGTCCTTCTCGGAGACGACGGGGATGGCCATGGCCCGGGAGTCTTACCCGCCGCCGTCGTCCGTGGCGAGAGGAGTCGCGACCGAGGAGGTGCGGAGCGACAGCGGCCGGGTCGTCCGCACGGTGCGCGGGTCCAGCGCGTCGCGCAGGGCGTCGGCGACGAGATAGCTGGCGCTCAGGGTGGCCACCAGGGCGAGCGCGGGCGGGAACAGCAGGTGCAGCTCACCCGGGTGCCGCGCCGCCTGGGCCAGGGTCTCCCCCCAGGAGGCCTGGCGGACGGGGGCGCCCAGCGAGAGAAACGAGAGGGCCGCCTCGAGCAGGGCGACCGACGCCACCCCGAAGACCGAGCTGACGAGGACCGGCCCGATCGCGTTGCGAAGGATGTGGACGGTGAAGATGCGCGCCGGCGCCGCGCCCAGCGCACGCGCCGCGAGAAGGTACTCCTCCCCGCGCTCGCGTAGCACCTCGGCCCGCACCAGCCGCGCCACCTCCGCCCAGCGCACCGCCGCCACGCCGAGCACGAGCGACAGGGCGCTCGGCTCGCGCTCGATGGCGCGGGCGATGGCGACCACCAGGATGGCGGGGAAGGTGTCGACCGTCTGCACGACCCGCTCCAGGACGCGCGACCACCGCCCGCCGACCTGACCCGCCGCGCCCCCCAGCGCGATGCCGAGCAGCATGCTGAGCGCGACCGCCGCCAGCGCCGGGCCCAGCGCGGTGCGCGCCCCGAAGGCGACCCGGGCGAAGACGTCGCGGCCCCGGGCGTCGGTCCCGAACGGGTGGGCGGCGGAGGGGCCGGCGAGCGCGGGCGTCGTCTCCTCCTCGGGGCCGAACGCGACCAGCCCCCGCACCACCGGCGTAAGGTCGGCGCGCCGGGCGGCGTGCCGCTCGAACAGCCCGGGGAGTACGACCAGGGCGCCGTCACGGCGTCGGGCGACGAGCGCGTCCCCCGAGGCCAGCAGATCGGCGAAGAGGCCGAGCAACGCGAGCAGGCCGAGCACGACCAGGCCGAGGTGAAAGCGGCGCGAGATGGCGAGCCGCGCCCCTGCGATCTGCAGGTGTGTCGTCGGCCTCACGACGAGCCCCCGAAGAAGCGCCGGGTCCGGGGATCGAGGACGGCCAGGATCAGGTCGGCCGCCAGGACCGCCAGGGTGGCGGTGGTGGCGGCGACCAGCGCCACCGCCATCAGCCAGTCGACGTCGCGCCGCGCCAGCGCGTCGATGGTCGCGGCGCCGATGCCATCGATGGCGAAGACGTGCTCGACCACCAGCGCGCCGCCGAGGGCGACCGGCGGCTCCACCGTCGCCATGGTGAGCACGGGGATGAACGCCAGCCGCAGGCCGTGGACGGCGAGGACGCGCGACGGGCCGGCGCCCTTCGCGACCGCCGTGCGGACGTAGTCGCGGCCGAGCAGGCCCACGAGCGCCCCGCGGAGGAGGCGGGTGGGCGTGGCGACCAGCCCGGCGGCGACCACCAGGGTGGGAACGACCAGGCCCGTCGCGCCGGCGCTCCGCGCGGCGATGGCCAGCACCGCGGTCGGCACCGCGAAGAGCCCGAGCGCGAGCAGCGTCAGGCCGATGTCGACCCGCCGACCGCGCGACGACGCGGCCAGCGTGCCGAGCGCTGTCGCCAGGGCGTAGCCGATCAGCAGGGCACCGACGACGATGAACGTGGTTTGCGGCGCGCGCCGCCGCAGCTCGGCGGCGACGGTGGCGCCGCTCGGCATGCGCCCCAGCCGCTGGGTGACGGCGCGCCAGGCCCACTTGCCGTACTGGGTCTCGAGGATGGTCGCCGTCACCCGGCCCGGCCCGTCGAGGGTGACGAAGTCGAGGCGGTAGACCTCCCAGAAGCCTCGCCAGCGCTGGACGACCGCGGCGGCCTCCTCCGGGCTCGCGCCCTCGGGGATACGGTCCCCGCGTCCAGTGGCGCGCGCCGCCAGGGCCACCAGCGCGCGCGCCTCCTCGGTCGTCGCGCGATCGTGGGGCGAGGGGAGCGAGGCGAAGAGCGCGTCGAGCGCGTAGGTGTCGAGCTCGGCCAGCTCCGCGGCGCGCGACTCGGAGCGGTAGCGGGAGATGCGCTCCACCGCGCTCTCGACCGACGCGCGGCGGAACTCGATGCCGCGGTCGTCCCAGAAGCGGAGCCAGTAGGCCGAAGCGCGGGTGGCATCGCTGGCCGCGTCGAGCCCGGGGAGCTGCATGCGCTCGGCGATGGGGGCCAGGCCGCGCGCGGCGCGGCCGCGGTCCTCCGGCGCCAGCGCGTCGAGCGCGGGCAAGACGTGGGGGAGGGCGGCGCCGCCCAGCCTCACGAGCTCGGCCCGGGCCGTATCACCGAGCGGCGACTCCTCCCCGGCGTGCTTCCAGGCCGCGAGCGCCCGCGCTCGCGCGTCGCGCGGTGCGAGGTTCCAGAACAGCGGCAGGTCGAGGAAGCGCTCGCGCCGCGCGACGTCCTCCTTCTCCGGGCCCGCCAGCGCCGCGGCCCGGATGACCGGGTCCGGGATCAGCGACAGGACGAGGAAGGTGAGAAAGGAGACGGTGACGAGGGTGACCGGGACCCAGAGCAGCCGACGGAGGATGCGCGGGAGCATCGATCACGCCCCGCCCGCGCGGCCGTCGCCGCAGAGCCAGCGAGTCCTCGGGAACCCGCCGGTCACCTCAGGAGCCTGCCGGTCACCTCAGGAGATAATAGCCCGCGACGAGGACGCAGGTGACCGCGCTCACGATCATCATCGTCACCACCCAGGAGGGGGCCTGCTCGCGCGGCAGGTCGACTGGATCGGTGAGCGGCGAGTCGTCGAAAGCCTCGTCGTCGAACTCCTCCTCCTCGCCCACCTCGATCTCGGGGTTGCGGTTGACGCGGGAGTTGATGCGGCCGGGGTCGCCACCGCGACGGGGCGCGTCGGCCGGACGCAGGCTCTGGATGGCCGACTCGGGCAGCTCGTATTTCCGGTAGCGGAGGCCCTCGACCTCCTCTGGCGTGGCGGCGACGACGCCCTCGCCCTCGAACTTGGCGACGATGACGGTGATGTTGTCGTGCCCCCCGGCCTGGTTGGCGCGATCGGTCAGCTCGCGACAGGCCTCGGCAGGGTCGGAGTAGGCGCGGAGGACCTCACGGATCTCCTCGTTGCGCATCATCCCCGAGAGGCCGTCGGAGCAGAGCATCAGCACGTCGCCCTGCCTGAGGTGCACGTAGGTGAGGTCGACCTGCACCGAGTCGGTGGTGCCGAGCGCTTGGAGGATGATGTTGCTGTGCTCGAAGGTCTCCGCCTCCTCCTCCGTGAGCTGGCCCGCCTCGATGAGCTGGTTGGCCAGCGACTGATCGCGGGTGACCTGGACCAGCTTCTCGTCGCGCAGAAGGTAGCCGCGGCTGTCGCCGACCTGCCCGAGGAACAGGTGATCGTCAAGGAGGGCGGCCGCGGTGGAGGTGGTGCCCATGCCTCGGCGCGTCCGATCCGCCTTGGCCTCGGCGAAGATCGGCGCGCCCGCCGCCTCGATCGCCGCCACCAGGCGCGCCGCCAGGTCGTTGCGATCGGTCGGGGGCTCGCCCGTCATCATC
>JBKJLX010000103.1:0-14418 GCA_046596645.1 Polyangiaceae bacterium
CAGCGGACCAAGTGCACGGACGACGAGCGATCGCGGGGCCTTCGCCATGGCCGCGAGGCTAGCTCGGTTTGCCGGGCCCCGTCCCCCCTTCGGGTTCGTCGTCCTCGGCCGAGCCTCCGGGAGCCCGCCCCAGCGCCAGCTTCAGGCGCTCCGCCAGCGCCTCCATCGCCTCCTCGCCGCCGAAGGCCGCGGCCATTCGCTCCTCCAGGTCCTCCATCCGGCTGGGGTCCCCCGAGACCATGGCGCGCTCGATCTCGGAGCGGAGCTCGCCGCCCATGGCGCCCATCGCGGTGGCGACCAGCTGCTCCAGCGACCCCTGGGGCGCGTTCGCCAGGCGGGAAGGCACCGCGTCGGCCGGGACGATCGGCGTCCACAAGCCGCTGTCGTCCAGCTCGGCGATCACCGCGTCGTAGGTGGTCGACTGCACCTCGGCGACGTCCGGAAAAAAGAGGATCCCCCGCGGGTCGTCGTGGAGGTCGAGGGCCTCTCCCAGGAGGTGGCGAAGGGCGATGGCCAGCTCGTCCCCCTCGTCGCCGAAGCGTGCGGTCGTGAAGACCAGCGTCGCGTCGCGCAGCGGCATGAGCCGGGCGGAGGGTACGCCGCCGCTCGTCAGCACGGCGGAGGGGATGCGGACCAGGGCGATGGCGTCGATTCCCATGCGGATCGTTACCGTACTGCGGCGGGCTGCGCTAATGCTCCACCGTGGCGAGCTGGACCGACGTCGTCTCCGACATCCGCGCGGTGGACGAGCCCGACACCGTGCTTGCGACCGCGCTGTCCGAGCTGGCCGACGCGCCGTCGACCACCTCCATCGTCACCCAGAGCCTCGACATGCTCGGCCACGAGCTGGAGGTTGCGACCGTCGGTCAGCTGGTCGACCACCCCGAGGTCGAGCACATCCTCCTCCATCGGATGGAGCGCGACGATCGCGACATCTTCCTCCAGGCCTTCCCCGACGCGGTGCGGAGCTGGATCCGATCGCGGAAGACGCTCGCATCGCGGAAGAAGAAGGCGTCCGCCGGCGGCGCCGAGGGCGGGGTGGATGCGAACCGCGTCCCCCCCGGCGGGCCGGACCTCGACGTCTGGCTCGACCGCTTCGGCCTCAACCTGCGCGGCGCCATGATGCGGTTCCGCAGCGAGAGCGGGCGCGTCTACGTCTTCCCCGTCCAGGAGCTCGCCGACCTGGCGCGCTACCCGCACGTTGGCCTGGCAGAGGGCCTATCGCGCACCGCGCTGCGCGAGGCGGCGGTGGAGCGCCTCCGGGAGGAGGCGGAGGCTGCGTCGGGCAGGCTGGGCGCCCGCGCTGGCTTCCTCGCCCACCGCGACGACCCCACGACACCCTGGCTGGCGAGCCGGCTCGAGGGGCTGCGCCGAGAGCTGGCCAGCTTCCCTGCGCTTTCCGCGGCGCCGCCGTGGGCGGCGCCGGTGGAGTATCCGTTCAACCGCGTGACCTTCCTGCCGCGGCCGCCGCGCCTGGAGATCGACGACGCGGTTCGGGCGATGCCGGTCCGCATCGATCTCGAGATGTGCATGGTGCACCCTGGCTACGGCTCCAGCATCGGCCGCATGCGCGCCGAGCACGCCGCGGCGCTGGGCTGCGCCATCGACGCGCTGTGCGACCCCGAGGGCGCGGCGCGCAAGGCGATCGAGGCGTGGCTCGCCGTTCCCCCGTGGCGGCACGCCATCAACGAGCTGGAGGAGGAGGTCGCCCGCGCGACCCTCTATCAGCGCGAGCCGACCGGCGAGCGCATCGCGTTCCGCATGCCGGCGGCGGGCGGGGTCCTCCCCCGGGTCGCGCTGCAGTCGCCCCGGCGCGGCGGCGGCTTCACCGCGGGGCGCCTCGCCACCCTGGTCGAGGCGCGGGTCAAGGCGACGGTCGACAGCCTGGAGGACGAGATCCTCGATCTGCTCCAGGCGCTGCAGTCCGCCTCCGGCGCCCACCTGGGGCAGCGGCCGCTCTTCCAGCGCCTGATGGACCTCCTCGCCCAGCACCCGCGGGTGTTCCTCGAGGGTGACACCGCCACGCCGCTGCGCGTCCTGCGCGCGCAGCCGCGGCTGGTGGTGACCGGCGAAGGGGAGATGCACCGCCTCGAGGTGTGGCTTGGCGAGCACCGCCTCGACGCCTCCACCGGGGTCGGCGTGGGCGGCATGCTGCTCCACGTCGCGCCCGGCAGCGCGGTGTACCTCCACGGCGTGCTCGACGCGGTCTCGCGCGCGGTCGTCGAGTCCACTGCGCGCACCCGCAACGAGCTGCCGACCGAGGCGGTGGACGCGGTGTGTCGCGTGCTCGGCGCGCACCCCGGCGTGCAGCTCGCGCTGGAGCTCCCGGCGGTGCTGCGCGGCGCCCAGGTCCCGCCGGACAACACGCCGGTGGTGCGCCTGTCGCTCGGCGGCGGCGGCTCGCTGCGCGTCGCCGTGCGCGTGCGCCCCTGGCCGACCTCCTCGCTCCAGGTCCCGGGCTTCGGCGTGACGACGGTGCTGGGCGAGCGCGACGGGGAGCGCGTCTTCACCGAGCGCGACTTCGCGGGCGAGCGCGCGCGTTGCGCGGCGGTGCTGGCTGCGGTCGGCCTGCCCCCGGCCGGCGACGACCCGTGGGACGGCTTCATCGACGACCCCGATCGCGCATGCGACGCGCTGGTCGCGCTCTCCGAGCTCGGCGAGGGCGCGGTGGTGGAGTGGATCGGCGACCGCCTCAACGTCGCCGCCACCGGCACCACCGCGTCGATGCGCATCCGCATCGAGAAGCAGCGCGACTGGTTCGGGGTCGAGGGCGGCATCGAGGCCGGGGGCGAGACGGTGCCGCTCAAGGCGCTGCTCGAGGCGATGCGCGCCGGTCGCCGGTTCGTCCGCCTCAAGCGCGGCGGCCTCCTCGCCATAGGGCGCGAGCTGCGCGACCGCCTGGCGCGCGCCGACGACATCCTCGTCACCGAGGGCGGCAAGCTCCTGGTGGGCGTCCACGCGATGGAGGACCTGCATGCACTGGTCGACGACGAGGCGTCGCAGCTGATCGCCGCCAAGGAGTGGCTCGCCCTGCGCGCCCGCTGGCAGGCCGCGCGCACCTTCGAGCCCGCGCTGCCCTCGGGGCTCCACGCCGAGCTGCGGCCCTACCAGGCCGCGGGGCATGCCTGGCTGGCGCGGCTCGCCGCGTGCGGGGCCGCCGCCTGCCTGGCCGACGACATGGGCCTCGGCAAGACGGTGCAGGCCCTCGCCCTCCTGGTGGAGCGCGGCGCGCTGGGCCCGGCCCTGGTGCTGGCGCCGACCTCGGTGGGCCCCAACTGGGAGAGCGAGAGCGCTCGCTTTGCGCCGGGGCTGCGCGTCGTCGTCTACCGGGGCCACGGCCGCGGCGCGAAGCTCGCCGATCTCGGCCCGGGGGATCTGGTCGTCACCAGCTACGACATCCTGGTGCGCGACGCCGAGGCGCTCGCCGGCGTCCAGTTCGCGACCCTGGTCCTCGACGAGGCGCACGCCCTGAAGAACGCGCTCTCCAAGCGAGCGCAGGCGGCGCGGGACCTGCGGGGTGATTTCCGGGTCGCCCTCACCGGCACCCCGCTGGAGAACCACCTCGGCGAGCTGTGGAGCCTCTTCCGTGTGCTCATGCCGATGCTCTTCGGCTCCTGGGATCGCTTCCGCGCCCGCTTCGCGGCGCCCATCGAGCGCGATCGCGATCCCGAGCGGCGCGCCGCGCTGGCGGCGCTGGTGCGCCCCTACCTGCTGCGCCGCACCAAGGACGAGGTGGCGCCGGAGCTGCCCCCGCGCACCGAGGTGGTCCGCCACGTCGAGCTGTCGACCGAGGAGCGCGAGCTCTACGAGGCCGAGCGCTCTGCGTCGATCGAGGCGCTGGCCACGCCCGCGCCCGGGCAGGACAAGCGCTTCGCGGTCCTGGCGGCGCTCCTCCGCCTGCGCCAGCTCGCGTCCCACCCGCGGCTGCGCTTCCACGACTCGTCGGTGCCGTCGTCGAAGCTCGCCAGCGCGGTGGAGCTCCTCGAGGAGCTGCGCGACGCTGGCCACCGCGCCCTGGTGTTCAGCCAGTTCACCAGCCACCTGGCCCTGGTGGCAGAGGCGCTGCGCGCACGCGGCTTCACCTTCCACGAGCTGGAGGGCTCGACCCCGCAGGAGGTGCGCGCCGAGCGCGTGCGCCGCTTCCAGGCCGGAGAGGGCGACGTGTTCCTCATCTCCCTCAAGGCGGGCGGCGTCGGCCTCAACCTGACCGGGGCCGACTACGTCGTGCACATGGATCCCTGGTGGAACCCCGCCGTGGAGGACCAGGCCAGCGATCGCGCCCACCGCATCGGGCAGGACAAGCCGGTCACCATCGTCCGCCTCATCTCCCGCGGGACCATCGAGGAGAAGGTGCTCCTCCTCCACGAGGAGAAGCGCGAGCTCGCCGACGCGGTGCTCGCCGGTGGCGACGCCAGCGGCCGCCTCTCCACCGCCGATCTCGTCCACTTGATGGAGGTGGGGGAAGACGCGGCGACCCCCCCCGAATCGGTGGTCGACACTGGCGAGCCCGCCGATCAGAACTAAGCTCCCCGCCCGAATGGACGTCGAAGCTGTTGCCGATGGTGGGTCGAGCCCCTGGCTCGCGCTGGTGTCCCTCACGGCGATGGAGATCGTCCTCGGGATCGACAACATCGTCTTCATCGCGATCCTGGTGGCGCGCGTCCCTGCCGAGTCGCGGGAGAAGGTGCGCCGCGTCGGCATCGCGCTGGCGCTGGTCATCCGCGTCGGTCTCCTCTTCGCGATCTCGTGGCTGATGAGGCTCACCCAGCCACTGTTCTCGGTGCTGGGTCAGTCCTTCTCCGGCCGCGATCTCATCCTGCTCCTGGGCGGGCTCTTCCTCATCGGCAAGGCCTCGCACGAGATGCACGCCAAGCTCGAGGGGGCGGAAGATGCCGCCGCCGGCGTGAAGCCGAAGATGGTCTCCATCCCGCTGGTGCTCGCGCAGATCCTGGTGCTCGACATCGTCTTCTCGCTCGACTCGGTGATCACCGCGGTCGGCATGGCGAGCCAGCTCTGGGTCATGGTGACCGCCATGCTGATCAGCGTCGGCGTCATGCTCGTCTTCGCGGGGAAGATCGGCGATTTCGTGGAGCGTCACCCCACGGTGAAGATCCTCGCGCTCTCCTTCCTTCTCCTCATCGGCGTCATGCTGGTCGCCGAGTCGCTCGACCAGCACATCGCGAAGGGCACCATCTACTTCGCCATGGCCTTCGCCCTCGCGGTGGAGGTCATCAACATGAAGATGAGGAAGAAGAGCGATCCGGTGAAGCTCCACGGGGGCGCCGAGCAGGCGATCGCCGCCGACGTTGCCGACGGCGAGTGACCGACCAGCCCCGAGACCCGGCCCCATCGACCTCACGGGGGCCTCGACTGGCTGCAGACGTCGCGTCCTCACCGTGGGACGATGCCCCTCATGAAGACCTCCTTGTTCTTGCTCCTCGGCGTGCTCGTCGTCTCCGGCTGTGACTCGGAGGTGGTGGGCGGCGGCGGCGGGGCCGGGGGCGCGGGCGACGGCGGCGCCACCACCGCGCCCGCGACGACCAGCGCGGTGGGCACTGCCGACAGCAGCGCCGAGACCGGCGCGGTTGGCACGACCGGGCCCAGCGGCACCGGCGGCGCGGACGACACGACGGTGTCGGTCGGCACTGGCGGCGGCGGTACCGGCGGCAGCGAGAACCTCCTGGGCAACTGCGAGCAGAACGGGGGCACCGCCTCGAGCTCCGGCAGCGGCGGCACCTCGTGTGACGCGGATTTTACCTGCGACGCCGGCACCGTGGTGGTGACCTGCTTCGACGACGGCACCTCCGAGACCTGCGAGTGCAGCCTGGATGAGGGCGGCAGCGGCAGCGGCGGCACCTGCGACAACACCGATAACCAGGGATGCGGCTTCCCCCAGAGCTGCTGCTACGAGCTCCTCGGAGGACACGCCGAGCCGAACCTCGGCCCCTACGGCGCCTGCGCAGACGCCGGCGGCTCCAGCGCCCAGTCCGGCGGCGGCACCACCGCCTGCGGCACCAGCTGGACCTGCGACGGCGGCGACATGACGATCGAGTGCGAGGGCGACGTCGACGGCGCGCTCTGCGAGTGCCGCGACGACCAGTTCTTCACCATCGGTACGTGCCGGCAGGCCACGGTCGACTGCGAGTACGAGACCGGCTGCTGCTACGACATCTTCAACCCGTGAGCGCGTAGCGCGCACGAAGACGAGGACGCGCGGCGATGGGGCTCCTCTACCGCTCCCTGAGAAAGGCCGTCGCCGCGGCGGTCAACCTCTTCTACGGGGAGATCGAGGTCACCGGGACCGAGCACCTCGACCCGGTGGCGCCGACCATCCTCGCCAGCAACCACCCCAACTCGATCGTCGATCCCCTGCTGCTCGGCACCTTCGTCGAGCGACAGATCGCGTTCTGCGCGCGCGACGGGCTCTTCAAGATCCCGCTCTTCGGTCAGGTGATGCGCGCGGCGGGCGCCATCCCCATCCGCCGACGGTCCGATCACGGCGGCGCCACCGCCAGCAACGACGACGCGTTCGCGGCCTGTCAGGAGGTGCTCGCAGCCGGCGGGGTCATGGCGATCTTCCCCGAGGGCAAGACGCACGGGCACCTCCGCATCGAGCCCCTGAAGACCGGCACCGCGCGCATCGCGCTGCGCGCGCCGGCGGAGGTCGGTGTCCGCGTGGTCCCGGTGGGGATCACCTACCTGGTCCGCCACGCGTTCCGCAGCGACGTGCACGTCGCGTTCGGCCCCCCCATTCACGTGGCGGAGGAGCTGGGCGCCCTGGCGGCAAAGGACGAGCCGGCCGCGGTGCGCGCCCTCACCGGCCGCATCGACGACGCGCTCCGCGATCTCGCGGTTCACATCGCCGAGACCGACGACGAGCGCCTCATCGCGCAGGTGACGTCGATCGTCGTCGGCATCCGCGCCGACGAGGGACTGGACGAGGACGGCCAGTCTCCCGCCGAGCGCACGGCGCTGGTGCGGCGCGTCGTCGACGCCTACCGCTGGATGCAGGACGTCGACCCCGAGGCGACGCGCGTGCTCCGCGAGCGCATCGACCGCTACGTCGAGGCGCGGGAGGAGCTCGGCCTGGGCGGCGAGCGGCCGGTGCTGCAGCACCGCGGCGAGCGGCGCCGCCACGCCAGCCGCGGCCGGCGCATCGCCTACCTGATCGCGGGTGCGCCGCTGGCCGGGTTCGGCCTGGCTACCAGCATGGCGCCCTACCTGCTGCTGCGGCTGGCCATGCTACCGCTGCGCGTCAGCGTCGATCGCATCGCGCTCGCCAAGCTCATCGGCGGGTTCTTCGTCTTCGGCGCGCTCTACGGCGTCGAGATCCTCCTCGTGGCGCGCGCCTTCGGGACGCTGGTGTCGGCGGCGTTTGGCGCCGCCCTCGCCCCCGCCGCCATGTTCGCGCGTCGCTACGCGATCGAGGCGCGCCTTCACCGCCTGGGCCTGCTCGGCCTCGGCCTGCGCGGCGGCGCTCGGCTCGCCGCGCTGCGCGCGGAGCGCAAGGCGATCGCTGCCTCGCTCACCGTGCTCCGGCGCCGCTGGATCGACGCCCACCCCGACACCGAGCTCTCGCCGGCGCCGTAGCCGAGACCCTCGCCGTGCGGATCGTGCTCGACAGCTCGGTCGTCATCGCCGCCGTGCAGCCGGCGGAGGAGGCCCACGCGGACGCGCGCGAGTTCGTGGAGCGGCTTCGTCGGGCCTGCGCCGAGGGCCTGGTGGAGGTGTTCGCGCCCGCCGAGCTGTGGCTCGAGGTCCACGTGGTGGAGCAGCGTCTGGCGAGGTCGCGCCGCGGCGGCGCCGCGCCGGGGGAGGCGCTGCGCGATCTCGCGATCGCGCTGATGGCGCCGGCCGACGCCGCGGCGATCGCCGAGTTCCTCGAGCACCTGACGCTGCGGATGCGCGGGCGTCGCCCCTTCAGCAACGCGACCGACCTCGTCTACCTGTGGGCCGCCTGGTCGGTGGGGGCGACGGTGGTGACCCACGACCACGGCCTCCTCGCGTACCACCAGGTGGTGTGCGAGGTGACGGCGCCGCAGCACCTCCTCCGCGAGGCTCAGGTGGGTCGAGGATAGCCGGCGAGGGCTCCACTCTGGCTGATCGACATCGTCGTGCTCATCCTCGGGCCGGCATGGTCCCGCTCGAGGACCTCGAGCAGCTCGAGCTGCTCGATGCCGACCACATCGCGGTCGGCGTCGCCGGGATGGTCAGCTTCCGCTGGACGCCAGCGCTGAACATCTCGGGGCGCAGTCGGAGTCCAGTCGGAGCTCGTCCGCCCCCTGAGCGACCACGATGCGGAGGAGGCTGTCGAGCTGGGACATCCATCCCCCGGGACCGGTTGCGGCGGGCTTCTATTCCGTGTGGCCAGATCGCAGCACGCCCCGGCGACGATGCAGCCGCAGGAAGGTCCGCACCTTGGCGCGCAGCATGTCGGGATCGACCGGCTTCTGGTCGACGTCCAGGATGCCCTCGCCGAACAGCTCGCGGAGCATGGCCCGCGGCGTGTCGCCCGAGGTGTGCATCACGATGGGCGGCGTATCGTCGCCACACATCTGGCCGAGGCGGCGCGCCAGCTCGCCGCCTCTCATGTCCGGCAGGCGATCGTCGAGGATCACCAGGGCCAGCGTGAGCTGGGACGCCAGGTGGAGGGCCTCGGTCCCGGTCGTCGCCCGGTAGAACCGGGCGCCCGACCGGGCCAGCATCCCCTCCAGCGCGAGGAGGTTGGCGGGCTCGTCGTCGACGAGGAGGACGGCGGGAGGCTGGCTCTCTGGGTTCACGGAGGCGTCAGCCTACCACCGGCCCCCCTCCAGATCCGGGCCCGTTCAGAGCCCTTCGAGCTCGTACCCGTAGCGGGTGTTGAGCAGGTGAATCGAGGACTTGTACGCAGCGTCGCTCCAGCCGGAGCGGTTCACATTGTAGGCCTCGCCGACCAGCGCGACGTCCTCGCCGTCGAGCGGCTCGGCGGCCCAGTCGTAGACGTCGGTGTTGGTGAACTCCGTCCCCGACTCGAGCCAGTGCCAGGCGGCCGGCCAGATCTGGACGTGGGTCTTGATCGGGCTCGGGATACCTGGGTCGGCCGGGGTGGTCACGCCGTTGTCGACGAACAGATGCTCGAGGCCACGCTGCACCTCCTGCTCCACCGCGGCCACGCCGCCCTGCTCGAAGAGCGTCGTCCACAGCTCGACGCAGTTGGCGGCGTCGTCATAGACGCTGCGCGTGACCAGCTGATCGACCGCGTAGGGGTTCAGCGGGATCTCGATGAAGTTCATGCAGTGCTCGGTGGTCCAGCCGCGCCAGATCTGGTTGTCGTCGGCGTCGGTGATCTGCGTCCACCAATCGGTGTCCCACCACTGGGAGATCACGGCGACCTTCACCCCGATGATGTCCTTGAACTGCTGCTGGGCCTCGATCTCGTCGGCGACGTCACCGTCGATCCACTGCATCGCCACCGGCGGGACCGCGACCACGACCTTGTCGCCGCTCACCCGGTGCTCCCCGGTGAGGACCTCGTAGCGGGCCCCGTCGCGGTCGATGCGCATGACCGGCTCGCCCTTGAAGATGCGGACGCCGTCCGAGATGGCCGCCGCTTCCATGCCGCGGATGAACGCCGACATGCCGCCGATCGGGTACGACGCGTCGCCGTACACGTCCCACTCCTCGGTCAGGTAGTCCATGTACCCGACCGCATCGAGCGGGGCCTCGAAGTCGGCGCGGAAGCGCGATGCGTCGTGGAGGAACTGGAACTCCTCGTGTCCCAGCGACTCGCGGACGTACGCCTTGAAGTCGTCGTAGTCGGAGACGTTCTCGATGGGTTCGCCGAAGAGCAGCTCCTCGTAGAGGAAGGTCTCGGTGTCGCCGCTGACGTCGGGGGTGATGCTGGGGTAAGCCGCGAGCAGGTCCTCCTTCGAGGTCGCCCATATGCCGCGGGCATTGACCAGATCCGCGGTCTGCACCGGCGTCTCGAGCTCCAGCTCCAGCTCGGTGGCGAGATCGAGGAGCACGTTCTGCTGCGGCATGACCCGACGCGCACCGACGCCGAAGACCGGGTTGTCCTCGGACCACGGCTCGCCATCGAAGGACACGTCGTGGATGCGACCCCCCAGCTCCGCCTCCTTCTCGAACAGGCAGACGCCCTCGCCCAGTTCGGGGCCCAGGCGGAACGCGGTGTGGAGGCCCGCCGCGCCGCCCCCGATGATGATGACCTCGCAGTCGAGGTCCTCCAGCGAGGAGCCGCCGCCGGCGCCGCCGCTGCCCGGCTGGCCGCCGGTCCCCTCGCCGCCGGTCCCGTTGCTGGTGCTCTGCGCAGCGGTGGTGGTGGCTGTCGTGGTCGTGGTCGCGGTCGCGGCGCCGGTGGTCGCCGCCGCGGTGGTGCCGCCGCCGGCCCCGCCTGCGCCGCCCGATCCGGTGGTGTCGTCACCGCACGCGACCAGGGTGGTAGCCCCGAGGAGAGTGAACAGCAGACCGTGTGTCATCGACCGCGCGCGCATCGTCATGTGACCTCTATCCGGACGGAGAATGGGGTCATCCTGATCCGGCGCCGGCCGTGGCGGAATGCCTCACTTGGATGCTGAGCTTCGTTCGGTCCGCCACCGCCCCCGGCCCCCCGTGACAAGCTAGCGGCCGTGACCGTCGCCGAGATCCCGGCCGAGCTGGGAGGCGCGTCGCCTGCGGTGGCGGGGTCGCTGGAGGACGCCCTGCGGGTGCGGGCCGGGCGCGCCTCGGATCGCGCGGCAGGCGTGCGCGCCGACCTGGTGTTCGACGCCGGCCCAGGGAACACCTGGACCGTCCGCCTGCGCGACGGCCGCGCGACGGTGGTGCCTGGCAAGCCGTGGTTCCCGACGGCGACCATCGTCTCCGACGTCGAGACGATGACGGCGGTGGTCGAGGGACGCCTGGTGGGCATCGACGCCTTCCTGCAGGGGCGACTCTTCCTGCGCGGCAACATCGCGCTGCCGCTGGAGCTGGACGATCTCCTCCACCCGCGGCACCGCGACCCGCGGGCGCCGAGCGCGCGCCGCATCGAGGCCGCCGGCGTCGAGACGTTCGTGCTCGAGGCGGGGCCGGTGGACGCGCCGCCGGTGGTGCTGCTGCACGGCCTGGGCGGGACCAGCACCTCGTTCCTGCCGACGATCTGGGACCTCTCCCGCGACCACCGGGTGTTCGCCATCGATCTGCCGGGCTTTGGCGAGTCCGGCAAGCCGCTGCGTCCGCTCCACGCGATGTTCTTCGCGCGGCACCTGGTTGCGCTGCTCGACCAGCTCGGCATCGAGACCGCGCACCTGGTCGGCAACTCGATGGGAGGTCGCGTGGCGCTGGAGGTCGCGCTGCGATCGCCGGAGCGCGTGCGCTCGATCGCCCTTCTCGCCCCGTCCATGGCGTTCCGCCGCTTTCGCTTCGGCGTGGGCCTGGTGCGCCTCGTCCGCCACGAGCTGGCTTTCCTGCCCATCCCCGCCCTGCACGCGGTGGTGGTGCGCGCGCTGCGCTCGCTGTTCGCGGTGCCCGAGCGGGTGCCCGTGGCCGCGATGAACGCCGCGGCCGACGAGTTTCTACGCGTGTTCGCGACCGGCCGCGGCCGGGTCGCGTTCTTCAACGCGATGCGCGAGATCTACCTGGAGGACGCGCACGGCGAGCGCGGCTTCTGGGACCGTCTGCCGCGTCTGTCGCGGCCGGCTCTGTTCCTCTTCGGCGATCGCGACTGGCTGGTGCCGGCGGCCTTTGCGAAGTTCGTCGCCGAGGCGGTGCCGGCCGCCGAGCTCCGCGTGATCGAGAGCTGCGGCCACGTTCCCCAGTTCGAGATCCCGGACGAGACGCACGCCCTCATCCGCGAGTTCTTCACACGCTCGGGCTGACGGAGCGGAGGGTGCCCCAGGCCACGAAGCCGAGGGCCGCCAGCGAGAGCAGCGACGCGACGCCCAGCCCGCCCCCCCGCCCGAGGTCGTCACGCGCGAGCTCCAGCACGAGTCGTCCGACCGAGTAGAGCGCGATCGCTGCCAGAAATACCGTACCCGGCTTGCCCCGCCGCGCGTGGCTGAAGCCGACCTGTGCCACGAGAAATATCGGCAGCTCTCGCGCGTGGAGCCATGCCACGAAGGGCGTGAGATACGGCACGGGGGACCGCGTCATCACGAAGCGCGCCCGCGCCGGTGACGAGCCTTCGACGCGCTGACTCGTCACGTCGGCACGCGCCTCGCAACACCGACTCGCAGCGCGGCCATCGGGGCGGCGCGAGGAGGACGGAATGGACGATCGAATCAAGACCCGCAGGCGCGGGATCCGGATGGCGATGCAGGTCGCCACGCTCACCCTGGGTGCCGGCGCCATCGCCGCGGCTGCCGCCGCGGAGGCTGGCGCCGACACCGCCACACCGGGGCCCGACGTGGCGGCGATGGCGGAGGTCGGCGCGCACGGCTGGTCGTGCTGGGGAGGTCCGGTCTCGCGCGGTCCACTCGCGCCGCCCGCGCAGCGCGAGGACGACTTCGCGCAGCTCCTCGCCGAGATGGCGTCGTGAGGGTGCCATCTCCCGTCGTCGATCTGCGTGAAGCGGTGCGGGCGCAGCCGCTCCTGCTCCCCGAGCTCACATGGCTCTCGGCCGAGGAGCTGGCCGCGTGTCGCGAGCACTGGCGCGTCCACATGGCGGCCGAGTTCGCGTCGGCGCGCGTCTTCGCGGGCCTGATCCCGCAGATGATGGCCGCGAGCCTCGATGCGTCCCTCCTCCGCGACGTCGCGGAGATGGTCCGACAGGAGCTCGATCACGGCGTCCTCTCCGCACGCGTCTACGCGGCGCTCGGGGGGACGCCCTGCACCGAGCTACCGCGACTGACGCCCGTCCCCGACCACCACGGCGCCTCTCCGCTCGAGAGCGTGCTCCGCAACATCATCGCGGTGAGCTGCTGCGGCGAGACGATCGCGGTGGCCGTCATCGGCAGCGACCGCGAGCGCGCGACCCTGGCGCCGCTCCGGGAGACGCTGACGACCATCCTCGCCGACGAGGTCGGTCACGCGCGCTTCGGCTGGACGCTGCTGGGCGACGTCGGGCCCGGTCTCGACGAGCCCGTGAAGCGTCGGATCTCCGCCTATCTCGTGGCGGTGTTCGAGCGCGACCTCGGCGCCGTGTTCGCGGGTCGCGACGCCGCACCCGCATCCGACGCGGCGCTCGCCATCGGCGCGCTCGACGGGCCGCTCGCCTGGGAGACGCTATGCGACACGCTGCGCGAGGTCACCGTGCCCGGGCTCGAGCGGCTCGGCTTTCGCGCGGAGCGGGCGTTCGAGATCGCGATGAGACGCGTCCAGCAAGGGGCGACGAGCCCACGCAAGTCGCGCTCGACGCCTTCCACCTGGGCCTCGCTGCCCGCGCCGCAGTAGCCTGCCCGGATGGCCGTTCCCTCCTACGCCCACGGCACGAGCGCGACGCCGCTCCTCGGCGAGACCATCGGCGAGAACCTGCGGCGCACGGTGGAGCGCTTCGGCGATCGCGAGGCGCTGGTGGTGCGCTCGCAGGGATTTCGCGCGACGTGGCGCGGCCTGTGGGAGGAGACGACCGCGCTCGCGCGCGGGCTCATGGCGTGCGGCGTCGAGCGCGGGGAGCGCGTAGGCATCTGGTCGCCCAACCGCTGGGAGTGGGTGGTGCTGCAGCTGGCGACCGCGCGCCTCGGTGCCGTGCTGGTGAACCTCAACCCCGCCTACAAGACGGCGGAGCTGGAGTACGCGCTGAACCAGTCTGGCTGCGGGGCGCTGCTCCTGGCGCGTTCGTTCCGGCAGAGCGACTACGTCGCGATGCTGGCGGCGGTGCGCGCGCGCTGTCCCCAGCTCCGGCAGTCCTTCGTGATCGACGACGACTGGCAGGACCTGATCGACCGCGGCGAGTCCGTCCCCGAGCGGGCGGTGCGCGAGCGCGAGAGGGCGCTCCAGGCCGACGACGCGATCAACATCCAGTACACGTCGGGGACCACGGGATTTCCCAAGGGCGCGACCCTGTCCCACCACAACGTGCTCAACAACGGGTTCTTCGTGGGCGAGGCGTTGCGGCTCACCGAGCAGGACCGCGTCTGCATCCCGGTGCCGTTCTACCACTGCTTCGGGATGGTCCTCGGCAACCTCGCCTGCATCACTCACGGCGCGACCATGGTCATCCCCGGTGAGGCGTTCGACGCGCTGGCGGTGCTGGAGACGGCGTCGGCGGAGCGATGCACGGCGCTCCACGGCGTGCCCACCATGTTCATCGCCGAGCTCGAGCACCCGCGCTTCGCCGAGTTCGACCTGTCCTCGCTGCGCACCGGGATCATGGCCGGCTCACCCTGCCCGGTGGAGGTGATGAAGGAGGTCGTCACGCGCATGAACATGCGCGAGGTGACCATCTGCTACGGCATGACGGAGACCTCGCCGGTCTCCACGCAGACCGGGCATGACGACCCGCTC
>JBKJLX010000171.1:0-9788 GCA_046596645.1 Polyangiaceae bacterium
GCGCGACCACCCGTACTTCGTCGGCTGCCAGTTCCACCCCGAGTTCAAGAGTCGGCCGATGACGCCGCACCCGCTCTTCGTCCGCTTCGTGCAGGCGGCGATGGAGCGTCAGCGTGAGCGCTCCAAGGCGACCCCACCAGGTGAGCGAGCCGAAGGCGTATCGACGGAGGCTGTCGTACCCTCCTCGATCAACTGAGCTCGCCCGCCTCGATTCAGCGCAGGCACCGAGCGCAGGCAGCCTCAGCGCAAGCAGCGAACCGCGACCTCGGCCTCGCCGACGGCGTCGGGGTCGTCCACTGGCGGCTGCACCGTGACCACCACCCGCTCGGGGGTCAGCGCCGGCTCCAGGAAGAAGCCCGACTGCTCGGCCAGCACCTCCGTCGCGCCGCCCTCGATCGGCGTGCGGAGGAGGAGCGCGCCGCGCGACACGTCCAGCGCCGTGAGCACCAGATCGGTGTCGCTGGCGGCGGCGAGGATGGGGAGCGCCCCTTCCGGCGCCACCAGCAGCAGCTCCGGCGCGCTCGCCCCCGCGCGTAGCCGCGCCACGCCCACCGGCCCGGAGAGGGCGTCGAACTGCTCGGTCCAGTAGAGGTCACCTCCGCGGACGAACACGTTGGTGGGACCGGGACGCTCCTCGGCCAGCACGGTGATCGGGCCGCCGTCCTTGGGGAAGCTGGCGATGACGTCGACCGCCACGAAGCCGGGGAGCGCGCCGGCGGTGAAGATGACGTCGTCCTCGTTGAGCGTGAGGCCGATGCCGTAGTCGATCCCGGTGAGGAGCACCTCGCGCCCGCCGTCGCGCGCGAGCCGCTCGATGGCGTAGCCAGCGATGCCGCCGCCCCCCGCCATCCAGTAGATGCCGCTCGCATCGACCGCGAGCGTGACGATGCCCGGGACGCGCGGCGCCAGCACCTCCAGGGCGCCTCCGGTCGTGGGGACGGCGAGGAGGCCCCCGCTGGCGCCGACGACGACGCGGTCGCCGTCGATGGCGAGATCGCCCACATCGGTGAGGCCCTCGGCGAGCGTCTCCACCGCGCCGCCGCCCAGCTGCGCGCGCGCCAGTCGGCCCGACACCGTGGTCCAGTAGACGTGGTCGCCGGCCACCTCGAGGCGCTGCCCCCCCTGCGTCGAGGGGCCGCCGAACGCTTCCTCCTCACAGGAGATGGTGCCGGTGCCGGTGCTCGTCGCCGGGGCGCTGCTGGTCGCGCTGCTCGTTCCGCCACCGCCGCCGTCACCGGTGCCGTCGATCGCGATCGAGGTGCGCGCACCGCAGCCCAGGAGCAGCAGGCCGGCCGCGGCGGTCGCCGTCGCGGCGGAGAGGAGTCGAGCGCGGCGCGACATCGCGTGGAGCCTAGCGCCTCATGGCGTTGCCACCCGGAGGACAGGTCCCGGCGCGACGTCGACGCGCGTGGCGAGGAGGCGATCGCCGTCGAGCACCCAGGGGCCGTCGACGCCGTCGAAGCGCACCGAGAAGCCGCGCACCAGGCCGTCGAAGCCGCCCTCGGAGGGGTGCCCGATCGGCTTGCCGGCGAGGACGCGAAAGGCGCGCGGCCCCAGGGCCCGTGGGGGGAGCGCGTGGGCGACCAGGTGCACGCGACCCGGGTCCTCGCCGGCGCGGTAGGTCACGCGCATGCCGAGGCCGAGGTCGCGCACCACCGCCGCGCAGACCAGGGACCACGCCTGCGGCGCGAGGTCGACGCCCTCCACCGCGACCCGGCAGGGCAGGGGGTCGAGCACGCGCCGCGCGAAGGCGCCGCCGCGCAGGCTGCTGGCGAAGGTGCGGGCCACGATGCGGGCGGCGTCGCCGACGCCGCCCGCGCCGCGCTCCTCGTAGACTTCGAAGAAGCGGGCAACCAGGCCGGTGCCCACGATGAAGCCCACCCGCTCGTCGTTCACCCCGTCCGCCGTGGTCGCGCGGACGCGCAGAGAGGGCTGGAGCAAGTACGAACGCGGGCCGGCCGCGTACGAGGCCGCGAGCCGCTCGGCGGGGCCGCGGATGCCGAGCGAGCGCGCGAGGCGCCCCACCGTCCCCGCGGGGATCAGCCCCAGCGCGGGCAAGGCGCCGTCGCCCGCGGCGCGCGCCGCCGCGCTGGCGCCGGCCATGAAGGTCCCGTCACCGCCGGCCAGCACGACCAGTCCGGCGCCGTCGTCCGCCCAGGCACGGGCGGCGACATCCAGATCGGAGAGGGTCGAGGTCGCGTGGACCACCACGCCGGCGCCCAGCGCGCGCCGCAGCCGGATCGCGAGCTCGGGCGCGCGACGGAAGCCGCGCGCGCGGAGGTTCAGGACGGCGTGGACCCGCATCACCCCGCGCGATCAGCGGTCGTGGCCGAGGATCGCGCAGGCGACGGCGACGCGCACGTCGCGCTGGGGATCCGCGAGCAGCGCCGAGGCGCGGTAGGCGCGACCCAGGGCGGCCAGATCCCGCGCCGCGGCGGCACGATCGCCGGGGAGCCGGGAGACGATCGCCTTCTCGGCGAGGGGGGCGGCGCGCATGTCGCCCGCGCGCGCCAGCTCGCCGCGCGCCGCGCGCCCGTCGCCGCCGTCCTTGCCGGCGAGCGCGAAGAGGGCGTCGCGCGAGGCGCGCTGCTCCCTCTCGTCCCCCTCGCGCACCAGGCGCGCCAGCGCGGCCGCGGCCACCGCCGGATCACGATCCTTCGAGGCTTCGCGCACGGCCTTGAGGATCTCGGGGGCGTGCGGGGCCACCGTGATGGCGAACACCCGCTCGCCCCGCGTGCCGCTCGTGATCGAGCGCGCCAGCGCCCCGCGACCCAGGCCTGCGTGCTCACCGCCCGACCGGGCCAGGGCCGCGGCCGCGGCGACCGCCGGCTCTCCCGACTCCTCCTCTGCCACCCGCAGCAGCTCGCGCTGCCCGCCCTGGGCGTAGGTCGGGTACGCGGCCCACGCGCTGGCCACCGTCTGGCGGAGGCGGGGGTCGGCCCGCGTCCACACGTCCTTCAGGCCGAGCGCGGCGTGGGGGCCGCCGATTCGACCGACGGCGCGGACCGCGGCCGCACGCGCCGAAGGCAGGGGGTCGAGGCGCGCCGCCTCCAGCAGGGCGTCGAGATCCTCGGGATCGAGCGCGTCGTCGGCGGCCTTGATCGCGGCCAGCCGGACGCGCTCCTCTCCGTCGCGGATGCGCGCGCGGCGCAGCTCGGCGTCGGCGTCCTCGGTCAGCCCGCGGGCGCCGAGCGAGCGCCACCAGGCGGAGCCGCCCTCGTCCGGCGCGTCGCGGCCCTTGAATTCGTCAGCGTCCTCCTCGCCGGCGGCGACCAGGAGCCACAGCGCCGCGGCCGCGGGATCGTCCTCGCCGCCGCCCCGGTCCTCCAGCACGTGCTCCAGGTCCACCGCGCACGCCTGCCAGGCCAGGGTCGCCTCGGCCCCACGCCAGCCGCGGAGCCTCGCCAGGTCGCCCTCGGCGCTGGCCTCGGCGATGTCGGCCGCAGCGTCGTCGTCGAGCTTCCCGGCGCGGTGCTGCGCCACGATCGCCGCGCGCAGCCCCTTGAAATCCTGGGCCAGAGCCGCGCGTTGCGCGTCGTTGGTCGAGCGGCAGCCGCTGGCGAGGAACACCAGCGAGGCGCCGATCGCGGCGCGGAAGGATCGGCGGGGCAGGGTCATCAGAACCGGGAGGTGATCTCGAGGCGCGCGCCCTCGAAGGGGGGAAAGCGGCGGCACACGCCGGAGACGCAGCGGATGGCGCCGCGCCGCTGGCCCACGAAGAGATTCACGGTGTCGAACACTTGTTCCCAGACCGTGTCGCGACCCGCCGCCTTGAACTGCACGCCGCCGCTCAGGTAGTGGCACACGCCGGTGTCCGGATCGGGCTCGCACCCCTGGAGGGCGAGGTACTCGTAGCCGAAGATGAGGGCCCACGAGGGCGACCAGTTCAGCGCGGTGTAGTTCTCCCCCTCGTTCCATGTCTCGGGCGCGAAGTCCGGCTCGAAGCGATGGCGATGGAAGCCCTGCGCTTGAACCGAAAAGTCGCCGCCGATGTGCTTCGCCAGGTCGTAGCGGATGTAGCCCTCGCGGTAGAAGGTGGTCGTCGCCGCGAAGGTGTTGATCGTTTGCTCCTCCACCGCGCGGTCGGTGGTGCGGAAGCCGAACCAGGTCTTGGCGAACGATTTTCCGCCCTCCAGGTGGAGATCGGTGCCGACCGCGCCGTCCCAGGTGTGGGTGCGGAGCTCGTCGTCTGTCTCGCAGGTCGCGTTGAGGGCGTCGATCTCGCTCCAGCTCACGTAGTGGCCGACCCAGGCGTAGATCGAGGCCTCGGGCGCGAGGCGAATGTCCGTCTTCCCCCGGCCGCCGGAGACGCAGATGTTTGGCTGCCCCAGCGTCTGCACGTAGATGGGCTCGGCGGTGGGGACCTGGTTGTAGGCGACGGTGTCGAACTCGCTGGCGCCGAAGGTCTGATCGACGCTGCTGACGTTGGCGGAGAGAGGGAAGAAGGAGCGGTAGTGCTTCCCCTCGACGTTGAAGGCGATGGGGCCGCCGCGCACCGTGCCCGAGCCGTACAACGCGTAGCCGGACAGGTCCTCTTCCTGGGTCCCGGCGAGATCGAGGGGCCGACCGTCGCCCAGGCTCTGCCCCGCGACCTCCACGTAGAAATCGCCATGATCGAGGATGTCGGGGACGCGCACCGAGCCGCTGAAGGTGGCGATGCGATCGTGGAGGCGCGACTGGTTGTTGGTGGTGAAGACCGGAAAGGCCGCGGCGCACGCCTCGAGCTCGTCGGCACCCACCGCCTCGTCCTCGCAGCGGAGCGCGTCCTCCGCGTAGCTCTTGCGGAGGAGCAGCGACCCGTTGGCCCCGAAGGAGATGAGGTCGGGCCCGATCTCGATGCCGCCACCGAAGACAGTGTCCTCCAGGTAGCTGGGGCGGGCCGGCTGGTTCACATCGATGACGTTGCCCGAGGCGTCGAACCCGTAGGACGGGAAGTCGCTGGCGGTGGGGAAGCCGAAGAAGAGCGCCGAGCCGTCTCCGTGCAGACGACGCCCGCTCTGCTCGTCGAGCCGCACCGGGTTCATCTGCCCGCCGAAGAGCTGCCCCGCCACGCGGACGTCGCCCAGCTCCTGATCGAGATCGAGCTTGCCGCCGCGCACGGTGGTGTCGACCGCCAGCTCGTCGACCTTGCGCACACTGAAGACCAGGCCGCGCCCCAGCTGGGCGTAGAAGTCGCCGACGGTCGCCTCGAAGCCGGGCGCGGTGTAGCCGAAGAACAGCTTCGACGGGTAGAAGCTGGGCCGGTACCGGGAGTGCATTTCCCGGAAGAAGGTGGTCGCGTAGTCGTTGCGCTGGGGGCTGGTGGCGCCGGGGCCGAGCTGCTCCTCCGCGAACTCGGCCGCCTCGTCGCGGGTCAAGCGGCTGGCGAAGAGCGCAGAGTCGAGGCGCACGCCGGCGCGCAGGCGCCACCAGTAGAGCTGCAGGTTGAAGCGATCGAGCCACTCGCCGTACGCGTCGTCGACGATCGACGTCGCGCTGGGGTTGCCGACGGTGGTGTCGTTGCGATTGTCGAAGTGCCAGGCCAGCGACGCGGTGTTGGTGACGTCGATGGTCAGCGTCTCGCCGCCCACGTCCTCCACCTCGATGGCGCGCGCGTCGCCGCTCGCCGCGAGGAGGGCGAGGCCACCGGTGAGTGCAGCGGTGAGGCCAGCGGGAAGGCCAGCGCCGATCAGCCGAGCGCGCATGGTTGGACGAGCCTACTGGAGGAGGCCTGCGACCTTGGCCTCGAGCGACTTCTCGTCGCCCGCGGTGTAGCCGGCCCGCTTCTCGACGATGGCGCCGTTCTTGTCGATGAGGACGGCGAAGGGCATGTCCCGCTTGGGGTTGTAGCGGGCGATCACCTTGGTCTCCTGATCGAGCAGCACCGGGAAGCTCATCTTCTTGTCGTGGACGATCGACTGCACCTGGGAGAGCGACTCCGGCCCGTCGAGGGAGATGGCGAGGACGATGAAGCCCTTGTCCTTGTACTTCTCGTACATCGCGACCAGGTGCGGCATCTCCACCATGCAGGGGTCGCAGGTGGTGGACCAGAAGTCGAGAAGGACCACGTTCTTGCCGATGTACTCGGAGAGGCTGACGCTGCCCCCCTTGAGGCCGGGCAGGGTGAAGTCCGGAGCCTTGGCCGCCCCCGAGGACTTGCTGCCGCCGTCGCCCGAGGGGGCCTCTCTCGAGGTGCCGCCGGCGTTCGCCAGGCCGGGCTTCGCGCCGCCACACCCCACCGCGCCGAGCAGCGCGGCACCCGCCATCGCGCACACAGCCAGCCGGACGGAGGTCTTCATCGCTCTTTGCTCGCTCTCTTCGCGTTCACTTGGCCTTCACACGAACAACCGTCGCCGGTCTCGCCTCGCTCAATCGGACCGCGCCAGCTCCTCGAACGCCGTCCAGTACGACTCCGGCGGCACGCCCGACACCACGTCCACGATGGCCATCGTGCGCGTGTCGATGAGGATGTTCGCCGGGAACGCGTCAGCCTTGATCACCGCGCCCAGGGCGTAATCCGGATCGAGCGCGGCGGGGAAGTCCGTGTCGAAGGTCTGCGTCCACCGCTCGAGATCCTGCGCGGTCGCGGGGACACCGGGCTGATCGGTGTCGGCCAGCACGAAGAAGATCGTGCCCCCGATGGGGTCCAGGATGTCGTGCTTCTCCGGCAGGACGCTGCGCGCCTCCTGCTGGCAGGGAGCGCACCACACCGCGCCGACGACGATCCCGATGGCGCGGGGCTTGGGCTGGCCAGGCGCGATCGGCGAGCCCTCGGGGAAGACGTCGCCGCCGGTGGGGTTGTAGAAGTCGCCCAGCCGCATGGGCACCAGCGTGTCGCGTGGTGCGGCCGGCGAGGGGTAGCCCTCGAACGCGTAGTTCTGGATGGTCTGCCCCTGCGTCACGCCGTAGGGGCCCGCAGGGTAGGTAGGGCCGCCGCCGGTCGACGACGTCGTCGCCTCCGGCTCGAAGGGCTCGGGGCGGCCGCCCTCGTCGACATCGCCACAGCCCACGGCCGCGACGATCATGATCAGTGCGCCGTGGGCCCGCCTCAGGCCGTCCACGTCGTCACGGCGCGTTGGCGATGGCGTTCATGAGCGTCCAGTAGCTCTCGAGCGGCACCCCCGGAGACTTGGCCACGATGACCATGTCGCTGGTGCGGACGAGGACGTTCTGAGGATACGCGTTGGACTCCCACACCGGCTCGAAGACCAGGGTCGCGTCCAGCACGACGGGTCCCACGATCTCGAACGTCCTCGACCACGCATCGATCTCGCTGATCACCGGCGGGACGGCGCCAGCGTTGCCATCGGACATGAGCAGGACAAACTCACCGCCGGCGCCGATCTGCGCGCGCTTCTCGGGGACGACGGTGCGCCACTCCTCCTTGCACGGAGGGCACCACGCCGCCGAGACGCTGAGCGCCACGACCTTGGGCTTGGCCTGGCCCTGCCACGCGCGGCCGTCCATCGGGTAGAGGTCGGCACCCGTCGGGTTGTAGAAGTCCGACAGGGAGACGACCTCCAGGTCCGCGCGATCGGTCGACGCCCGCGTGTAGCCGATGAAGCTCATGTCCGTGATCACGGAGTCGACGCCGACGCCGTAGGGGGCCGCGGGGTACGCGGCCTTCGGCGTCGCGCCAGCGCCGTCGGGCACCTCCAGCACCGCACCGTCATCGGCGTCACCGTCGTCGGTGTTGCCGTCGTCGGTGTTGCCGTCATCGGTACCGGCGCCGTCATCGGCGCTCGACTCGCTGCTGCACGCGGGCCCGAGCAGACCCAGACCAGCGACCAGAGCCCAGGCCGTGAAACCTTCGAACCGCATGTGACCGACTCCCGTCTGGTGGACCCGCTACGACCCAAACTACTTGCCACGGCGGCGATGAGGTGTCGAGAGGCGGGCCCGCGACCCACCGCGCACTTGCTTCGCCAGAGGCGCCGGGGCACTACGACGCATGCGCGCCGTTCGAAAGCCGACCCTGCTCCTCCCACTCCTGCTGCTCAGCGCACTGGCCGCTGCCTGCGGTGACGACGGCGCCGGTACCGGCGGTGGGGAACCAGGAACCGGCGGCGGACCCGCGACAGGTAACGCGACAGGTAACGCCTGCCCGGACGGCGTCATCGAGGACGGCGACTGCGTCGGCAAGTGCACGCCCGAAACGTGCTCGCCCGGCAACACCTGCGTGGGCAACCGCTGCTCGCTGCTCTGCGACGGCCACGCCGACTGCTACCCGGGCACCTCCTGCGGTGACGCCGTGGAGGACGACACCGGCGCTGCGATCAGGACGTGCGCTGCCACGGGCAAGGCGCCCATCCTCGGCGCGATCTGCTATTTCGGCAACGAGTGCGACGCGTGGACGGTGTGCCCCGACGGAACGGCGTGCGGCGCCAGCCTGTGCGGGGGCCAGGCGTGCACCGACGGCGCATGCCCTGACGGAACGCCCTGCGCGCCCCAGAGCTGCGATGCCGCGGCGTGCCGCTCGCCGCGCTGCCTGGGCGCGGTGGAGGACCCCGCCCAGTCGCCCAGCGCGACCTCGTTCTGCAGTCAGGACGACTGCACCACCGATGCCGACTGCGCGGGGGGCCTGGTCTGCGGTCAGATCCGGGACTTCCACGAGATCTGCGGACGTGACGACGTCGAGCTGGGCACCGAGACCCCCTGCATCGACCCGTCCGAGTTTGCGACCGACGGCAAGACCTACCAGGAAGGTACGGTCAGCCTGCTCCGCAACGTCTGTCTCCGGCGGCGCCAGTGCAGCCCGTGCGTCGAGGATCTGGACTGCTCCGGCGTACCCGGCCTCCTCTGCGCGCAGATCGGCGGCGAGTCTCGCTGCGCCACCCAGTGCGCGGCGGACGGGGACTGCGAGGCGGACGCCACGTGCGAGGAGGACCCGGCCCACCCCGGCGTGCTCGTCTGCACGCCTCGCTTCGGTGCCTGCGCCGGTGACGGCAACTTCTGCGAGCCGTGCGTGAACGACCTCGACTGCGGCGAGGCCTCGGGCTCCTTCGCGTGCATCCAGACCGCGGGAGCGCAGCGAGCCTGCTTCGACCTCACCTTCCCTGACGAGTGCACCACCGACGACGACTGCCCGGTGGCCCCTGACGGTGAGCTGCACGGCGAGTGCATGGATGCCGGCGAGCAGGTTCCGACGAACGACCCGATCTACCACCGATGCTACTTCCCCTACTTCGAGTCCTCGAATCGCTTCCAGTGCTGGTGACGTGCGCTGAAGCCTGAGTGAAGCGACCCTCGCTGCTGCTCCTGGTCCTCTTCGCGGCCGTTGGCTGCAAGGACCAGGAGGCCGAGTGCTCTGCCCTCGATGCGGAGGGGCTACCTCGAGGTGGTGCGCGCGCGCCGGGGTCGGCGCCCTGCGCGACGACCGACTGCCCGCGGTCGTGCCTCTGCCGGGACCTCGGGCGCTGCGCCCGGGCGGACGGGGGCGCCTGCGTCGTCGGCGCGCCCGAGCACTGTCGGGCCTCGCGCGTGTGCACCACGGTCGGGCAGTGCACCTTCGCGGGTGGCATCTGCGTCGCCGCGACGGACGACGACTGCCGACGGAGCAGGACCTGCGAGCGCAGCGGGCGATGTAGGGCGCAGGACGGGATCTGCGTCGCGCCGTGACCGGTGAATGCCGGGCCATCCGCCGCGTCCAAGGCCGGTCCGGCACCCCGTGCGCGGTCTTTCTTCACGGACTGCTTCACCAGGGCGCGACCCCGGGTAGAGTCCGCCCATGGCCGACGGGCGTGGCGGTCCGGCGGGGGCTCGTCGCTCAGGAGGAACTTCGATGAACTGGAAATGGATTCCGTTGCAGC
>JBKJLX010000278.1:0-4288 GCA_046596645.1 Polyangiaceae bacterium
CTCTGACACGAACCGGCCGTCGCGCAGGACGAAGCGGCTCGGACCGTCGACCCGACGCTCCGTCACCGGGTGTGCGGGGTCGCCGGGCAGCGCCAGCGCCGGCGGGTCCTCGGGGACGAACGCGGGGCAGATGGGGAGCAGCGACTGCCGCGCCGCGATCACGACGGCGTCGGCCAGGGAGTGCGCGCCTGCCAGCAGCTCTAGGCACCGCGTCGTCGGTGGGGCGAGCTGCACCTCGCCGCGCGCGAAGCGCGCGAGCACACCGCTCGGCGAGTCCCAGAAGCCTCGCGTCGTCTCTTTCCCGTCGTGCAGACCGACCTGGCCCGCGGGAAGGGCGAGCAGGAAGAAGCGCGCGTCGAAGCGCCGTCGCTCCGCCTCGGGGGTGACCCAGCGCGCGAACGGCACCAGCGCGCCGAGATCGAGCGCCGCCTCGCGCCCCGCGAGCGTCGTCGCCAGGGAGAGCCCGCTCTCCAGCGACTCGCGCACCAGGATCGCCTCCGCCGCCGTGATCGGCGCCCCGTCGCTGCGCAGCGCCGGCGAGATCGCCGCCTCCTCGCAGGCCTCGCGGCAGGCGGCGACTGCGAGGGCGCACAGCTCGGCGGGGGGATCATCCGCGTCGCTCGCCAGGGCGAGCCCACGCGGGTCGGGGCCGCGCGCGATGACGCCCGGATAGCCGCGGTCGGCGGGGTCGACCTTTCCCCCGGGGAACACCAGTGCGCCGCCCATGAAGGCCATGCCGACGTGGCGCTGCACGCAGAAGACCTCGATGAACGCGGAGGCGCTCGGCGGGGCCAGCTCGCGCAGGATGATGACGGTGGCCGCCGGCACCGGGGCCGCCGGGGCCTCGGCACCGAAGTCCAGCCCTCCCGGGAGGCTCGGCGCGGCCTCGCCCGGGTTGGCCTTCGTGTCGTTCTTGCGTCGATCTGCCACACCGCCTCCGCGCTGGAAATGAAGGTACAAATGAAGGAGAGAAGAAGGTGAGAAGGACGAAGCGGAGTAGTGCGCCGGGATGCGGGGCGCTATAGCCTGGGATGTCGCCTGTTGACGGACCCGTCTCCGCTACATACTTTCCCGCGTCCTCGACCCCGGAACCCAGGAGCGCGCGCGTGACGAAGGCCCAGCTCAAGAAGTTCAAGCAGCTCCTAGAGACCCGGCGCGAGGAGATCCTCAAGAAGGCGAAGCAGACGCTGAGCGAGGACATGGCGCTCGACGCCAACGACCTGCCGGACGAGATGGACCTCGCGTCCAGCGAGCAGCTCCAGTCGTTCACCTTCCGCTTGCGCGGGCGGGAGAAGGGGCTCCTCGACAAGATCGAGCGGGCGCTCGTCAAGATCGAGGAGAACACCTTCGGCAACTGCGAGGAGTGCGAGGAGGAGATCTCCTTGAAGCGCCTCGAGGCTCGCCCGGAGACGACGCTGTGCATCCGCTGCAAGGAGGACCAGGAGCGAGCCGAGCGCGACTTCGGCTGATCGCTCTCCCTCTCGCGACGGGTCGGCGTCCGGCCAGGGCTCTGTCCCCACGGGGGCATCGGCGCTGGTACAGGCACCCGGCCCGCCTTTTTTTTGTTCACCCGAACGCCCCGATGCCACCTCAGTGGGGCGGTTTGCCGCTCCGGACCCGTCACTCGTAGCCCCGCGCGGCGTGGATGTCGCACGGCATGCCACATGCACCTTAGGGCAGCATGAGCAGGTCGGAGCGACACACGTGACGCCGGAGCTGGCCGCGACGCTCGTGAAGCTGCGCACATCGGAGCAGGCGCTGAAGGACAGCACGGTGAAGATCGCGCGGCTTCAGGAGGAGGCTGTGCGAGCTGCGCGGATGAAGGACGACTTCCTCGCGTCGGTGTCCCACGAGCTGCGCACACCGCTGCACGCGATCCTCGGCTGGGTCTCGGTGCTCCGCAAGGCACAGCGCTCGCCGGACATGCTCGACAAGGGGCTCGAGGTGATCGAGCGAAATGCTCGCGCCCAGAAGCGCATCGTCGAGGAGCTTCTGGACGAGGCGTCCATCGTGTCCGGCTCGCTCTGTCTATCCATGGAGCCGGTCGACCTGGAGCCCGTCGTCGCCTCGGCGGTCGATTCACTGCAACTCGCCGCCTTCGCCCGCGGCGTCACCGTCGAGGTGAGGGTGACGGGCGACGCGCGCGTGCACGGCGACCGTGTCCGCCTTCGCCAGGTGGTCAGCAACCTTGTGGGCAACGCGATCAAGTTCACCCCGGAGGGCGGGGTGGTCGCCGTCGAGATGCGCCGTCGCGGTGGCAGCGTCGTGCTGGAGGTCCGCGACACCGGCGAGGGCATGCCGGCGAGCTTCATCCCCCACGCGTTCGACACGTTCCGGCAGCGTCATGTCGCGCAGAGCGACCGGAGGGGGGGGGTCGGCCTCGGCCTGACCCTGGTGAAGCAGCTGGTCGAGCTTCACGGAGGCAGCGTCGTCGCGGCGAGCGGGGGCGAAGGGGTAGGGTCCTCATTCAGCGTCACGCTGCCGGCGGCACGCGACGGCTGGGTTCGGCCGACGCCGGTCCCCACGTCCCCGCACAGCTCCGGGACGTTCCAGCGACAGCTTGCCGGTCTCGACATCCTGGTGGTGGAGGACGAGCCAGACGCGCGAGAGCTCCTCCAGATCACGCTGGAGGCGAGGGGAGCCGTGGTCGTCAGCGTGAGCAGTGCCAGAGAGGCGCTGGAGGCGCTGGAGGCCGGCCCCTTCCACCTTCTCGTCAGCGACATCGCCATGGCGGAGCTGGACGGACTCGAGCTGATTCAGCGGGTCCGCCGCCTCCCGCCGCCAGCGTGCGACATCCCCGCAGTGGCGTTGTCCGCCCACACGCTGCCGCAGGACGCGCAACGCTCGTGGACGTCGGGCTTCGACCTGCACATCGCCAAGCCAGCCGACCTGTCGGTCCTCGTCGAGGCGCTCGTCCAGCTGGTCCGCGATGGCCGCCCTTCCGCGGGGGAGCCCGTCTGCGCGGCGTCCTGACTCCGCCCCTGACCGCCGAGTCGCGATTCGCCGGGCGGCGCGTTCGCCGCCCACGCCTCGAACCCCCCCTGTGGCGTTCTTGCTGTCGCAAACGCGTGAAATCGCGCCAATCACGATGGCGCGACAGTTGCTTTAGCGATTCCTCACGATGCCCCTCTCGCCGCTGAGTTCGGTTCCCGTCTCGGTCCAGACCGCCGTGACCACGACCACCTGGTCGCCGACCGCCGGGGCGAGTCGCAGCGCGATGCGCAAGGCCTCGGTGCGACGGCCGCTCAACGAGCCGGTGGTCGCTCGGGTCGTCGCCGCTGGCCACGTCCTCGGGGGGCGCTACCGGCTGACGGCGCCGATCGCCGAGGGGGGCATGGGCACGCTCTGGGCGGCCACCGACGAGACCGCTGGGCGCGAGGTCGCGGTGAAGCTCATGAGCTTCGACCTCGCCAAGAGCGTCGAGGCCGTCGGCCGCTTCCGCCAGGAGGCGGAGGTCATCGAGCGCATCGACTGCGCCCACATCGTCCGCTTCATCGACCAGGGGATGATCGGAAGCACGCCCTACCTGGTTCTCGAGCGCCTCCACGGCGAGGACCTCGCGCAGCGCCTGGCGCGTGGCCCGCTGGACCTCGGCGAGACGGCGACGGTGCTCGACCACATCGCGCACGCGCTGGTGGCCGCGCACGTCGCCGGCGTCATCCATCGCGACGTGAAGCCGGCGAACATCTTCCTCGCAGAGCAGGACGGCCAGACCGTCGTCAAGCTCCTGGACTTCGGCGTCGCCAAGCTCGCGGCCGGCGGCCGGGTGAAGACCGGCGCCGGCATCGCCGTGGGCTCGCCCAGCTTCATGAGCCCCGAGCAGCTGCAGGGTCTCCCCGACGTGGACGGTCGCTCCGACGTCTTCGGCCTGGCCGCGGTCGCTTACGCGTGCCTCACCGGTGCCTTTCCCTTCGCAGGCGTGCACCTCCACGACACTTTTCAGCGGATCATGCGTGGGGTCTTCGAGTCTCCCTCGGCGCGCATGCCCGGTCTGCCGCCGGAGCTCGACCAGTTCTTTCGCCAGGGCCTCGCGGTCCGTCGCGAGGACCGCTTTCCCAACGCCGCGGCGATGGCGCGCGCGTTCCGCGCCATCGTCCAGGACGCGCAGGGCTCGCCGACGGTCCGCGGCGAGGCGATGCACATGGCGCGCAGCGCCTGAGCCCGCCGCCTCGAGCGGCGCTCAGGCCTTGGCGGCGCGCGATGGCTTGGCGGCCTTCGTCCCGGCCCCGGACGCCTTTGCCCCAGCGGCAGGGGGCGGAGCCTTCTTCTCGAGGGCGGTTGCCCCGCC
>JBKJLX010000355.1:0-11491 GCA_046596645.1 Polyangiaceae bacterium
CGACCAGCGCCTCGGCGATGCTCGACATGACGGCCGCCGGGGCGCCCATGGTCTGGGCGACGTCGGCGGCGCCGACCACCGACTGCTTGCCCATCGCCTCGAAGGCCATCACGACGCCGATGACGGTGCCGAAGAGGCCGATGAACGGGGCGTTGTTGCCGAGGGTGCCGAGGAAGACGAGGCGCTTCTCCAGCTTCATCCGCTGCAGGGCGGCGGCGCCCATCATCGCCTGCTCTGCCGCGTCCGCCCCGCGGTGCGCCATGGAGAGGCCGGCGCTCACCACTGCCGCCTCGGCGGAGGGAGAGGCCGACATCCGCCGCTGCGCCGCCTCGATCGAGTCGTCGAGCGCCGCCTGGAGATCTCTTGCCAGACGCACCAGGTCGTCCCGCAGCGAGGAGAAGAACCACGCCCTCTCCAGGATGATCGCGACCGAGATCACGCTCAGCGCGATCATGATCCAGAGCACCCACTCCGCGCCGGCGCGGACCATGACCCGCTGCAGCCACTCGACGAGATCCATCTAGAGAACCTGCCCTTTTCCTTCGGCGAGCTCGCCCAGCTCCGGCTGACGGCAGAGCTCACCCTCGACGACTACGGCCGCGCCACCCGGTCGGTTCACCGTGAGGCGACACACGGCGCCCAGCACCGTGGTCGCATATCCACCCTTCGGTAGCACAAATCCCACCACGATCCTGCCGACCTCGGGCTCTTCCAGCGTCAGCTCGGTCGGCAACAGGCGAAGGGCCCTTCGCGTTCCCTCCCCCAGGTACGCCAGCTCCACCAGGCGGGCCGGATCCCCGAAACCTTCGGCCAGGACGCGCTGCTCGAGCACCGCGGGCGCGCCGGTGGGCCATCGCATGGTGGCGCCGAACATGGGGCCGGTCGCCGAGATCTCCAGCCCAGTGGCTCGCGCGACGGCCTCCTCCAGCTCCGGGCCCTCCTCCGCCACGGCGAAGAGGCCGCCCGAGTCGTGCTTCTTGGCGAGGTCCCCACCGAGCACGGTCCGGTGGGTCCCCGCGGCGACCCGCTCCGCGAGGACGCGGTCGAAGAGATGAGACTGGAGCGCGCTGAAGAGGAAGCGCTGGTCGCGCTTGTCGCGCGGCCCGCGTTCCTTGCCGGCCAGCCAGGCCAGGGCGCGCTCGGGGTTGTCCCCGTCGCGGCCGTAGCGCTGGGGACCATACGCGTTGGGGACGCCCGCGCGCGCCGCGTCCTCCAGCCCGGCTCGGATGGCGGCCGCGGCGTCGGGTTCGACGTCGCGCAAGGTGATCCGGAAGCGGTTTCCGATCAGGTGGCCCGGCTTGAGCTTGTTGTCATGGCGCTGGACGCCCAGCACGCGGAGACCCTGGAGCCCGGTCGCCGTCGCGAGCAGGCCGTCGGGCGCGCCGCGGGCGATGGGGAAGGGGAAGGAGGCCGTCTGCGTCGCGACCGCCACCTTGTCCTTCTGACCCGCGACCCCGGCGCCCCGTGGGTCGACCTCGAGCCATGCCGCGAGGCGCTTGACCGCGTCGGCGGTGGTCAGGTCGCGCTTCTCGAAGCGGACGAAGAGGTGCTCGCCACGGCCGCTCTCGGGATACGCCGGTAGCTCGTCGACCAGGAAGTCCTCGGGCGAGGCCTTGAACGTCGCGACGGGCAGCCCCGCCGGGCTCGGGAGATCCACGGTCAGGCTCTCCCACGCCGCCCGCGGCGCTGCTAGTAGGCACGAGGAAGCGATGGCCCTGGTGCGCGCACCGTCGACGCTGCGGTGGCCTGCCCTGACGGCAGGGGGGCTCGTGCTCGCCCTCGCCTCGATGGCGCCGCGGCCGAGCATGCCCCTCGCCTCGGCTCTGGGGCTGGACTGCCCGTCCGGCATGGTGCCAGTCCGCGGGTTCTGCATCGACACGCACGAGGCGGCCACCGAGGTGGTCGATGTCGGCAAGGACGGGAAGGTCCACGTCGTCGGGAAGCACTCGCCGTTCAAGCCGATCGGCGACGAGCGCGTCCGCGCGGTGCCGGCGAAGGGGCGCGTGCCGCAGGGCCACATCAGCCAGGAGCAGGCGGCGGCCGCCTGCAAGCTGGCCGGCAAGCGCCTGTGCAGCGACGAGGAGTGGATCACCGCCTGCAAGGGGAAGAAGCCCACGACCTTCCCCTACGGCGACGATCGCGTGCCCGGCCGCTGCAACGACGAGGGCAGGAGCGGCATGAACCTGCTGTTCGGCGGCGGCGGCGCCGAGGCGCCAGAGGGCGCCTACACGCAGGAGAACATGAACGACGAGCGCCTCAACCGCACCGAGGGCTCGCTCGCGGTCGGTGGGCGCCACACCCGCTGCAAGAGCTCGTACGGCGCGTTCGACATGGTCGGCAACCTGCACGAGTGGACGAGCGCCGGCGGCGGGACCTTCCGCGGTGGGTACTATCTTGACGTCACCATCAACGGCGACGGCTGCGACTACAAGACCACCGCCCATTCGCCGAAGTACTTCGACTACTCGACCGGCTTCCGCTGCTGCTGGTCTCCAGGGGACGACGCGAAGCGCAGAGCGGAGGAGCGGCGCCTCGTCGCCGAGAAGAAGGCGGAGAAGAAGAGGGAGGAGGAGGCCGAGCGCGCCGTGGCCGCCAGGGCGAAGGCGGCCGGGGACAAGCGCGACGCGGCGGAGGCCAGCCGCAAGAAGGCCGACGCGGACCGCAAGAGGGCAAAGGACGCGAGGGAGGCCGATGCCGAGCGGAAGAGGAAGGCCGACGCTGACAGGCGCCGGAAGGCCGACGCCAACGGGAAGAAAAAGGCGAAGGGATGACGGTGGACGCGGCGTTCTGGCAGGCGCGCTGGGACGAGGGGAAGATCGGCTTCCACGAGGGCAAGCCCAACGCCTGGCTCGATCGGCGGGCCGACGTGCTCGCGGGCGACCCGGCCGCACCGCGGTCCATCCTGGTGCCGATGGCCGGCAAGGCGGTCGACGTCGCGTGGCTCGCTGCGCGCGGCCACCTCGTGATCGCGGTGGAGATCGTCGAGCGGGCGGTCGTGGCGTTCTTCGCGGAGAACGACCTCACGCCGAAGCGATCGCGCTGCGGCGCGTTCGAGCGCTTCGAGGCCGGAGGGATCATCTTCCTCTGCGGTGACGTCCTCGCGCTCGACGTCGACGTCACCGGTCCGCTCGACGCCGCCTTCGACCGCGCCGCGCTCATCGCCCTCGAGCCTCGCGATCGCGAGCGCTATGTGGCGACCCTGGCGCGCGTCCTCGGCCCGGGCGCCCGCGCGCTCCTGGTGGGCTTCCAGCACGGCGTCGCCGAGGGCCCGCCCTTCGACCTCACCCCCGCGCAGGTGCACGCGCTGTGGGCTCCCCATGGCCGGGTGGAGGCGCTGGGCGAGGACGACATCACCGAGGCCAGTCGTCACATGACTGCCAGGGGCGCGACGCGCTGCCTCGAGGCTGCTTACCGCATCGACGTCGGGTAGCGTGCCGGAAGCCGCGCTCTAGTTCGGCGCGACCCCGAAGAGCTCGCACAGCTTCGCGCTGTAGTCGCGGCTGGCCTCGATCCCGACCCGCAGCGAGATCGTGGAGCCGTTGCCCCAGGGCCACCACAGCCCGTACGCCACGATCGAGACGTCCGTCGCGCGCGCGTAGATGAGCTGACCGGCGCGGACGCCGCCGCTCCGTTCCCCGACCTCGCGGATCGCGGGGGGAGCCTGGGGCATGGAGCGCTCGCTCCACACCGTGGGCAGCGCCCGCAGAGCCGCCGCCTCGGCCTGCTCGACGTGCACGGCGTCGAAGCTCGAGGCGACGCAGCAGAGGCGACTGTCCCAGCTCCAGCCGCGCTTCGGCCACTCGGTCCGGAGCCTGGCGAGGGCCTCGAAGATCGGATCTGGCGTGGTTGTCACGGCACCTAGCTTTAGCACCGCGAGTGCCCCGCGACTCGATCCGGGTGATACGCCGTCCCCAGGGGGTGCGGATCGAGGCGGGCAGGCTGGTCCGTCCCCGGCCTCGCTCCCGAGCGGCCTCCGCCATCGGCCGCGCCAGGAGAGCCATGTGCTCTGCTCGTCCCGCGCCGGGGGTCGAGTCGAGGATGACGGAGGCAGAACAGGTTCCGGCTGTGGCCTCGCGGTCCGACGTCCGCTTCGTGCGCATGCTGGTCGCCGCCGCCGTCGCTCTGGGGATCGGGCTGCTTTCCCCGGCGGGCGAGGCCCTGCGGCTGGGTCTGGTGGCCGGCTGCCTGACGCTCTGGCTCCTCGAGGCGGTCTCGCCATTAGTTCCGACGCTGATCCTCGTCGCCGCCGCTCCCCTGGTCCTCGCCGACCGGAGTGGTCCCGAGGCGCTGAGCACGGCGATGGGGTGGGCTGCCGACCCGGTGCTGGCGTTGTTCTTCGGCGGCTTCACGCTGGCCCGCGCGGCGCGGGTCCATGGCCTCGACGAGGTGCTGGCCGCCCGCATCGTGCGGGCCTCTCGCGGTGACCTGCGACGTCTGGCCGCGCTGCTGATGCTGGGCACCGCAGGCCTCTCGATGTGGATGAGCAACGTCGCTTCGGCGGCGCTGATGCTCGCCGCGATCGCGCCGGTGGTCGCTCGAATGAGCGACGTCGCTGCAAGGCGCTCCCTGCTCGTGGCGCTGGCCATGGCGGCCAACCTGGGTGGCATCGCCACGCCGATCGGCACTGGACCGAATGGCATCGCCATCGCGGCGATCGGCCCGCGCGCGTCGGTCACCTTCGCGTCGTGGATCGCCTTCGGGCTCCCGCTGGCGGCGCTGCTCCTGGTCGGAACGTACGCGCTCTGCTGGCGCGGGCTCGCGGGATCCGTGCCCCTGGCGGACGGGTCGGCCCCGCCGCCGGCGGTGGGTCGGGGAGGCTGGGCGGTCCTGGCCGTGGCGGTGCTGGCGATCCTCGCCTGGCTCCTCGAGCCGCTGCACGGCGTGCCGGCGCCGGTCGTGGCGCTGGGGCTCGCCGCCGCGCTCTTCGGCTCCGGCCTGCTACGAGCGGACGATCTGGGTCATCTCGACTTCGGGACGCTCATCCTGGTCGCTGGGGGCATCGTGATGGGCCGGCTGATCGAGGTGACCGGTCTCTTGGCCGGCGTCTCCGCGGCGCTCCTGGAGAGCTCCCCGAGCCCGATGGTGCAGCGGCTCTTCCTCTGCGGGGCGGCGGCCGGCCTGTCTGCGGTCATGAGCAACACCGCGACCGCAGCCCTCCTGCTGCCGGTCGCGGCGCGGCTGGACCCCTCCCCGGCGACGATGATCATGGTGGCGGTCGCCACGTCGGTCGGCGTTCCGTTCGCGGTGAGTACCCCACCCAACGCCATGGTGGTGCAGCACGGGGTGCGGTCGGTCGACCTCTTCCGCCCCGGGATCGTCATCCTGATCGTCGGCGCCATCACCATCGCGGTCACCGGCCCCCGCGTGCTCGCCATCTTCGGCCTCGGCTGACCTGCAGGTCCTGCCGGAGGGCCCCCGAGAATCACAGCTCGTGCGCCATCCGGTCTTGCGCGCTGCGGAAATGCTGGAGCGGGGAGTAGCTCATCAGGTTCGACACCCGCGACGTGTAGAGGCACGAATACTCCTCCACCTGGTCGCCGAAGCTCGAGCGATCGTTGGCCTCCTTGAGGAGAGAGCCCCAGTACGGGTGGAAGTGGACGTCGATCGACGCCTCGATGCCGCGCGCGTCGGCGTCGACGTGGCGGAGCTGGCCGCGCACGCGCTCCACGCTGCGCTTCACCCGGCCGCGCTCCGCCTCCAGGCGGGCCGTTTCCACAGCGGAGAGGACGGTGCCGTTGTCGAGGCGGCGCGCGATCTCCTTGAAGCGGGACTGCCAGAAGCGCAGCTGATCCTCCAGGTCCTCCCGCTTGGTCTCCAGCTCGGCCGCCTTGCGGTGCATCTCGCGGCAGGTCTCGTGGGCGGCCACCTCGGTCTCCAGCTCCTGCACGATCATGGCGGTGCGCCAGGCGCTCTCGCGCCGCGAGCGCAGCATGTCGCCGAAGATGTGATCGCCGACGTAGAGAACTCGATCGCCGGTGGTGCCGAGCGCGCGCTCCAGATCGTGAAGGTTGCCCCCCTCGTGGATGGCGCCTCGCTCGAGGGGGAAGACGGCCGGGCGCGTCTCCTGGCCCTCGCGGATCATCAGCGGCCGCCCCTCCTGGAAGAACGAGGGCTTGTTGGCGGCCACCACGATGGCGTCGAAGAAGTGGCGGAAGCTCGGGTACTCCGGCATCGCCCCGCCCAGCAGGTACGTCATCATGGCCTCGGTGAACGGCCAGCGGCTGTTGGTGAGGAGGAAGAGCCGCTTGCCCGCCGAGCGCAGCTTGTGGAGCGTCGGCGCCAGGAGCGGATCGCGGTCGACGAAGCGCGGCAGGTCCCCCTGCACCACGTCGATGATGCTTCCGTCGCGGTGCGCCTCGTCGATGCACTCGCGGATGTCGCCGAAGAGCTTGGCGTAGTCGACCGCGTCCCCCCGCGACTCCAGCGCGTCGACGATCCCGGTGAAGAGCGCCGCCTCGCTGAGGGCGTAGAGGGTGTCGATCCAGTGGTAGCGCGCGCTCGACGGGCGCACCCGCTTGCCCTGGTAGAGCGTGCGGATCTCCTCCTTCGAGAGCGGCTTGAGGCCGTGGTAGGCCTTTTGCACGACCTTGAAGCGGTCCATCTTGAGGACGTGTCCGAGCTTCTTGTCGATGAGCAGCCCGCGGATGGGAAAGTCGACCGGCACCTGGATCTGCGTGACCAGCTCGGGGTAGCCGCGCGAGAGCAGCTTCTTCGCCGTGGCCTGGACGCTGAGCCGATCCATCTCCTCCTGGCGGTAGATCGCCAGGGTGTAGTCCATGTCGAACCCGATCCAGTCGACGGCCGCGAGCTTGAGGCTGCGGTTGACGAAGACCCGACGGGCGCGGGGGATCCGCGTCGCCTCGGACGTGGGTTCCGGTCCGATGAGGGGGAGCTCGAGCTGTTGGGCCAAGGAGGGAAGACGGTGGAGGGGAGACGTCAGAAGGAGGCCAGGGGGTCGCGGGGGCGACCGCTCCGGGATCGTAGCAAAAACCATCGCCGGTCGAGGCCCCCAAGGGCCCGCGGCGCGGCGCGCCTTTCCCTCATCGGGGAACGTTGCTAAGAGCGGCCTCGCACGATGGCCTCCACCTACGCTGCCCCCGCGGCGCGCGACCATCGCGGCACGACCGCGCCTGTCGGCCCGCCCCGCACTCGATCGACGTCGTGGTGGCTCGACCAGCTGCGCAAGCGGCGCGAGCGCATGGCGGACGAGACGCTCGACCTGTCGACGCCCATCGCCTGGGGCAGCGAGGCGGAGCGCGTGGCCGCGGTCGCCTTCTTCAACGCTGCCTTCCGCGCCGAGGAATCGGGCCTGCGCCAGGCGCACGAGCTCGCCGCCGAGGTCGCCGAGAGCGATCCAGACCTCGCCGAGTGCCTCCGCCTCTACGGGGACGAGGAGGGCTGGCACCGCGGCCTCCTCACCGAGTTCCTCGCCCACATGGGCGGCGAGATCCGACCCATGGGCCGGGTTACGCGCACGTTTTACCGGCTGTACGGCATGGCGGAGAGGATGGAGACGATCGTCCTCGTCAACCTGATGTTCGAGACCATCGGCTCCACGACCTACCGCATGGCCCTCCGCCGGGTGAAGCACCCCTCGGTGCGGCAGATGTTGACGATCCTCACGCGCGACGAGTCGTTCCATGTCCCTCTGAACGTCCATTTCCTCCGCCACGCCATCGCGGGGAAGAGTGCGACCGACAAGGCGTGGATGCGCTTCTGGTACAAGCTGACCTTCGCCGCGCTGGTCGCCAGCGCCTACGCCAGCCGCCGCCGCGCCAAGGACTTCGACACCATCACGTTCCGCGAGCTCGCGCACGCGTACGCCGAGCACCTTGGCGCCCTCTTCGCGCGGGAGACGGACCTCGGCTTCACGCCTCCCTCCTTCATCCTGCGCGCACTGGGCATCGACCCGACGACGCTCGCCGGGAGCGAGGCGGCGAGGACGGTCGGGCTCGAGGCCGCCGAGGCCGCCGCGGACCGTGCGAACGTCGCCGTCGCCGCGCTCTGACTGGCACCAGAGGAAGGGTGGGGGGCGCACGTGGCGAGGGGCGACGTGGTCGCGCGCTGCGAGGGGCTGACGAAGCGCTTCGTCGAGGGCGCGAGCTCGCGTCTGGTGCTGGACCGCGCCTCGCTCGAGCTTCTCTCCGGTGAGCTCCTGGCGGTGGTGGGGGCGAGCGGCTCCGGCAAGAGCACGCTCCTCGGGATCGTGGGCGGTCTCGACCGCGCCTGGGAGGGCAAGGTCGAGGTGCTCGGCAGCGACCTGAGCACCCTGAGCGACGGGGCGCTGTCGCGGCTGCGCGGTGATGGCGTCGGCTTCGTTTTTCAGGCATTCCACCTGCTCCCGCACCTCTCGGTCCTCGACAACGTGCTCGCGCCATCGCTCTTCGAGCACGCCGATGTCGATCGCGGTCCCCGAGCGCGCGAGCTTCTCGACCGACTCGGCCTCGGCGGGCGCGAGACGGACGCGATCGCGCATCTCTCGGGTGGGCAACGCCAGCGTGTGGCGATCGCGCGAGCGCTCCTGCGGACACCGGCGCTGCTCCTCTGCGACGAGCCCACCGGCAACCTCGACGCCGACACGGGCGAGGCCATCGCGACCCTGTTCCGCGACATCGCCCACGACGAGGGCGTCGCGGTGCTGGCCGCCACGCACTCCGAGGGGCTCGCGGCCAAGGCCGACCGCGTGCTCCGCCTCGACGGGGGGAGGCTCTCGTGAAGCTGCGCTCGCTCGGTCGTCTCCTCCGCAGCGACGCGCGCCGCGCCCGCGGCGCGCTGCTCGCGAGCGGCTTCGGGATCGCCGCCGGGATCGCGGCGCTGGTGTTCTTCGTCGCCCTCGGCCTCGGGGTGCGCAAGGTGCTGCTGGGCGACGTCTTCCCCATCGAGCAGGTGGAGCTGGAGCCGCCCAAGGCCGCCGATCCAGGGCTGGTGGGGCTGCTCTTCGGCGGCGGCGCACCGCCCGGCGTCTCCCAGGTGCAGGTCGACGCGCTGCACCGCGTCCCCGGAGTGGTGGGCGTCTACCCCAAGCTGCGCTTCGCGTTCCCCTCCAGCGCGCGCGGCGGCAAGGAGATCATCGGCCGTGAGGTCGGCACCAGCGAGCTGATCGGCGACGGTATCGAGCCCGCGCTGATCGCCGACGAGGCGAGGGGCTTCTCGGCCCCCTTCGCCGACCCGCTCGACGAAGCCACGGTCGCCTGCAGTGACGATGGCGGCTGCGACGCCGCCCTCTACTGCGAGCGCTCGAGCGGCGCCGCGGAGGGCAAGTGTTCGCAGCCGGTGCCGGTCCTCATCAGCCGCTACCTGGTCGAGGTCTTCGACAAGTCCCTGGCCCCGGCCCACGGCCTGCCACCCATCGGGGAGACGCTGGTCTCGCGGGCGCAGGGTGTCGTCTTCACCATGCGCCTGGGCGAGTCGCTGCTGGGCAAGGCCAAGCGCGGCGAGGTCCGCGTGGTCAAGGCACGGCTGGTCGGCATCTCCCGGCGCGCTGTGGACCTCGGCATCACCATGCCGCTCGGGGTCGTGAAGCGGTGGAACACCGAGTTCGCCGGCGAGGCGACGGCGAGCTCGTTCTCCAGCGCGATCGTCGTCTCCGCGAGCGGCGGGGACACGGCGGCGGTCCTGGCCCGTGGCGCCGAGATGAAGCTGGAGCCGAAGGACACCCGGGCGCGCGACGTGAGCGTGTTGACCAGCGGCATCATCGCGCTCCTGTCGCTCGTGGCCGGCGTGATCCTGCTGGTGTCGGCGTCCAACATCGCCACCACCTTCCGGGTCCTGGTCGCCGAGCGCCGCGGCGAGATCGCGCTCTACCGCGCTCTGGGCGCCAGCGGGCGCGACGTCGCCGTGTGGATGCTGTCGCTGGCGCTGCTGGTGGGCGTGGTGGGCGGCGCGACCGGCCTCCTCCTCTCGTGGCTCGCAGCGCTGGGGGCTGATCGTCTGGCGCAGACCCGTCTGCCGGACTTTCCGTTCAAGCCGGAGACGTTCTTCGCATTTTCGGGGTGGCTGGTCCTCGCGGCGCTGGGTTTCGCGGTGCTGTTCGCGCTCCTGGGTGCCTTCGGGCCCGCGCGGCGCGCGGCGAGGGTCGACCCCGCGCTGGCGCTGGCGGAGCGTTGACGACCATGACCCCCGATCCGCTCGCGTCGCTGTCATCCCTGGTCGGCCGTCTCCTCCTCGTCGGCTTCGACGGCGTCACCCTCGCGCCGATCACGCGCGCCGCTCTCGAGCGCAGCGAGCGGGGAGGGGTGGTGCTGTTCCGGCGCAACGTCCCCTCGCTGGAGTCGACGCGGGCGCTGACCGCCGAGATCGAGGCCGCGGTGGCGCGGAGCGGCGAGCCCCTCCCGCCGACGGTGGCCATCGACCAGGAAGGAGGCCGGGTGACCCGGCTCGCCGCGCCGTTCCCGACGCTCCCCGCGATGCGGGTCCTCGCCACAGGCGGCGAGGCGCTGGTGCGCGACGCCGGGCGCGTCGTCGGCCGCGGGCTCGTTCACCTGGGCATCGATCTGGATCTCGCGCCGGTCCTGGACGTCGACTCCAACCCCGACAACCCGGTCATCGGCGACCGCTCCTTCGCCCGCGATCCCGCGGTCTGCGCGCGACTCGGCCTCGCCTTTGCCGAGGGGCTCGCCGCGGGGGGCGTGCTGGCGTGCGGCAAGCACTTCCCCGGGCACGGCGACACCGCGAAGGACAGCCACATCGACCTGCCGGTGTTGCCCCACGATCGCGCCCGCCTCGACGCCATCGAGCTCTTGCCGTTCGCCGCCGCCGCGCGCGCCGGGCTCGACTCGCTGATGACCGCCCACGTCGTGTGCGAGGGGCTGGAGCCCGGCGTCCCGGCGACGTTCTCGCGAAAGGCCTGCACCGGGGTGCTGCGCGACGAGCTCGGGTTCCGGGGCGCGCTCCTCTCCGACGATCTGGAGATGCGCGCGGTCGCCGATCTCCACCCGCCGGCCGAGAGCGCCGTGCTGGCCATCACTGCCGGGTGCGACGCGGTGCTGGTGTGCCGCGACGAGGCGGCTGCCGGCGCGGCGTTCGAGGCGCTCTTGCGCGAGGCCGAGGCCAGCCCGGCGTTCCGTCGCCGGGTGGAGGAGGCCTCGTCACGCATGGCCGCGATGCGGGCCGCGTCCGCGTCGCGGAGGATGCGCGGCCTGGCCGAGCCGCCGCCCTGGCTCGACCCCGAGTCGGTGGAGCTGGTCGACCGCGCCCGCCGGCTGGGCGATGCGGCGCGAGCCACCAGCATCGACCCCACCGAGAGGGGACGATGAGCGACGTGACCCCCGGCGTCCTCCTCGCTGCGCGCGTCGTCACCTGCGACCCCGCGCGGGCGACGGTCGACGACCCGCTGGGCGTGATCGAGGACGGCGGCATCGCGTTCGCCGACGGCCGCGTGGTGGCGGTGGGCACGCGCGCCGAGGTGCTGGCCGCGGCGCCCGGCGCACCGATCGCGCGGGATGCGCAGCTGCTCACACCCGGGCTGGTCGACGCGCACACCCACGCGCCG
>JBKJLX010000509.1:0-5889 GCA_046596645.1 Polyangiaceae bacterium
CGATCATGCCCACGGTCGTGCGCTCGACGGTGGTGCGCAACAACATCGGCGATCGCGGCGCCGGCCTGGTGAGCGAGGCGTCGATCCTCGTCGAGGGCTGCCTGGTGGAGAACAACGTCGGCCACGGCGACCACGGCGGCGGCATCTATGCGACGGGGGACGTGCGCATCTACGACAGCGTGGTCCGCGGCAACCGTGCCGGGGAGAGCGCCGGCTACGGCTGGGGCGGCGGCATCCTGGTGTTCAACCAGGGCTCGGTGGCCGACTTCCGGGGCAACCTGGTCACCGGCAACTACGCGCCGACCCACGGCAGCGGCGAGTTCATCGACGACGGGGCGCAGGCGTCGATCAGGAACGAGCTCATCGTCGACAACGTGTGCGGCAGCGGCAGCGGCTCCGGCCTGTACGTCGATGGGGTCGACGAGAGCACCGGGTCGCGCGTCGACCTGGTCAACGTCACCATCGCCGGCCACGACTGCACGGGGACTGGCGACGCGATGCTGGTCGAGCGCGCCTCCACGGTCACCATGACGAGCTCGATCGTGTGGAGCAACGCCGGGGTCAGCTTCGCCGTCGACGACGGCAGCTCGCTCACCGTGACCTTCAGCGACGTGGAGGACGGCGCCCCTGGCGAGGGCAACCTGCAGGTTGATCCCCTGTTCGGCGATCCCGCCGCCGGCGACTGGCACCTCCGCTCCGCGGTGGGGCGGCCCGACGCGACCGGCACCTGCGTCGTCGACGGCGCCACCAGCCCCTGCGTCGACGCCGGCAACCCGGCCGGCGACTTTGCGGCGGAGCCCGTGCCCAACGGCAGGCGGGTCGACATGGGCGCCTTCGGCAACACCGTGCTCGCGACCTGCGACCCGAGCGCCGCGACGGTCGCGACCACCGGCGCGACGGGCGCGGTCGCCGCGACCACGACCGGGCCCGGCGCGACCAGCGGGGCCGGCGGGAGCCCGGGCGCCGGGGATGACGACGGGTCCGACGGCGGAGGAGACGACGACGGCGGCCCCGGCAGCGTCTTTCCCGCCGGGGGTGACGGCGACGGGGGCGGCTCGGGTGACCCCGCCGAGGGCGGCAGCGCAGGGTGTGGCTGCACGGTGGTCGGCGAGCCACACCGCCCCGCGGCCCCCGTTCTCGCGCTGCTGGTGGGCGCGGCGTTCTGCCTCGCTCGGCGCGTGCGCCGCGGCTCGCTCCAAACTCGCCGGGACTGAAGGGCGCCCATTCCAGCGCCTGCGGCGCTGCAATGGGCGCCATCTGGCCCTGGGGGCGGCGACGGCCGTTGGCTCGGTCCGTGCTTTGCGGCGCTCATGCACTCGCGGCGCCTAGCCTCCTGGTCCCAGCGCAGTGCCCTCGCCTCGGCGGCGCTCGTCGCGCTGCTAGCGGGGGCCAGAGGCGCCAGCGCCGCCGATCTCCACGTCGACGGCCGCAACGCCGGCGCCGCCGATGGCACCGCGGCGCGCCCGTACCGCTCGATCGGCGCCGCGCTGGCTGCGGCCGCGGCCGGGGACCGCATCAAGGTCGCACGGGGCACCTATCCGGAGTCCGTCGCCGTCACCAAGGACAACCTGACCTTCGAGGGCGGCTACATCGGCACCACCGCCGACCAGTACGCGGCCGGCGCCGCGGGTGACTTCGCCGCCCCCGACACCATGGACCCGCAGACCATCGTCACCTCCACGGCCGGCGTGGCGGTCTTCTCCTTCGTCGATGCCGGCGCGGCGAGCCTCAGCGGCTTCGTGATCCGCGAGGGGAGCCAGCACGGCGTCTTCGCCGACGGCGACCCGCCGAGCGCCCACAGCCTCACCGTCACCCGCTGCACCATCGAGGACAGCGGCGTGTCCTCCGAGCACGGCGGGGGGATCTACGCCGACGTCCCGCTGGTCGTGCGCGAGAGCATCATCCGCAACAACGTCGGCGAGCGCGGCGCCGGCATCGCCGCCGACGGCGGCGCTCTCCGGCTCGAGGTGAGCCTGGTGGAGAACAACGTCGCGTACGGGGACCACGGCGGCGGCGTCTACGGCCACGGCGACGTGCACATCATCGGCAACGTCATCCGCGGCAACCGCTCCGGCGAGGGGCTTGCCTACGGCTGGGGTGGCGGCATCCTCGTCTTCGGCGCTTCCACAGTGGCCGAGCTGCGGGGCAACGTCGTCAGCGGCAACCGCGCGCCCAGCAAGGGCAGCGGTACGTTCATCGACGACGGCGCGGTCGCCACCCTGGTGAACGAGCTCATCGTCGACAACCTCTGCCCCTCGGGCGCCGGCGCGGGCCTCTACGTCGACGGGCTGAACGGCACCGGCTCCACCGCCAACCTGACCAACGTGACCATCGCGGGGCACGCGTGCTCGGGCGGCAACGCCATCCTCCTCGAGCGCTACTCCAGAGCGACGGTGACCAGCTCGGTCGTCTGGCAAAATGGCGGGTCGAGCTTCGCGGTCGACTCCACCTCGTCCCTCACCGTGCGTTACAGCGACGTGGAGGACGGCGCCCCCGGCGAGGGCAATCTCCAGCTCGACCCCCAGTTCGCGGGGAGCGGCGACTACCACCTGCGCTCGACGCGGGGGCGACCGACCAACGTTGGCGAGTGCGTAACCGACGGCAGCATGAGTCCGGCCATCGACGCCGGCGATCCTGCGGGCGCCTATGCCGCGGAGCCCGATCCCAACGGCGGTCGCGTCGACATGGGCGCCTACGGCAACACTGCGCAGGCCGGCTGCGTCGAGGGTGGCGCCACGACCAGCGCGGTGAGCAGCGCCGTCAGCAGCGCCGCGGCGACGACCGGTAGCGGCGGCGCGGGCGGCGACGGCGGGGCCGGCACGACGACGGTAAGCTCGGTCTCCAGCGGCGACGTGGGATCTGGCGGCGGCGACGGCGACGGCTCCACCGGCGAGGTCGGCTCCACCGGCGAGGTCGGCTCCACCGGCGGTGGCGGCTCCACCGGCGAGGGCGGCTCCACGGGCGAGGTCGGCTCCACCGGCGGTGGTGGCTCCACCGGCGAGGGCGGCGCCACCGCGGGCGAGGGCGGCACCACGGCGGACACCACGGCGTCCGGCGGTCCCTCGACGAGCAGCGGCAACGGACCGACCGGCACGCCCGGTGGCTGCGGGGTCGGCAGCGGCACCGGCAGCCTGGACGCCACCAGCGTCGGAAGTGGCGACGTCGACGACACGGGCACGGGTGGGAGCGGCTCGACCGGCAGCGGCAACGGCGGCAGGGATGAGGGCGGCGACGATGGCGAGGGCGACGCGCGGACGGGCTGCGCCATCGGTCCGCTCGGCGGGACCGGCGCCACGCCCATGTTGCTCCTGGTGGCGGCGGCGGCCGCGATCGCACGGCGCCGGCGACGCGCCTGATAAGGCAGCGCATCGGCAGCGCATCGGCAGCGCATCGGCAGCGCCCAGGCGGCGGCGGCGCACACGTACATCGCGGGCGACGAGCCGGCCACGGTCACGGTGGAACGGAACGGCGCGCAGGTCGGCGCTGCCACCATCCCCGCCAACGGCCTGGAGAAGATCTTCCTCCCCTGGGTGCCCGAGCTGAAGGGGCCCGACTTCGACGCCTGCACCTCGGTGTCCGCGTCCAACGTGACCTCGCGCGTCCCTGGCGGGTCGTTCCACCTGGTGAGCTCGGTGCCGGTGACGGTCTACCAGTTCAGCGCGCTCGAGCTCGGGTCCACCGGCGGGCCCCCGGGGAAGGACTGGTCGGCGTGCCCGGGGCCGCAGTGCGGCGTGAGCTGCTTCTCGTACTCCAACGACGCGTCGCTGCTCCTCCCCAGCACGGCGCTCACCGGTAACTACCGCGTCACCGGCTACAAAAGCTGTCTAATAGCCAACATGGATAGCTACGTCACCATCACCGGCATCGAGGACGGGACGACCGTCAGCGTGACGCACAGCCCCTCGGCGGCTCCATCGCCGGCCGCGGTGTGGCGCAGGGCAACCCCGGGCAGACCATCGCTTTTCCCATCGGGCGCGGCGAGGTGGTCCAGCTGTTCGGGACGGTGCCGGGCGATCTGAGCGGCGGACTGGTTTAGGGCGACAAGCCCATCCAGGTGATCCACGGGCACCCCTGCCGCTTCATCACCGACGACGTCAGCGCCTGCGACCACATCGAGGAGAGCGTGTTCCCGGCGGAGACGCTGGGTGAGCGCTACGTGGTGGCCGTCCCCAGCGGCCCGCGCGGCGCGCCGTGCGGCCACGTCGTGCGCCTGATCGGCAACGCCAACAACACGACGCTCACCTACCCGGGCGTCATGCCCGCCGGTGCGCCGACCACGCTCAACGCCGGCCAGGTGGTCGACCTCGGCATCGTGTCGCAGGACTTCGAGGTGCAGGGCACGGCGGAGTTTGCGATCGCCACCTTCCAGCTCGGCGCCTCGCTCACCGACGCTGGCGCCCCGATCACCGAGCAGCGCGGTGACCCCGACCAGTCGGCCGCCACCGCGATCGAGCAGTACCGCTTGAAGTACGTGTTCCTCGCGCCCAGTGACTACACCGTCAGCTACGTCGACATCGTGATGCCGATGACCGCGCAGGTGACGCTCGACGGCGCTCCGCTCGCGGTGATGCCGGTCGCCTTCTCGTCCGGCTTCGGCGTCGCGCGGGTCCAGCTCGGCATCGGCAACAACGGCGCGCATCTCCTGGAGGCGTCGGAGCCCGTGGGCATCCAGGTCATGGGTTACGGCACGTACACGAGCTACCAGTACCCTGGCGGCCTCAACCTCGACGTCATCGCCCCGCCCCCGCCGCCGCCGCCCCCTCCCGACTGAGCGCGCGGCGCTCCCGTTCTCAGCGTGCGAGCCGCGCGCTGAGGACGACGTCGCCCTCGGCCAGCGACTCCCACGGCCCGCTCGCCGTGCCGATCGCCGCATACCCGCCGTCGAGGTGGGGGTGGCGCGCGAACGTGACGAAGAACTGGGTCGAGCCGGTGTCGCGCCCGGAGAGCGCCATGCCGACCACCAGCGGATCGTAGGCGACCGGTGAGGTCTCGCAGCGCAGCGGCGGCGCGTCGTCCGCCCCGCCCCAGCCATCGGCGAAGGGCGCGCCGAGCTGCGCGACGAAGCCGGGCACCACGCGGTGGACGATCTTCCCGTCGAAGTACTTCGCCTCGACCAGGCGGGCGATGCGCGACGCCGTCACCGGCGCCAGCGCGGGATCGAGCTCGAGCGACAGCTCACCCACGTCGGTCACCAGCACCACGCGGGTCGGGCCACCCAGCGGCGACGCCAGCTCCGCCGGCTCCGGAGCGCCCCCCTCGGGGGGCGGGCAGGTGCGCTTGGCGCCGTCGATCAGCCCGAGGGCGGCCGCCACGCGCCGGCGGACGTCCGGCACCGGGTGCGTGCACAGCGTCTCCAGCGGGGCGCGCGCGCCCTTCCACGCCAGCGCGCCCGCGGCGTCGGCGAGCACGCCGAGGACCTCGGCGTCGCCGGCGGTGATGGCGCGCGCGAGCGCGGCGACGATCGCCTTGCCCAGCTCGGGATCGGGCGGGCCCGACTTCGCGTCGTCATCGCCGGGCTTCTTCTCCGCGCCCGACGCGTCGCCCTTCTTGCCCGCCTTCCCCTTCCCTCCCTGGCGCGGCGCGCTCGCAAGGAGCGGGTGCTTGGCCACCAGCTCGGCCGCCGTGCCGACGACGCCGGGCTCCAGGGCTCCCAGCGCCGTTGCGAGGATCGAGGCGGCGCCCTCGATCTCGCGGTGGCTGCCGAGGAGCTCGAGCGCCGCCGCGCGAGTGCGCGCCGACTTGGCGCCGAGCAGCGCCGTCCAGCGCGCGCGCCGCGGCCCCTCCAGCTTGCCGCGGTCGAGCACGGCGGCGAGGGCGAGCTCGCCGATGAAGCTCCCGGTGGGATCGCACGCGAGGAGCTGTGCGTCCGACGCGTCGCTCCCGGCGAGC
>JBKJLX010000561.1:0-5028 GCA_046596645.1 Polyangiaceae bacterium
CGGCCGTCGCGATCGCGGTCACGCCGGTGGTGACGTCGGTGCCGGTGGAGCCGGGGCTGGAGGTGGAACCGCCGTCGCCAGAGTCTCCGCCCTGGCCGGTGCCCGAGGAGGTGGTGGCTCCGCCGTCGTCGCCACAGGCGGCAGAGAGGGCGAAGAGAACGAGGAGCGGAGCCGACAGCGTGAGGCGCATGAGTGAATCTCCTGGGTAAGACCAGCGCCTACCATCTCCGCCTCCGCCCGCCCATCTCCTGTTCGAGCCACCCGTCGGGGTCCTTCGCTTTCGGCGCCTGGCACGGTGCGGTAGTCACCGGGCGTGCGAGCCGCCTTCTTCGGGACCCCCGCCATCGCCGTCCCTGCGCTGTCGGCGCTCGCCACCATCGCCGAGGTGGTGCTCGTCGTCTGCCAGCCCGACAAGCCGGCCGGTCGTGGGCTCACCATGGCCGAACCCGCCGTGAAGGCGCGCGCCCGTGAGCTGGGCATCGAGGTGGCGCAGCCGACCAAGGTTCGCACGCCGGACTTCGCGGCCTCGCTCGCCGAGCGCTCCCTCGACGTCGCGGTGGTCATGGCCTACGGGCGCATCCTCCCCCTCGGGGTGCTGGAGGCGCCGCGGCGTGGGTGCATGAACCTGCACGCCTCGATCCTGCCGAAGTACCGCGGCGCGGCGCCGATCACCTGGAGCGTCGTCCGCGGCGAGATCGTCACCGGCGTGTCGCTCATGCAGATGGACGTGGGGATGGACACCGGGCCGGTGTTCACCTGGCGAGAGGTGCCGATCGGGCCCGATGCCACGGCGGCCGAGGTCACCGAGCTGCTCGCCGCGTGCGCCGCCGAGGTCGTGCGGCTCGACCTGCCGCGGGCGGTGGCAGGCGAGCTGACCGCGTCGCCCCAGGACCACGCGGCCGCGACGATGGCGCCCATGCTCTCCAGGGAGGACGGTCGCGTCGACTGGTCGCTCCCGGCCTCGCGGGTGCACGATCACGTCCGCGGCATGTCGCCCTGGCCGGGCGCGTCGACCACGGCCTCGGGCAAGCTTCTCAAGGTGCTGACGACGCGGCGCGCCCCCGGTGATGCTGGCGGATCGCCTGGCACCATCGTGACCGCGCACCGGGGCCGCTGCGAGGTGGCGTGCGGCGCGGGCCGCGTCGAGCTGGTGCGGGCGCAGATCGAGGGACGGAAGCCGCTACCCGCGGACGACCTGGTGAGCGGGCGGACGCTGGCGGTGGGCATGCGCCTGGGCCACGATCCGACATGACCCTCGCGGCGCTCGATGGAGAGCAGCACCGGCAGGTGCTGCAGCTGGAGCATTGCATCGAAGAGATGCGTGCCGAGTTCCCGCGCTTCCGGGTGGTGAGGAAGGCCGACAGCGGGCTGTCGCGCGCCATCGACGTCGCGCTGCGCGTGATCACGCTGGGCGGGCAGCGCGTGTTCATGACGCGCTACTACACGGTGATCGGCGACACCCTCTACGTGCCCGAGGGATGGGACGACGTCGACCCGGTGGAGGCGGTCATCACGCTGCGCCACGAGCGCGTCCACCTGCGGCAACGCCGCCGGTGGACGCTGCCCGGCATGGCGTTCCTCTACCTCGTCCCCATCCTGCCGCTGGGGCTGGCGTGGGGTCGCGCCCGCATCGAGTGGGAGGCCTACGAGGAGACGATCCGCGCCACGTGGGACCTGCGCGGCGCGGATGCGGCCCGCAGCACGCACCTGCGCGAGCACGTCGTCGGCCGCTTCGTGGGCCCCGACTACGGATGGATGTGGCCTTTTCGCTCGAGCGTCGAGCGCTGGTACGACGACGCGCTGGAGCGAATCGCGAACGAACCACGCTCCGACGGTTGACCGCGCCCGCGCCTCCACTAGGGTCCCGTCCGTGAAGATTCGCTCGCTCCCGCCGCGTTCTCTGAGCCCCGGCCTGCTCCTGGCGCTGTCGCTGTCGCTGGGCGCCGGTGCCTGCGGCTCGTCGACGCCGCCGCCCGCGCCGCCGGGGCTGCCGCAGAACCCGCCGATGGTCGACCCGATGCTCGCGATGATGAGCGGCGACGATCCGGCGCCCGCCTCGGCGGCCGCCCCCGGCGCCGCGACGGACGCGCAGAAGGCCGAGGAGCAGCGCAAGCTGGCGGAGGACTTCACCAAGCTCGAGGCCGACGTGGCCAAGGAGAAGGCGCGGTTCACGGCGGACCTGGAGGCGAAGACCAAGGTCCTCGCCGAGAAGGACAGCGTCAACCTGGAAAAGGCGCTGCGCGCCATCATGGCGAGCGACCACCGCGCCCCCGGCGACGCCGCGCGCGACAAGTCGCGGCACCCGGTGGAGACGCTGAGCTTCTTCGGTCTCAAGCCCGACTCCAGGGTGCTCGAGTTCGGCGGCGGCGGCGGCTGGTACACCGAGCTCCTCGCGCCCCTGCTCGCGAAGAAGGGCAAGCTCGCGGTGACCGGCCCCGATGAGGCGGGCTCGCGCACCTCGCGGTCCACGCTCTACGGACAGCGCATCAAGGCCTTCATCGACAAGTCGCCCGCGCTGGGCAGCAAGATCCAGCACATCGTCGTCGGCGAGAAGCCGAACCTCGGCGCCACCGGCACGTACGACGTCGTCATCGCCATGCGCGAACTGCACGGGTGGCAGCGCAACGGGCTCCTCGAGCACAATGTGGCCGAGGTGTTCCGGGTGCTGAAGCCAGGCGGCGTCTTCGGGGTCGAGGCGCACCGCGCCAAGCCCGACGCCGACCCCAGGACCAGCGCCGAGAAGGGCTACCTGCCGGAGAAGTACGTGATCGAGCAGGTCACCAAGGGGGGCTTCAAGCTGGAGGCCAAGAGCGAGGTCAACGCCAACCTCAAGGACACCAAGGACCACCCGGACGGGGTGTGGATGCTGCCGCCGAACCTGCGCATCCCCGAGGCAGACAAGGCGAAGTACCAGGCGATCGGCGAGAGCGATCGCATGACCCTCAAGTTCGTGAAGCCGAGGACCTGACGTGGGCACCGGCAACGACGGCAAGGGGCCTCCGCCTCCACCCGACCGCCCTCCGACGGGGAGACATGTGCCGCCACAGCGGCCGCCGACGGGCGGAGGCGTTCTTCGCGTGCGCCCGATGAGCGGCGGGGGCTCGGCCATCGTCGGCGCGCCGACAAGACCGACGACGGAGAGCGTCGACGCCGCCGCGGCGCAGCGGCGCCTGAACCGGCGCGCGCCCTACGTCGCGCCGGCGCGGGTCGTCGTCGGGCCGCGCCACTTCGACGGCCGCGCCGAGAACATCGGCGAGGGCGGCCTGATGATCCACCTGCCGGAGGGGCTGCGCGATCGAGAGAGCGTCAGCGCGCGCTTCGCGCTGCCCATCAGCCAGCAAATGGTGTCGGTGCCGGCCACGGTCGCCTGGCGCCAGCCGACCCGTCCCGGTCACGAGCTCGTCGGCCTCGAGTTCGCGCTGGTCGACGAGACCTTGCGGCGCGAGATCGAGAAATTCGTCGCCATGATGCTGGGACCGACCTAGACCCTCTGGAGAGGTGGGGTCCCCCGAGAGATGGGACCCCTCGGCGCGATCAGGCTCCCGAGGGATGCCAGATGGTCTTCATCTCGACGAAGCGCTCGATCCAGCGTGGCGACTCGCAGGTGGCGGGGTCGAACCACGCCTCGCCCTCGATGGCGCGGGTCCTCACGCGCTTCACGTTGTCGACGGCCAGCTCCTCCAGCTGCTTGCCGAGGGCGGGGTCGACGCCGTGCAAGTCGAGGGCAGCCACCTCCATGTGGCGCGCGAGGTGCGGCAGGACCTCGCTCCCCTTGCCGGTGAGGATGTTCACGACGCCAGCGGGGAGGTCGCTGGTGGCCAGCGCCTCGCTCCACACGATCGCGGTGCGAGGGTCATCCTCGCCGGCGACGACGATGCAGGTGTTGCCGCCGACCAGCACGGGCAGCACCGCCGAGGCGAGGCCGAGCAAGGCCGGGCGGCGCGGCGCCGCGATGACGACGACACCCATCGACTCCGGGATGGTGAAGTCGAAGTGGGGACCGGGGACGGGGTTGAGGCTGGAGAACAGGCTCTGGAACTTGTCGCACCAGCCCGACCAGGCGACCGCGCGATCGACGGTCGCCGCCACCTCGCGAGATGCCTCCTTCGAGGTGAGACCGGCACGCTCCAGCGACTTCACCAGCTCCCCCGAGCGCGCGTCCGTCATCTCCGCCACGCGGTAGAGGATCTGCCCGCGGTTGGCGGCGGCGCGCCTGGACCAGCCGTCGTAGGCCGCGATTGCGACCTTCACCGCGTCACGCCCGTCCTTGCGCGAGGCCAGGGGGACGTTCTCCACCGTTCCGTGCTCGCCGGCGGTTTCGGTCTCCTGCACCTGGAAGTACCTCCCCGACTCGGAGCGCACGAAGGCGCCGCCGACGTACATCTTGTAGGCCTTGCGCACGCCGAGCAGCGTCGAAGGCGTCCAGTCCGAGGCGCCGTTGGCGCCGTTCTGGCCCGGGTGCGGGTGTCCCGCGGAAGAGAGCTTGGTGTTCGCCATGATCCGATGCCTCAGTCCACGTCGAGGTAGGCGAGCAGCCCCTGGCGGCCCCCCTCGCGACCGAAGCCGCTCTCCTTGTAGCCACCGAAGGGCGATGTCGGGTCGAACTTGTTGAAGGTGTTCGCCCACACCACGCCGGCGCGCAGCTTCGTCGCCACGTCGAAGATCTTCGAGCCCTTGTCGGTCCAGACGCCGGCCGAGAGGCCGTACATGGTGTTGTTCGCCTTCTCGATCGCCTCGTCCGGCGTGCGGAAGGTCATGATCGAGAGCACCGGCCCGAAGATCTCCTCCCGGGCGATGCGGTGCGACTGCGCGACGTCGGTGAAGAACGTGGGCGCGAACCAGTAGCCCTTGTTGGGAAGGTCGCAGGGGGTGCTCCAGCGGCGGCCGCCCTCCTTCTCGCCGTGCTCGACCATCTCCCGGATCTTGTCGAGCTGCATCTTCGAGTTGATGGCGCCCACGTCGGTGTTCTTGTCGAGCGGGTCGCCCACGCTCAGCGTCGCCATCCGGAGCTTGTGGCGCACCCTGACG
>JBKJLX010000724.1:0-13274 GCA_046596645.1 Polyangiaceae bacterium
TGCCATCGTCGTCGTGCTGCTGCGCGCGGGACAGCCGCCGACGGCGCCCCGGGGGCCGAAGGCCCCGGCCCGCAGTCTAGAGCCCCCCTCACCCGGCGCCCAAGCGGAGTGGTAGCCTCGCGAGGGAGAGTCCCGTGCCGACCCTCCAAATGCCGCGGTTCCAGCACCTGACGACGCTCGGGAGGACGAGCACCCTGGCGATCGTCGTCGGCTCCATCGCGGCGCTCGGGGCAGGGCCCGCGTGCTCCCTGGTGGTCGAGTCCCGGAGCACCCAGTGCCAGACGGACGACGATTGCAGCGGCTTCGAGAACGCCCGCTGCGACGTCGCCGGCGGCGTCTGCCTGGCGCGGGAGACCTCGGGCACCGCCGGCTGCATCGGCGCCGAGGGGTGCTTCTCGTGCGAGCCCACGGTGCAGGTCGAGTTCCTCACCGCCTGCACCGACGCCGAGTGCATCCCCTTCGACAACGCGCAGCTCGAAGGTCTCCTCCTGGAGGACGGCAGCTTGCCGCCGGTGCCATGAGCAGCTCCTCGCTCGGCTGCGGCGTGGCGCGCGCGTGGTGGCGCGCGGTCACGCTGGTCCCCGCGGCGTGGGTGGCCGCGGCGTCGCTGGCGCCGGATCACGCGTCCGCCGCGCCATGCGACATGGAGACCGGGCGCGTCCTCTACATCGCCGGGCCCGACTCGATGATCGACGTGCTGCGCGGCATCGCCGCCGCCCTGTGGGACGACGGCACGAGGATCTTCTACAAGGGTTATCCGTCGTGCCTGGGCATCCAGACGCTGGTCAACAACGAGCCGACCACGCCCGACCCCGCCGAGATCGGCAGTCCCGATGCACACCTGGTCTCCTTCTGGCCGGGCGATCCCGACGCCGAGGAGCAGTGCGACCTCCCCTTCGACCCCGACACCGAGGGTGAGCCCGAGATCCCGCCGGACATGGTGCTGTCGGAGGTGTTTCCCACGACCTGCGCCAGCTTCCCCAACGGACTGGGGAGCGTGCAGGACTTCCAGGGTCCCGCCCTCGGCTTCGGCTTCATCGTCCACCCCGACTCGCCGGCGCAGTCGATCAGCGCCGAGGCGGCCTACCTGGTGTTCGGCTTCGGCGGCGAGTCCCTCGACGTCGCGCCGTGGACGGACCCCAGCACCATCCTCCACCGCGACCCGGACTCCGGCACCGAGAACATCTTCGCCAAGACCATCGGGCTCGACGTCGAGAAGTGGGCGGGGACCAGCGTCAACGCGACCGGTGTGCTCCTCGCTGGGGTCACGGACGCCACGGGCGACGCGATCGCGACGACGATCGGGGGAGCGAACGTGAGCCGGCTCGACCCGCTGCGGGGCGAGGTGAGGATGCTCGCCTACCAGCACTACGATCAGACCTGCGGGTACTTTCCGGACTCGACGGCGACTTCGTTCGACAAGCGCAACCTGCGCGACGGGCACTATCCGATCTGGGGCGTGGTCCACATCCTCACCCGCGTCGACGAGGACGGTCTGCCGGTGAACGACGGCGCGACCCGCTTCATCAACCTGGTGCTCGGCACCGACGAGATCCCCGGGCTCGATCCCATCGCCCTCGAGGCGGAGAGCGGCCTCATTCCCCAGTGCGCGATGAACGTCATCCGCACCGAGGACGGCGGGCCCCTCGCCTCGTCGCAGCCGCTGCGCCCCTGCGGCTGCTACTTCGAGTCGCTGGTGGGCGACACCGACTGCCAGGCCTGCTCGTCGAGCGCGGAGTGCCCGACCGAGCGCCCCGAGTGCAGCTTCGGCTTCTGCGAGTTTTGAACCAGCAAGGGCTGGGCGGCGCGACGGTCACGGCGCGGCGGGGGCCGCGGGCTGCTCTCGACCCCTGCGGCCGAAGTACGCGGCGGACACGGCGTAGAGCGCGATCACCACCACCGACGAGGCGATGCCGAACCACTCCAGGAACGGCACCCACGGCACGTCGGGGCGGCTGAGGCTCTTCCACACCAGGAGGGTCACGCTGCCCGCGTAGCCGAACGCGTCGGCGACGTAGATGAGGAAGCCCGCGGTGGCGACCGACCCTGTCGCGGCGACCAGGCGATCGAAGATGACGCAGTTGAAGGGGACGTAGCCGAGGTAGAGGCCGAGCCCGACCGACATCATCCAGGTGACGGGGCCGATGACGCCAGCGCGGTGGAGGAGCGACGCGCCGAGGACCAGGAGCGCGCCCGCCACCAGCATGCCGTGGATGGCGAGCAGCGCCTTGCGGTTGTCGCGCACCACGTTGATCAGGGCGACGCCGAGCAGGGCGCCCATCGCGACCGGGATCTCGGTGGTGGTGAGCACCGAGGGCTGCCCGGCGAACCCGAGCGCGTCCCACACCTCGCGCGCGAAATTGTCGCGGAAGTCGCGGTACGCCGTGAGCAGCACGTAGGCGGCCACCAGGGGGATGAGGCCGCCGGCGAAGCGGAGGAAGAACGCGCGGCGCTCCATCGCTCCCATCGGCGCGCGCCGGGTGCGGGCGGCCTCGTCCGCCGCCGAGGGCGGCGGGATGCAGGATAGAAGGAGGATCGAGAGCGCCATGACCGGCGCGAACAGCGCGCCCACCGCGGCCGGCATCCACCGCTCGTCGATGCCGGCGTCGAGGAGCTGACGCCCCACCATCTTCACGAAGCCGCTGGCGACGATGAAGCTCGCGCACAGCGAGGCGCCGAGGAGGTCGCTCGTCTTCCTCCCCTCCAGGAAGCCGAAGACCATGCCCCAGACCATCCCCAGCGACAGCCCGTTGAGCGCCAGCGGCAGCGGCGCCAGCCAGGCCGGAGACACCGCGAAGAGGAGCAGCGCGATCTGGGCGCAGCCAATGGTGCCGAGGAGGGCCACGGCGCGCCGCTCCGCGGTGAGCTCGCTCACCAGCTTGATGCCGATGAACTTGGCTGCGGCGTAGCCGAGCACCTGCGCAATCAGGTACGCGGTCTTCGGGTCGAGCCCGGCGAGCGAGTTCCCCGCGTAGCTGCCCACCGCGAACGGGCGACGGTAGGCGTACATGCAGAAGTAGGCCGAGAAGGAGGCGACGATCGCGTAAGCGCTGAACACCGCCGGCGACGCGCCCTCGAGCCACGTCCTCACGCGCGTTCGCAGGGTCATCCTCGCTCCAGCGGCTGGTCCCACGGGCCGAAGGCGGGTGCAAGCGACGTTCCCATGACGTCTCGACGCGCGCGCTTGCTCCGCCTAGGTTCCCGCGACCATGGCGGAGACGACGAGCGATTTGCTGCTGGAGATCGGGTGCGAGGAGCTGCCTGCGTCGTTCGTCGACGGGGCGATCGCGGCCTTGCCCGACCTCGTGAAGAAGAAGCTCGACGCGCTGCGGCTCCCGTTTCGCGCTGCCCGCGCCCTGGGGACGCCGCGCCGCCTGGCGCTGATCGTCGAGGGGCTCGCGCTGGGGCAGGCCGATCTCTCGGAGGAGGTCACCGGCCCGCCGGTCGCCGCCGCCTTCAAGGACGGCAAGCCGACCCGCGCCGCCGAGGCGTTCGCGCAGAAGCTCGGCGTCACCGTCGATGCGCTGCGGCGCGTCCCGACCGCCAAGGGCGAGTACCTGGCGGGGACGCGCAGCGAGACCGGTCGCCCCTCGCGCGAGCTCCTGCCCGACGTGCTGGCGCAGATCGTCACCGAGATCCCCTTCCGCAAGTCGATGCGCTGGGCCGACCTCGAGGTGACCTTCGGGAGGCCGGTGCAGTGGCTGGTCGCCCTGCTGGGCGAGGAGGTCGTCCCCCTCTCCTGGGCGGGGCTCCAGGCCGGTCGGACCTCGCGCGGGCACCGCTTCCTGGCGCCGGCGCCGATCGAGATCCGCCGCGCCGGCGAATACGTCGCGCAGCTGCGTGAAGCGCACGTCCTGTGCGACCCCGCCGAGCGCAAGGCCGCCATGCGGACTGCCCTCGACGCCGCCGCGAAGACGGTGAGCGCCTCCTGGATCCCGGACGAGTTCCTGATCGAGGAGAACGCGTCGCTGGTGGAGGAGCCCTTCGTCGTCGTCGGGTCCTTCGAGCCGCACTTTCTCGAGCTGCCGGAGCGCGTGATCCTCGAGGTGGCCAAGGGTCACCAGCGCTACTTCGGCCTGCGCGCCGAGAGCGGCGACCTCATGCCGCGGTACCTCACCGTGGTGAACACCGCGCTGGCTCCAGAGGTCATCGCGCGCGGCAACGACAAGACGATGCGTGCCCGCCTCGCCGACGCCCGCTTCTTCTGGCAGACCGACAAGGCCATCCCCCTGTTCGATCGGCGGGAGAAGCTGGGCGGCATCGTCTTCCACAAGCGGCTGGGGACGGTGCTCGACAAGGTGAAGCGAATCGACGCACTGGTGGGGAAGCTCGGCGCAGCGCTGCAGCTGCCGGCCGAGGTGGTCGACGCCGCCACGCGCGGCGCCGGCCTCGCCAAGTGCGACCTCGTCTCGCTCATGGTCGGCGAGTTCCCGGAGCTTCAGGGGGAGATGGGCCACGCCTACGCCATCGCCCAGGGCCAGCCGGCCGAGGTGGCGGACGTGATCCGCGATCACTACCGGCCCAAGGGCGCCGCCGACGAGACCGCCACCGCGCCCGCTGGCGCCCTGGTCGCCATCGCCGACCGCATCGACACCCTCGCCGGCTGCTTCGCCATCGGCCTGTCGCCCACGGGCGCCGCGGACCCCTACGCTCTCCGCCGGGCGTGCCTGGGCGTGCTGCGGACCGTGCTCGACCGCGGGTGGGCGCTCCCCCTCGATCAGGCCTTCGGCCTGGCGTGGGACGGCTTCGACGCCGCGGGCGTGAAGCTCGACCTCGGCCGCGCCGATCTGGTGAAGAAGCTCGGCGACTTCGCCGGCGAGCGGCTGCGCGGCCTGCTCGAGGCGCAGCTCCCCGCGGACGCGGTGCGCGCGGCGCTGGGCGCGAAGTGGGCGCACCCGGGCGACGCCCGCGCGCGCGCCGAGGCGCTGGCGCGGCTGGAGACAGCGGCGCGAGCCCAGGTGGGCGAGGTCTTCAAGCGGGCCTCGAACATCGCCGAGAAGGCGGAGGGCGCCGGCGACGGTGAGGTGCGCCTGCCCCCGCGCGAGGTCCACGCCAGCGAGGAGAAGCTGGTCGCGGCGTTCCGCGACCTCGCGTCGGCCATCGAGGCCAACGAGAAGGCGCCGCAGCGCGACTGGGGGGCGGTGCTCCTGCGCATCGGCGGCATCGCGCCGGTCATGGCGACCTACTTCGAGGACGTCTTCGTCATGGCCGAGGACGCGGAGGTGCGCGCCGCCCGGCTCGGCCTGATGCGCGCGATCGCCACGACCTGCGGGCGGGTGGCGCGGCTCGAGCTCCTGGCGGGCTGAAGGACGAGGCCGGAGCGAATCCTGCTCGGTTGGCCGCCCGCGCGAGCGCGGTGATAGCCTCTCGTCGGCAATCGAATGGCCGAAGAGAGGGAGCTCCAGAAGGGCCTCGTGATCGCGGGGCGCTACCGCATCGAGCGGCGCCTGGGCCAGGGTGGCATGGGCGCCGTCTACCTCGTGCAGCACGTGCACACCGAGGAGAAGGCGGCCCTCAAGGTCCTGCACAAGGCGGTCATCTCCGACTCCAACGCCCTCGAACGCTTCCGGCGCGAGGCGCGGACACCGGCCAAGATCGACAGCGAGTACGTGGTGCGCGTGACCGACGCCGACGCCGCGGCAGAGCTGGGCGGCGCGCCGTTCCTGGTGATGGAATACCTGCGCGGGCAGGACATCGATCAGCGCATCGAGTCCGGCGGCGCCTTCTCCACCGCGACCACGGTGCACCTCCTCAAGCAGGCGGCGCGCGCGCTCGACAAGGCGCACTCCATCGGGATCATCCACCGCGATCTGAAGCCCGAGAACCTGTTCGTCGTCGAGCGGGAGGACGGGTCGCTGATCACCAAGATCCTCGATTTCGGCATCGCCAAGTTCACCGCCAACCCGGAGGATGTGAAGGTCTCCCAGGCCACGCGCCCGGGCGCCGTCTTCGGCACGCCGCTCTTCATGTCCCCCGAGCAGGCGCTCGACAGCTCCAAGGTCTCGACGCAGACCGACGTCTGGGCGCTCGGCCTCATCGCCCACCGCATGCTGACCGGCCGCGACTACTGGACGGCGGAGACGCTCACCGCCCTCATCGCGCAGATTGCCTACGAGCCCATGGTGCCGCCCAGCGAGCGCGGGAGCACCCTGGGCGCGGACTTCGACGCGTGGTTCCTCAAGTGCTGCGCGCGCGAGGCGAAGAACCGCTACGCCACCGCCGGCGAGGCGGTGCGCGCGCTCGGCGCTGCGCTGGGAATCGGCAGCGACACCGGGCAGCACCCCTCGGTGCAGGCGCCCGCCTCGGCGCCGATGGGCGCGGTGTCGGCGAGGACCGACGTCAATGTCCTCTCCGACACCCAGCTCGCCTCCACGCAGATGAGCGTCGAGTCGCGAGCGCGCGGGGGGAAGATCGGCGTCGCCATCGTCGTCCTTGCGCTGGGCGGGGTCGCGGTCTTCCTCGCGATCGGGCGCGGTGGCGGCGCGCCGACCGACGACGCGCAGGGGGCGCTCACCGGTCGTCCAGAGACGACCGCCAGCGCCGAGGCGGTCCCGACGCCATCGCCGCTCGCCTCCAGCGGGCCCGTGGTGGCTCCGCTGGAGTCGGCCAGCGCTGCGCCGGTGAGCTCCTCCGCACCGGCGGCCTCGGCGGAGCCTGCAGCGTCCAGCTCCCCGACGGCCGGGGCGCCGCGCCCGACCGGCGGCAAGGCGGTCCCCACCACGCCGCCGTCGACCCCGAAGGCCCCCGCGACCGCCGCGCCGGGCCCGAAGCCGCCGCCCACCGCGGATCCGTTCGGTACGCGATTCTGAGGGGATGGAGCACCGTGAGGTGCTGGAACGAAGAGAAACTGCCTATGCTCCGCGGCCGATGACGACCACCGGCCGATCCGCGAGGCGACCCCTGATGCGCCAGGTCCTCGCGGGCTGGGCTCTGGCCGCTGTGATGCTGAGCTCGCTCGACGCGCGCGCCGACGCGGCCACGGCGGACGCGCTCTTCTCGGAGGCGCGGCGCCTCATGGAGGAGAAGCGCTACCTGGAGGCCTGCTCGAAGTTCGCGAGCAGCTATGAGCAGGAGGCGACGCTGGGGACGCTCCTCAACCTCGCAAACTGCAACGAGGTGTCCGGGCAGCTGGCGGCGGCGTGGGCACGATGGGGCGAGGCCGAGGCCAAGGCGCGGCAGGTGGGGGACGACCGCGCTTCGCTGGCCCACGATCGGCGCGAGGACCTGGCGCCCCGCCTGCCGAAGCTCACCGTGAGCGTGAGCAACCCTCGGCCCGGCCTCTCGGTGCTGCGCGACGACGTCGAGCTGGCCGCGGGCAGCTTCGGATCGGCGCTGCCCGTCGACCCAGGCCTCCACACGGTGCAGGTGGTGCGAGAGGATGGGGTGCTGCACCGGCAGGAGGTGCAGCTCGTCGAGAGCCAGCAGGTCCGCGTCGAGCTCGACCTCGCACAGATCGAGGCGGCAGCTCCCGCGCAGCCCCCGAAGCGGCAGCCCGTGCGCGTCGTCACCATCACCCCCGAGGACTACGATCCCGGCGCCGGGCAGCGCACCGCGGGCTGGGTGACCGCGGGCTTCGGCACCGTCGCGGTGATCGGCGGCTTCGTCCTCGGCGGCCTCGCGCTGGCAGAGAAGGGTAGCGCCGGCTGCAAACCGAGCAGTCTGGCTGCCACCAAGGACAACGTGTGTCCGGTGGATGGCGTCGACGGCATCGAGAGCGCGCAGGGCCTGGCGACCGCTGGGCAATGGATCGGCATCGGTGGCGCCGTGGTCGCCGGCGTCGGCGTCACCGTGATCATCACCGCGCCGGACGGCGGCGGTTCCGAGCTCGAGAAGCGCGCGAGGGTTCGGCCCGGCTCGAGTCCCCGACTGGCCCTCGACCTCGACGCGGGCGGCGATGGCGCGCGGGCGCGTCTGCGGGGGGCTTTCTGATGCGACGCGGAACGCTCGGGACGGTGCTGCGCGCGCTGCCCGCCATGATCGCGCTCTCTGGCTGCGTCGCCATCCTCGGCGTCGACATCGAGGACTACCAGGACGTCGACGAGGCCGTGTGCACCTGCTTCGGCGGGAACCCGGCCGTCTGCGAGGTGTACATCCAGGAAGCCTTCGACGAGCTCCCCGCGCTGGAATCGGCGGTCATCGGCTGCCTCGATGCCTCGGACACCTGCTCTGATCTCAGCGACTGCCTCTTCGAGGGCGGCGTCTGCGGTGGAGAGGGCGCCGACTGCGCGCCGCGGGGAACGGACAGCAAGAGCCTCTACTTCTACTGCTGCGACGGCTTCACCTGTGGTGACGGCAAGAAGTGCCGCGTCGAGTGTGCGGCGCTCTCCGAGGGGTGCGTTGACGACGGCGAGTGCTGCCCGGGGCTCGTCTGTAGCGACGAGACGAGCCTCTGCTGCCGCCCGCCGGGCGAGGAATGCGACCCGATGGACGCCTCGTCGCCCTGCTGCGCCGGGCAGGCCTGCAGCGACACCGGTCGGTGCGCGGTGTGCAGCCCGGCGAACCAGGGATGCAGCGCCGAGGAGCCGTGCTGCCCCGACGCCGGCACCTGCCAGGACGTCGTCGGTGTCGGCCTGGTCTGCCTGAACTGACGCGGCCCGCGCGCGCTCAGCCCACGAAGAGGCGCGCCAGGATCGACTCGGGCCGTGCGCCCTGCAGGAGCCGCATCAAGGCGTCCACACCGGGAGCCGAGACCTCGCGCTCCTTCGCGAACGCGACCAGCCTCGGCAGCAGCTGGATCGCCTCGACGCGGAGCTTGGCCTCGCTGACTGCGTCCTCCAGCGAGCGGCCCCTGGCCAGCGCGCGCCCGACCACCACCTCCGGCCGGTCGACCAGCGCCATCGACGCCAGCAGATCGCCGTAGCCGGCGAGCCCGTACATCGTCGTCGGCTCGGCGCCGGCGGCGGCGACGATGCGCCCCGCCTCCTCCACCCCCTGCGAGATGAGCGCCGCCAGCAGGCCGGGCCCGGCGCCCGCCTCCTTGGCGAACCCGACGCCGATCGACAGGCAGCCCACCAGCGCGCTCGCCCACTCCAGCCCGCGGAGATCGGGCGTCGTGTAGACGCGGAGGCTCTTGGAGTGGAACGACTTCTTCACCGCGGTCGTCACCTCGGCGAAGCGCGAGCCCACGATCATCGCGCTGGCAAAGCCGCGGTCGAGCTCCGCCGCCTGCACCGGGCCGCCGAGCGCGCCCATGCGTCGCACCGGCGTCTCCTCGCGGAGGATGTCGCTGATGGTCGCCAGGTCGTCGTTGGCCAGCCCGCGGATGCCGTGCACCACCAGGTGCGCGCCGTCGGGGGGATCACCGAGCGCGCGGGCGACGGTGCGCACCACGTCGGAGGGTACGGCGAGCACCAGCAGCCGCGCCTCGGCCAGGTCCTGGTACGTCGACGCCTGCTGGAGGCGCCCGCCGCCCGCCGGCTCCTGCGTCATGTCGGGCAGGCCGCGCCGCGCGTAGAGCAGCACGTCCTTTCCGGTGCGGGTTGCGGCCTTGGCCAGCGACACGCCCCACGGTCCACCGCCGATCACTCCGACCTGCATCGCTCAGGCCTCGCTCGCCGAGGTCGCCGTACCCGGCTCGCCGCGTCGGCTCCGCGGCGGCGCGCCGGGGGGACGGGGGCCCAGCGCGTCGAACGCGAGCCCGTGCGAGGCGAGGCGGTTCTGGTAGTAGAAGAGCAGCTTGGGGTCGCGGATGGCGATCCCGTCGCGCCGCGCCTCGAGCACCGGGTTGGTGTGGTAGCCGGCGAAGGCGCGCAGCGCGCGCTCCACCAGGTCCCCGCCGGATGTGGAGCGGACGAACTCGCTGAGCGCCACCTCGCCGCGCCGCTCCATGAGCGTCAGCTCCTCCTTGCGGCGACGCACGTCGCTCGCCAGCTCGTCGCGCGGGATCACGATGGGGTCGCGCGGGCGGAGGATGGTGAAGAGGTCGTCGCGCCCGGCGGCCTTGCGCAGGGCGTCGAAGCAGGAGGCGGCGACGACGTGCGTCGACATGATCACCGTCTCCCGCTCGTAAGAGCGGCAGATCTCGTCGCCCAGCTCTCGCGTGTACTGGCCGTCACGCGCGGCATCGAGCGACACCTTGCCGTTCACGTCCTTCACGTAGCTGGCGGGGTCGACGCGGCGACCGCGGCGGTCGTAGCTCTCGCCGTCCTCCTCCACCGCGTTGCCGAAGGGGTCGATGGGGGTGCCGAAGCGGACGATGACCGAGCTGTCCATCCCCAGCAGCTTGCGGACGAAGGTCGCCAGGCGAGCCAGGCGGGTCGACTCGTCGTCCTCGATGATGAAGCGCGCCTTGCCCGACTCGGAGAGGAAGTCGGCGATGAGCGTCTCCGCCTCCAGGGTGATGAGGTAGTTGATGGTCGAGGGGACGAAGTAGACGCGCCGCTCCTTCCCCGCCTGCAGCGTGCGCGCGTACGCCTCGATGGCGCTGCCCATGAGGCCCAGCTTCAGCTTTCGCTCGATGCCGCCGGATCGCGAGCGCGTGCCGCCGGGGAAGAAGAGCGAGTGGTACCCCCGCTCCAGCAGCACCGCGGAGTAGGTCTTCAGCACGTCCTTGTAGAGCGCGTGGCGCAGCCGGCGATCAACGCGGTACGCCCCGAGGTTGTGCATGAAGAACGACAGCACCGGGTTGGTGAACAGGTTCTTCCCCGCGCCGTAGGTCGCCGGCGGAAGGCCGGCGCGCTCCAGCGCGTAGCCGAACACGATGGAGTCCATGTTCGATAGGTGCGTCGGCACGTAGACCATGACGCCCTTCTTCGACAGGGCTCGCAGCTGGGCGGTGGGGCCCTCGACCACCACCTTGTCCTCGAGCGCCGAGAGGTCGAGCGCCTCGGTGGGGTGGCGGGCCAGGCGCAGCAGCTTGTGCGGGGCCAGCAGCGCCGTCACCAGCGGCGGCAGGATCTTGGTGGAGAGCTTGTAGACGCGGGGGTCGAAGTTGCCGGCGACGTCCCAGCCGTACAGGCCGGCCAGCTCCTCCAGCTTGGCCTTGCGCTCGTGCTCGGTCATGCGGGCGAGCTGGCGCGCCAATCGCTGCCATTCCGACAGCATATCCTGGTCCTTCTTGCGGCGCGAGCCCTCCAGCCGCTTGGTCTCCCAGTACGCGGCGTCGTTCAGGGCGTAGATGGGGTCCCTGGTGCCGGCGACCACGCGCCCCACGACGTCGTGCACGATCTGCTCGCGCATCGCGTTGAAGCCGAAGATCGGTGCCTGGTCGCTCATCGGGCCCGGTCCCTCATCAGCTGTATTCCTCATCGAAAGGCGTCCTTCGCCTTGCGCACTGCCCCCAGGACCGCCGCCGGGTCGCCGCCGCCGAAGCGGGCAGCGAAGGCCGGGTCGACCACGCGCAGGAACGGGTTGATCGCCTTCTCGCGCCCGATCGTCGAGGGCACGGTGGGTGCGCCGCGCGACCGGAGCTCCGTGGCCCAGGCGATGGCCTCGTCGACCGCCCGGTTGTCGGGGTCGACGTGCTTGGCGAAGCGCAGGTTGGCCTGGGTGTACTCGTGGCCGCACCACACCCGGACCTCGTCGGGGAGGCGCGCGATCGACTCGGAGAGGCTCGCGTGCATCTGCGCCGGGGTGCCCTCGAACAGGCGGCCGCAGCCGGCCACGAAGAGGGTGTCGCCGGTGAAGACGTCGGTGCCTTCCACCACGAAGGCGATGGCACCCGAGGTGTGCCCTGGCACGTGCAGAACGCGGATGGAGAGACCGGCCGCCTCGAACGTCTCCCCGTGGCGGACGCCTCGCGTCTGTCCGGGGACGCGGCCCTGGTCGGTGGCGCCGGCGATCACCGGCACGCCGGGCGCGGCGCGCGCGAGGTCCTCGTTGCCGCCGACGTGGTCGAAGTGGTGGTGGGTGTCGAGGATGCCGACCAGCGTCAGCCCCTCGCTCTTCAGCGCAGCCTCGACCGGGCCCGCCGCGCTGGGGTCGACGACCAGCGCTTCGCGAGAGCCCTCGGCGTGCACGAGGTAGGCGTAGTTGTCGGAGAGGCACGGCACGGGGACGACGCGCACGGCGGGCATGGGCGCCGAGGGTACCGGAAAAGAAACGGTGTCGGGGCCCGCGCACTCGCTCGATTCCAGCGGCGACGCTCGCTTCCGGCGGCGACGCTCGCTTCCGGCGCCGACCGTGCCGTGGCAGAAGCTTCCGTGTCATGGCCTTCCGCATCGGCGTCGACGAGAACGGCCTCGGCCCGCGGCTCGGCCCGATGATCGTCACCGCCGTCATGGCGGAGGTGACCGAGGAGGGGGCGAAGCTCGCCGGGCGCAAGGCGCGGGGCCGCCTCGCCGAGGTGCTCGGCGACAGCAAGGCGATGGTCTCCCACGGCGACGTGTCGCTGGGCGAGGCGTGGGCGCGCGCGCTGTCCCGGCGCGGCTGCGCGCGCACCGCGCCGGGTGAGGCGCGGAGCGTCGACGAGCTGGTGCACGGCTTCGCCATCGACGACGCCGTCGAGCTGCGCCGCCTCTGCTCCAGGCACGGCGAGTCGATGTGCTGGTCGACGCGCGCCGAGCGCTTCGAGTCCGACGGTGAGGCGGTGAGCGAGCTGGAGGGTCACCTCGACAGGCTGGCGAAGAGGGGCGTCGTCGTCCGCTCGGTGCGCAGCGTGGTGGTGTGCACCAAGCGGCTGAACGACGCGTTCGACGCCCAGCGCAGCCGCTTCGTGGTCGATCTCAACGCCATGGAGCGCCTGGTGCTCGCGCTGCGCGAGCAGGCGGGCGTCGACGTCGACGCGGTCTGCGGCAAGGTCGGCGGCATCGGCAAGTACGAGTGCTTCTTCGGTCCCCTCGCCGGTCGCCTGTTCATGGAGCTGGAGCGGACGCGCAAGCGCAGCGCCTATCACTTCCCTGGCGTCGGCCAGCTCGCGTTCGTGGTCGACGCCGACGACTCGGATCTCCTGGTCGGCCTCGCGTCGATGGTCGGCAAGTGGCTGCGCGAGGTGCTCATGAGTCGCATCGCCAGGAACCTCGGTGGAAAGGACGCGGCGGTGAGCGGCTACTACAACGCGAAGACCACGCAGTTCATCGAGGCGACCGCGCTCCTGCGCAGCAAGCGGAAGATCCCCGACGAGTGCTTCGATCGGAAGACCCTGGCAGGAATGGAGACAACCTCGGCATGATCACGAAGCCCCAGACCGCGAACGTCCTGGCCTCCTTCGCGCTGGCCCTGGCCCTCCCCGCCTGCGGCGACGACACCGGCGGCACCGGGACGGGCGGCGCAGCCTCCACCGGCGACGCGGGCTCGACCGGCTCGACCAGCACGGTCGCCACCGCTGGCACCGGCGG
>JBKJLX010000760.1:0-5522 GCA_046596645.1 Polyangiaceae bacterium
GCGAGCAGGTCCTCGTCCGTCGCCGCGTCGGCGGAGGAACGCCGCGGTGCGTCGTCCGCCATGCTCAGGACCCCGCGCGTCGCACGGCCGGGGGCGCGGCGGCGATCGTGGGTGAAAGGCGCTGCGCGGAGGGGAGCCCACCCGTCCTGGGACGTACCCGAGCCGGCTTCGGTCTGCCGCGCACACCTTCTCCCACGGCTGACGAGCCTACCGGAAAGCCCAGCGGTGGGCCCAGCCGGGGGCGAGCCCGCCCGCCCGCGGGCAGGGCAGTTGGGGCGTCGGACAAGCGCCAAGGGGGCCCGACGTGCTACGCCTCCGACCTGGGAATACGTCCAATCGTGGTGAGCCGGCCGAGGGGGCCGTTGCCACGGAGGGTGGGCGCCTTCTACACTGCCGCCTCGCATCCGCCCCAGCAGACCGACCGCTGGTCGGACTCGGGGTTCCCTTCGTGTCTCCAGAATCACCTGCGGTGAGAACGCCGGACCCCGTCTGGGCCCGGTTCTTCAGGCGGAATCACGCCACCCGCAGCTCCGGCCTCTTCCACACCTTGGGGTTGACCTGTGAAGCGACTTCTCCGGACCCTCGGCGCAGCGGCCCTGGTCTTTGGCCTGCACCTGTCGTCGGCTGCCGCCCAACCGGCGGCCCCTCCCGGCGCGACGCCTCCCGGCGCGACGCCTCCCGCAGGCTCGGCCAAGCCCGGCGCTCCGCCCGCAGCTACCCCGCCCGCGACGACCTCGGCCGCGGCGACCCCGCCTGGCGCGACGCCGCCTTCCAGCGCGTCGCCGGCCGCGGCCGGTCCCGCGACGACGCCGCCGGCGACGCCCGGGGGGCCGACCGGTGCTCCGGCGACGACGGGGCCCGATGGCCAGCCGGTCGACGGAGCGACCTACGCGGTGCGTCTGCGCGACCTCGAGCAGCGGATCGACGAGCTGAAGGAGCAGATCCGTCGCAGTCACACGCGACTCTCGCTCCTCAGCGACACGATCCTCTCCGGCGGCGGTGCCGGGTCGCGGTCCGTCATCCGTTTCTCGAACGAGCTGAGCGACGCCTTCCGGGTGACGCGCCTGCTCTTCGTGCTCGACGGCGCCGTTCAGTACAACAAGACCGACCAGTCGGGCGTACTCGGTGACCACGACCTCATCCCGATCTTCAACGGGACCATCCCCCCCGGCGACCACACGCTGCAGGTTCTCTTGAACCTTCAGGGCCACGGCTACGGCGTCTTTTCCTACCTCCGGGGCTATCGCTTCGAGGTCCGCTCGAGCCACTCCTTCACCGCGATCGAGGGCAAGACGGTGAACCTCGACGCGGTCGCCTACGAGAAGGGCGGCGTGACGACGCCCCTCGAGGAGCGCCCCGCGATTCGCTACCGCGAGAAGGTGGCGGCCGGGCTGGCCGACGCGCAGACGCCGGCGACAGCGCCTGGCGCGGCTCCCCCCGCTCGCTGAGCGCGTCGGGTGCAGCGCGCTGCGCGCCGCGGCACCCGCCCGCCTCCCCCACCTTCACGGGTCACCCCGACGCTTCGAGGCCAGGACGACATGCAAGAGCGGTTTTGCAGCACCGGCAGGTGCTGCAACAGAAACAAGTCTCCTCGCAGGCTGCTCACGATGGCCCTGGCGTCGCTCGCGGTGGTGTCGGTCTCGCTGGCGACGCCGCCGGCGGCGTTCGCCATCGACTCGGACGACGCGCTGGTCGAGGCGCAGCGCGACGTCGGCGGCGCGCAGTCCGCCATCAGCAGCATCCAGCAGGCGGTGCAGAAGAGCCGCCAGGCAGAGCGGTCGGCGGAGCAGAAGATCGCCGACGCGATGCTGCTGATGGGAGCGAAGGACTGGGACAGCGCTTCGATGCTGCTCAACCAGATCGTCGAGAAGCACTCCGACCACCCGCGGGCCTACCCCGACGGCCTGAGCATGCTGGGGGAGACGTACTTCCAGTCCGGCCAGCTCTGGAGCGCTCGCCGGACTTTCAAGAAGATCGCCGACAGCTCCAGCGACCCGCGGTTCGCGCCCTACCAGGCCAAGGCGGTGGCGCGCCTGGTCGACGTTGCGATGCGCAAGCGCGACGACAAGCTCCTGGACGAGGTCGTGGTGATGCTGGACCGGGTGCCGCCCGAGGCGACCGGTCTCCTCCACTACGCGCGCGGCCGCGCCCTCTTCCAGAAGAAGGACTATGCCGGCGCCCGCAACGCCCTGGCCCAGGTCGATGCCAGCAGCGCATACGCCCACCAGGCGCGCTACATGACCGGCCTGGTCCTGGTGAAGGAGGCGGGCCCGCCGCCGGTGGCCGCCGATCCCAGCGACCCGCCGCCGCCGGTTGCCCCGTCGCGCTATGCCGCCGCCGTCGATGCCTTCTCCAAGGTGACGCAGCTCCCGGCGACGACGCCGGCGCAGAGGCATGTCGTCGACCTGGCCTGGCTCGCGATCGGGCGCCTCTTCTACGAGTCGGACCAGTGGAACCAGGCCCTCGCCGCCTACAACCGCATCGACCGCACCTCGCCCGAGTTCGGGACCATGCTCTACGAGCTCGCTTGGGTCCACGTGCGCCTGGGCGACGTCGACCGCGCGCGCCGCGCGCTCGAGGTCCTCCAGATCGCGGACCCCAACAACCAGGACATCGCCGACGCCTCGCTCCTGCGCGGCGACCTGATGCTGCGCGCCGGCCAGTTCGACGGCGCGCTCCAGATCTACGAGGGCACGCGGTCGACCTACGAGCCGATGCGCGAGCGGGTCGACGCCTTTCTCGGCTCGACCAGCGACCCTGCCGTCTACTTCGACAAGCTGCGCAAGGATCAGCTCGAGGCGTTCGAGGGGCAGGAGACCATCCCGCCGCTGGCGCTGCAGTGGGCCCGCGAGGCCGAGAACGGCCCCGCTGCGTTCGCCATCATCGACGACCTCGACGAGTGCCGCGACCTCATCAAGAGCTCGCACGAGCTCGTGCAGACGCTGGAGTCGGTGCTCACCTCGACCAACCGGGTGCGCGCCTTCCCCGAGCTAAAGGCGGGGCAGGAGCGGGCACTCGGCCTCATCAACACCGTCGCCATGGCCCGCATGAAGCTCGGCCAGGGCATCGACGACGTGAACGACGACGACCTCGGCGGCGAGATCGGCGAGTGGCGACGCAAGCGACGCGCGCTGGAGCCGCGCCTGGCTCGCATCCCGGTGTCGGAGGCGGACTTCGGAAAGCGGGACCGCGACGCCGAGCAGCAGTGGAACAAGGTGTCGCAGGCGGTCCAGCGCCTCGAGCTCCAGGTGCAGACGCTGCAGGCGACGGTCAACGGCCTGCGCCGCATGCTGTCCGAGGGCGCGCAGATGGGCATCGTCCGCGATCCGGCGTCGATCGCCTCCTTCCAGCAGGAGCTGCAGTCCAACGAGCAGCTGCTCGCCACCTACACGCGGGAGATGGAGGACCTCCGCACCCAGATCAAGCGCGGGCGCCTGCAGGCGGGCTTCGGCGACCGCCGCTACGTCGAGGACGACGAGGTGCGCGCCGCGTACCGTGAGGCCCTCTCCAACGAGGTCCGCCTGGCCTCCAACGGCGCCGCGGGCTCGTCGCTGCAGGGCTACGCCAACCGGGTGCAGCCGCTGCTCGTCTCGGCCGACGCGGCCGACGACCGCATCGCGGTCGTGCGCGCCGAGCTGGAGGCGGAGACCGAGAAGCGCACGGCTGCCGTCCGCGCCGACGTCGACAAGGAGCGCCAGGCGCTAGCCGGCTACGAGACCCGCCTCGGCGAGCTCGACGGCGAGTCGCGTCAGGTCGTGGGCGAGGTGGCGATGCGCAACTTCGGTCTGGTCCGAGACCGGCTGAAGAGCATCGTCCTCCGCGCGGATGTCGGCATCACCGAGCACGCGTGGGAGGTCCGTGAGGAGCAGATCACGCGCGTGCGCATGTTGCAGAGAGAGCGCGCGAGAGAGCTGCGCGTTCTGACTGAAGAGCTCAACGAGGTCCTCGACGACGCGGGCGAGCCCGCCGACGGGACCGAGAACGCGCCGCCTTCGCCGCCGGCGGGAGGCCAGTGATGAACCGCAGGATGTTCGGTGGGCGTTCGCTGGTCGCGACGCTCGCTCTGGCGACCGTCATCTCGGCCTCGCCGGGCGCCTTCTCGCAGCCCGCGGTCTCGCCCAAAGCTCCCGGGGCGCCGGCCGCCCCTCCCGCCGGCTCTGCTGCGCCCCCTGGCTCGGCGGCATCCGCACCCGCACCCGCGCCGGCGAGCTCGTCGGCCCCCGCCGGCGGCACCGCGCCGCCTCCGGCGTCGGTCGGCACCTCCACCCCCGCGCTGCTCCCGGCGCGCCGCGAGGTCCCTCCGCCCCCGGCGCCCACCACCGATCAGCTGGCGGCACTCGCCGCGCTCCAGAAGGAGGCCGACGCCTACGAGTCGTCGGCGAAGGACTACCGCGCCGCGATCACGCGCATCGTCCAGCACCACTACGAGGAGCGCCGCAAGCGCATCATCACGGCGCTCGACCAGGAGATCGAGATCGAGCGCAAGGGCCTGGAGGCGGCACGCGAGGAGGCCATCAAGCGCCTGGAGGCGTTCGTCGCCCGCTACAGCGGGCCCAACGCCCACCCCGAGAGCACACCCGACGCAATGTTCCGCCTGGGCGCGCTCTACGAGGAGCGGGCGCGCGCCAGCACCGACGATTCGCCGGAGGTGCTCGCCAGCGGTCTCGACCCGGCGGTGGAGCTCTACAAGCGTCTCATCCGCGAGTACCCGAAGTATCGCGAGATCGCCGGCGTCTACTACTACCTCGGCCACGCGCTGAACGACTCCGCGCGCATCGAGGAGGCGCAGCAGGTCTGGCGCTCGCTCGTCTGCCGCGACATCTACCCGTACCCGGTCGAGGCCGACCCGCAGGACCCCAAGAAGGACAAGGTCTCGCCGCTCCCCCAGGACCACGACGAGGAGTACTGGCGCGGCTGGGAGTCGCGACACCCCGAGCCGCGCGGCGCCGGCGCCGCCCCTCGCCGCCCTGCCGCGCCCGCGCGCCGCGGCCGCGGGGGGAGCGACCTCGCCGACGAGGGCAGCTTCCAGGATCCGTACCCGACAGGCTGCGTGCCCATGGCGCAGAAGACGGCGCAGGGCGACGAGCCCCGCTACGTCGCCGAGGTGTGGTGGCTCATCGGCGACTACCACTTCAACGAGGTCAGCCAGGCCGGCGGCCCGTTCAACCTGAACCGAGCCGAGTCGGGCTACCGCCACTCGCTGAAGTTCAAGAAGCCGCCGGTCTTCGGCGTCGCCCAGTACAAGCTGGCGTGGACCTACTACAAGCAGCAGCGCTACAAGACGAGCGTCCTCGAGTTCGTGAAGCTGCTGCGCCACGCCGACGAGCAGGAGAAGCTCACCGGTGATCCCGGTGCCGACTTCCGCGCCGAGGCCTTCACGTACATCGCCGGGTCGCTGACCTACATCGACTTCGAGGGGCCGGCCCCCGAAGAGCCGTACATCCCGCGCAACGACGTCCTCGACGACACGTCGCTGACGCCCGACGCGGTCGAGAAGAAGATGCACATCGCCATCGACCGGG
>JBKJLX010000808.1:0-7280 GCA_046596645.1 Polyangiaceae bacterium
GATCCTCCAGGGCGGCATCGTTGACAGCAAGGCCGCCCAGTACCGCTCGTACGACGGCAAGACGGTGGAGCTCTTCCTCGTCGTCTACGCGTCGCCGGGCATCGCCGCCGGGAAGATGCTGGCGCTGGAGAGCGCGATGATGACGGAGAAGGCGCCCCACGAGATCGTCACCAAGTCGACGGTCTTCAACAAGCAGCAGGTGCCGGTCGGCTCGCGCCTCCGCCTCACCAACACCCAGCCGCTCGAGGCCGTGTACTGGACCAACGGCAAGCTCCTGGGCTTCGTCCGCGCCCCGTCGCCTCACGCGGTCGGCTTCGAGCTGGTCGCGCCGTTCTAGCGCGCCGTGAGCCTCAAGCGTGCCTGGGAAGCGCGGTGCCTGCCCGGGCTCATCGACAAGGTGTGTCGCAGCAGCGCCATCCTCGAGGAGCGACGCCGCTGGGTGCCGCGCGCCACGGGGACGGTGCTCGAGCTCGGCGTCGGCTCGGGGCTCAACCTGGGGATCTACGACCCCATCCGCGTCACGCGGCTCGTCGGGATCGATCCCTCGGAGCCGCTCCTGGCTCGGTCGCGAGAGCGTGCACGGGCGCTGCCCTTCGCGGTGGAGCTGCGGAGGGCCTCGGCGGAGGCGCTGCCGGTCGACGCCGCGTCGATCGACACGGTGGTCGCGACCTATACCCTGTGCAGCGTGGCCTCGTCGGCAGCAGCGCTCGGCGAGGCGCGGCGCGTCCTCCGCCGCGGCGGCCGGCTGATCTTCATCGAGCACGGCGCCGCGCCCGACGCGGGCCCGCGCCGCTGGCAAGAGCGGATCACGCCCCTGTGGCGCCACGTCAGCGGCAACTGCCACCTCGACCGCGACGTGCGGGCCGACCTCCGCGCCGCCGGCTTCACGCTGGGCGAGGTCGTCGCCGCCTACGCCGAGGGGCCGCGGTGGATGAGCTTCACCACGGCGGGGACCGCCACCGTCTGAGAGACCGAGACCGGAACCGGAGACCGGAACCGGAGACCGGAACCGGAACCGGAACCGGAACCGGATCCCGGAACCGGAACCGGAGACCGGAACCGGAACCCAGCTTCTCCTCAGAACCCCCGCGCGACGACCTTCTCGATCGTCCGCGTCGTCATCTCCCCGCGCAGCACCTCGGGCTCGCGGAGGAGCGCCTGGTGCAGGGGGATGTTGGTGCGGATGCCGTCGATGATGAACTCGTCGAGCGCGCTCCGCATCTTGACGATGGCCTCGGCGCGCGTGGGCGCGTGGGCGATCACCTTGGCGATCATCGCGTCGTAGTGACTGGGAACGCGCCAGCCGCCGTACACGCCGGAGTCGACCCGCACACCGCCGCCGCCCGGCGGGTGGTAGCTCGTCACCAGGCCCGGCCAGGGCGCGAAGGTCCTCGGGTCCTCGGCGTTGATGCGGCACTCGATGGCGTGCCCGCGGAAGTGCCAGGGCCGCGTGTCCGGGAGCGACAGCTTCTCCCCGGCGGCGGCGAGGATTTGCTGCACCACCAGGTCGATCCCGGTCACCTCCTCGGTCACCGGGTGCTCGACCTGCACCCGGGTGTTCATCTCCATGAAGTAGAGCTCGCCGCTCTCGTCCATGAGGAACTCGAGGGTGCCCAGCGTGTGGTAGTTCGTCTCCGCGATCGCCTTGCGGATGACGTCGCCGATCGACGCACGCTTCTCGTTGGTCATCGCGGGGCTCGGCGCCTCCTCGATGATCTTCTGGTGACGCCGCTGCAGCGAGCACTCGCGCTCGCCCAGGGTCCAGATCTGCCCGTGCAGATCGGCGAGCACCTGGAACTCGATGTGGCGGGGGTACTCGACGAACCGCTCCAGGTAGACGTCGGGGTTCTTGAACCCCTGCATCGCCTCGTGGGTCGCCATCTCGTACTGGCGCCGCACGTCCTCGCCCTCGCGGACGATGCGCATGCCGCGCCCGCCGCCGCCGCCCGAGGCCTTGAGGATGATCGGGTAGCCGATCCGCGCCGCCTCGCTCGCCGCGTGGTTTGCGTCGCGCAGCACCTCGGTGCCGGGGAGGAGCGGCAGGCCGTAGGTGGCGGCCAGCGCGCGGGCGCTGACCTTGTCGCCCCAGGCGCGCATCGCGTCGGGGCTGGGGCCGATGAACGACAGCCGGCACTTCTTGCAGATCTCAGCGAACTTCGGGTTCTCCGAGAGGAATCCGTATCCGGGGTGGATGGCGTCGGCGTTGGTGATCTCCGCGGCGGCGATGATCGCCGGCACGTTGAGGTAGCTCTTGTTCGCCTCTGCCGGGCCGATGCAGACCGCCTCGTCGGCGAAGCGCACGTGAAGCGCCAGCGCATCGACGTCCGAGTGGACGGCGACGGTGCGGATGCCGAGGCTCTTGCAGGCCCGGATGACCCGCATCGCGATCTCGCCGCGGTTGGCGATGAGGACCTTGCGAAACACGGCGGTCGTTCAGGCCTTCTTGACCTTGTAGAGCTTCTGCCCGAACTCGACCGGCTTGCCGTTCTCGGCGAGCACGTCGACGATCGTGCCGGCGCAGTCCGCCTCGATCTCGTTCATGATCTTCATCGCCTCGACGATGCAGAGGGTCTGCCCCTCGCGGATCTTGCTGCCGACCTCCACGAAGGACGGCGCGTCGGGCGACGGCGACCGGTAGTAGGTGCCGACGAAGGGGCACGTCACGAAGACCATCCCCTCGTCCTCCGCCGCGGGAGCTGGGGCCTGGCCGGTGGAGGCCGGCCCCGCGTTCCCGAACGACGGCGGAGGGAAGCTCCCCGGAGCGACGGCCCCGTGCATGCCCGCCGGGTGCATGGTGACCACCTGGCCCCCACGTCCGATCTTCACGCGGACCTTGTCGTCTTCGTACTCGAACTCGCCGACGTCGCCCTCCGCGAGGGTGTCGATGAGCTGCTTCAGCTTCGCCAGATCCAGATCGATCACGCAGGGCCTCCGACGCGGTGCCGCAGGTAGTCGATCAAACCGAGCGTGCCAAGCACGTAGGAGCCGGCGCCGAAGCCAGACACCTTCGCGACGCACGCCGACGCGATGCGTGATCGACGGCGGAAGCCCTCGCGGGCCTCCGGATTGGTGAGGTGGACCTCGACCACCGGCACCCCCGACGCGAGGATGGCGTCGAGGATCGCGACCGAGGTGTGGGTGTACGCGCCCGCGTTGAGCACCACGCCGGCGAAGCCGGCGTCCCCCGCGGCGCCGATCAGCGAGACCAGCTCGCCCTCGTGATCCGACTGCGCGAACTCCACAGAAGCGTCGACTCCCTCCGCCGCGCCGCGCACGCGGGCATGGACCTGCTCAAGCGTCTCGGTGCCGTAGATCGCGGTCTGGCGACGACCGAGCCGGCCCAGGTTCGGTCCCGAGAGCACCAGGATCCGGAGCGCTGACCGCGAGGCGGTGCTCTGAAAGGGCATCGCGCCCGGATCGCCAGAGGGGGTCACCACGACCCCCCTCCCCAAGGCGAGCGACCCGGTTCGATCAGGTCAGCTCCTTGAGGAGCGCCGGCACCTTGGTCCGCAGCATGTAGCGCGCCTTGCCGATGTTCGCGTCGGGCGCCATCGCGAACGCGACGAAGTAGGTGTCGCTGAGCACGCGGATGAGCGTCGTGACCTTCTCCGAGGCGATCGTCACCTCGGACGGGTCGCCCGCCTCGAGCATGTTCGTCGCTCGCTGGATGGACTTGATGACGACGCTGAACTCGGCGCCGATGGTCGTGATGTCGAACGCTGCACCAGGTTTCGAGTAGCTATCGACGGCGATGCCCTCGAAGTCCATGAGCAGGGTGGCGAGACCACCCTCGGTGTGATCGACGACCTCTTTGAGCAGGGCCTGGAACATGTCGGGTGGCAGACTAAGGGCATGGAGGCCTGCTCCACAACAACTCCTCCCGCAATCGCGGTTCGGTTCCCCCTTGCGTCCCCGGCGCCGCCGGGTCACTCCCGCGCCCGGCGCCCGCTGCCGCTCGTGACGCCGGCCCCCTTGACCAGGCTCGCTGCGCCCCGCTAGTTTGAGCGCGCTGCACCCGGGGGCGAAGGCCAGGCCGAACTTCTCGCTCGGCGGGACGGCGCCCGCGGGATGCCCGTAGTTCAGCGCCGATTGGCGTCGCTTCTCCACCCCGAAAGGGCGAGGGGCGACCACGAAGAGGACGCTCTCGATGCGTGCACGAGCCGGGGATCCGCCCCGCACGATGCCTCAGAAGATCCTGGCGGGCCGCGCGAGCGACCCGCAGCTTCGAGGCGACGCGGTTTCCGTGAAGGTTGATCAGATCGTCCTTTCGCGGGCGCCGACCAAGGCGCTTGCGGAGGCCCTCGCCATGGGCCTCAAGAAGACGAGCGTGGAGGTCGCGGTCGCCTACGACGGCACCTGCGTCACCGACGCGGCGTCTCTCCTGGACGTGGAGGAGCGGGGCTGGTCCTCGGTGATGCCCGAGGCCCCATCCTTCGTGGTGCCGATCGCCCGCCCGGGCATCGGATACCCGGGGCCGGTCCACCTGGAGCGCTTCGCGGCGCCGGCCCGGCTCTGCCTGACCGACGACCCTCGCCTGGCGACGGTCGGGGGCATCGGCATGCTGGCGCTGCTCGCCTCGCCCGCGCAGCTCGGCCAGGCGCTGGCGACCGGGTCCATCGTCCTCCGCCCCCCGCGCAGCATCCAGATTCACCTCGCCGGTCGCGTTCGGCCGTTCGTCTGTGCCCGTGACGTCGCCCTCGAGCTGCTTCGTCGCGGCCTGGGGGAGGCGGTCCGCCGGATCGAGGCGGAGCACCAGGCCCCGGTGGTCCTCGAGTTCGCCGGGCCCAGCGTCCGCCTGCTCAGCGTCCCCGAGCGCGCGGTCCTCGCCGGCATCGCCCCGCAGATCGGCGCCGCCGCCGGCATCTTCGTCAGCGACGAGAAGACCGAGGTCTTCCTCCGCGATCAGCGGCGCAGCAAGGCGCACCGCGCCCTGGTGCCCGATCCCGGCGCCCCGTGCGAGGAGGTCATCTCGATCGACCTCGCCACGGTCGACCCGCTGCTCATGGACGAGGAGGGCGTGATCCGCCCGGTCCGCGATCTGGCGGGCAAGCCCGTGGCCCAGGTCGTCCTCGGGGGAGACTCCGGCACCACGCTGCGCGATCTGCTGGCCGCGGCGATGCTCCTCAAGTCGAAGCGGGTGCCCTCGCGCCTCGATCTGCTGGTGGCGCCGCCGTCGCGGCAGGCCCTGGAGGTGCTCGCCCAGTCGGGCGCGCTCGTCGATCTGGTCGCCACCGGCGCCCGGATCATCGAGCCCGACCGGCGCGTGGTCACCGCCGAGGTCTATCCGCCGCCGCGCGGCGGTCTCTCGCTGCGAACGGCCGATCCCGAGCCGCGCGTGGTCGACCCGCCCCTGCCGAAGGACGCGGGCCCCAAGGAGATCGCCGCCGCCAAGGAGGCGGCGCGCATCGCAACGCCGCGCTTCGTCGTCGCCTCGGCGGAGACGCTCGCCTACGCCGTCGCCACCGGCGTCGTGGGGGACCCGCGCAGCTTCAAGCGCCCGGTCCGGGTGACGGTGCCGCGCGCCCTGCCGACCGACGACGTGCTCGTCCTCCGCGACAAGGAGAAGGGCGACAAGAAGGGCGAGGGCGCCGGCGCGCGCAAGTCGCCTTCCGCCCCCGAGATCGTCCGCTGGAAGGACGTGGCGACCCTCGACCTGGTGGACGGCGTCCCCCTGCGCCTCCCGGCCACGCGCGCGCAGGCGGTCGCCCCGCCGACGGCGCTCGGCGAGCGCGCGCTGCTCCTCGCCAACCTCGACGAGGTGCGCCTGGTGGCGGAGCGTCCGCTCGACCGCGCCGGCGTGCGCGCGGTGATCGCGCCGTTCGTGCCCGCGAGCTACGTCTCGCTGCTCGCCAGCGAGGGCATCGCCTCGTTCTCCGCCGATCCGAAGGAGATCGAGGCCGCGCGCGGCCAGAAGACGATCGCGTTCCCCCCGCTCGCGCGGTGGACGAGCGAGGTCGCGGCCACCGCCGGCAAGGCGTCGAAGCTGACGCTGACCTGGCTCGCCTCCCCCGTCGAGCGCGGGTGGACGCTCGCGGGGACCTCACGGCCGGCGCCGCCGGCGAAGAAGTAGCGGACCGAGCGAGCAGCAGCGCAGGCGGTGCCGCGGGACCGGGCGGCGCCACTCGCCCGCACCCCCGAACTCGCCCGACCCGCTCCCCGTGCGGTAAAGGGCGACCATGTCGCGCCTCTGCTCCGCCGCCGTTCCCTCGGCCCTCCTCCTCGCCGGCGCGCTCGCGGCGTGCGGAGGCGAGGCGAACACCACCGGAACCAGCTCCGGGCCGCGCGGGCCCGAGTCCGCGTCGTCGCCTCCCGCGGGAGCACCCGCGAGCGCCACCGGCAGCGCACCGCCCCCCGCCTCCGGCGCCCCGGCCGCGCCGGCCGAGGCCGCCGCCGCGACCGACCTCAACGTCGTCGTGGTCAGCATCGACAGCATGCGCACCGATCGCATGAAGTGGTCGGGCTACGAGCGCGACGTGATGCCGCGCCTGGCCAAGCTCGCCGACCAGTCGGTGGTGTGGACGCGCTTTTACTCCACCAGCTCGTACACCGCGATCAGCCTGGGCGGCTTCCTCGCCGGACGCCTCCCCAGCTCGATGAAGAGGAGCGGCTACTTCTTCGCCTCGTACCCCGAGGAGGAGCTGCTCTTCCCCGAGCTCCTGCAGAAGGCCGGCGTCACCACCACAAGCGCCCAGGCCCACTTCTACTTCGCCCCGGAGAAGGCCGGCTTCCACCAGGGCTTCGACGTGTGGGAGATCGTCCCCGGGCTGAAGAAGAACAACAGCACCGACGAGAACGTCACCAGCCCCCGGCACACCGAGATGGCCCTCAAGCAGCTCGACGCGGCGGCGGCGAAGGGCGGCGGCAAGGGGCGGTTCTTCGCCTGGTACCACCTGCTCGATCCGCACGATCAGTACGTCGGTCACCCCGAGGCGCCCGACTTCGGCAAGGGCGCGAAGAACGCCTACGACGGTGAGCTCTTCTACACCGACCTGCACCTCGGGAAGATCCTGGACCACGTCGAGAAGCAGCCGTGGGGCAACCGCACCGTCGTCGTCGTCACCAGCGACCACGGCGAGGCCTTCGGCGAGAAGGGCATGCACCGCCACGGCTTCGAGCTGTGGAACGTCCTCACCCACGTGCCGCTGGTGGTCCGCATGCCGGGCATCGCCCCGCGCAAGATCGACACGCCGCGCAGCATGATCGACCTCGCGCCGACCATGCTGGAGCTGTTCGGCCTCGCCAGGGATCCGGTGTTCACCGGCGAGAGCCTGGTGGCGGAG
>JBKJLX010000837.1:0-3881 GCA_046596645.1 Polyangiaceae bacterium
TGGCCGTCGCACGCAGCCAAACCTCTGCCTGGAGCACCGCCATGCGTCGTACTTCCCTCGTCCTCACCGGAGTGGCCGCCGTCGCCTCGATCTGCCTCGTGCCGGCCCTCGCGAGCGCCGCCACCTACCAGGTCGGCCCCGGCCGCTCGCTCACCCAGCTCGAGCAGCTGGAGGAGACGCTGCAGCCCGGCGACGTGGTCGAGCTCGACGGCGACGCGACCTACACCGGTGACGTGTGGCTCGAGGCGTTCGGCACCGCGTCCTCGCCCGTCACCGTCCGCGGCATCATCCGCAACGGCAAGCGCCCGGTCATCGCCGGCGGCGACTACACCCTCATCATGAAGGGCGGCCACTGGCTGCTGGAGAACCTCGACATCACCGGCGGCGCCGAGGTGTGCCTCTTCCACAAGGCCGACGATCTCGTCGTCCGCGACTCGGTCGTCCACCACTGCGCCAAGCACGGAGTCCTCGGCGCCGACCTCGACACCGGCTCGCTCCTGATGTCCCGCGTCGAGGTCCACAACTCCGGCTACGACATCTACAAGCACCAGGTCTACATCGCGACCGACGAGCAGGCGCACCCGGGCTCGGTCTTCCGCATGGAGGGCTGCTGGCTCCACGACGCCACCGGCGGCATCAACGTCAAGTCCCGCGCCGAGCGCGTCGAGCTCTACGGCAACTGGATCGAGGGCGCGCAGTTCCACGAGCTCGACCTGGTCGGCTCGCAGGAGTTCCCGGTCGACATGGCCCGCGAGGACAGCGACGTCGTCGGCAACGTCTTCGTCAAGTCCGCAGGCAACCCGTACACCATCGCCCGCGTCGGCGGCGACGGCACCGGCAACAGCCGCGGCCGCCACCGGTTCGCCAACAACACCATGATCCTCGACGCCGCGACCCAGTACGCGTTCCGCCTCGGCGGCGAGCTGCAGTCCTTCGAGCTGCACAACAACGTCATCCACGGCACCGGCGCCACCCAGCTCTGGCGCGAGGAGTACGCCGGCACCATGGCCGTCTCCGGCACCTCCAACTGGACCTCGCAGAGCATCACCATGATCGACGGCCGCGTCGGCGGCGTGCGCGGCACCGACCCCGGGTTCGTCAGCCTCTCCGGCGGAGACTTCCGCCCTGCGAGCGGCAGCGCCCTGGTCGACGCGGCGACGGCCAGCCCGGCCGCCCCCTCCGGCCTCGCGGTGCCGAACGCCCAGGCGGTGCCCGCTTTCGTCCCGGTCGTGCCGGGCGTAGAGGACGTCCGCCCCCGCACCACCATCGGCAGCCTCGACGTCGGCGCCTTCGAGCTCGGTGACGACGGCTCGGGCAGCGGCAGCGGCGCTGGCGGCTCCGACACCACCACGTCCAGCAGCAGCGGCGGCCAGACCACCGGCAGCGGCGCTGGTGGCTCCGACACCACCACGTCCAGCAGCAGCGGCGAGACCACCGGCGCTGGCGGCAGCGACACCACCGGCAGCGGCGACTCCACCGGCAGCGGCAGCAACACCGGCGACGGCAACGGCGCCGGCTCGAACGATGACGACGGCGGCGCGGTCGACGACGACGACGACGACGACGACGGCACGACCCCCTTCGAGGACGCGACCAACGGTGACGACGACAGCGACGAAGTGGAGGGCGACGACGGCGACACCGGCAACGGCGACCTGGTGGGCATGCCCGGCTGCGCCGTGGGCGCCCCGCTCGGCAGCAGCGGTGGCCTCGCCTTCGCGGCCCTCGCCGCCCTCGGCCTTGCGATCAGCCGCCGCCGCCCCGCCGACTGAGGCGGCGACCCGACCGACACCGGCGACCCGACAGGGTCTGACGACCGGACGGCACCGGCGACCCGACCGCCACGACACCGTGCCCCCGCTCCCCTCACCGGGATCGGGGGCGCCGTCGCGACGTCACCGCATGCTGGCAGCGTAGTGTTCGACGATGCTGCTCTTGCAGAGGGTCGAGAAGAACGTCGAGAAGCACAGCCAGATGGCGAGCCCGTTCATGTCGTGGAAGATGGGCGGCAGGTAGGGCGGGGGCTTCACGATGCCGTCGCTCACGTGAGCGTGGAGGATCGCGACGTCCTCGTGCGCGACCTTGCCGGCGAAGAGGAAGGGGATGAGCTCCGGACGATCGTGCTGGATCGCGGCCAGCATGAAGGCGTGGTTGAGGACGATGCCCTTCGAGTAGCAGGCGTCCTTGGTGAAGGGGCCGCCGCCCTCGACCAGCCCACCGCGGAAGATGCGCATCGTGTTCTGGAAGCACTCGTCCTCGTCGTAGCCCTCGGTGCGGTACCATTCGAAGACGTCGACGAAGCTCGCGCCGTCCTCCGCCTTGTCGACGGCGAGGACCCGATCGTTCAGCTTCTTCGCGCGACGCGGCGTGCAGCGCAGGGTGAGGATCTCGACCAGCGCCGCCAGGCCCTCCTGCACGGCGGCAGTGCGCGGCGGCCCCTTGGCGAGCCAGCGCGCCACCGGCTGCGCCTGACCATTGAGGCTGGTTGCCAGGTGGACCCAGCCCTCGTGCGCCTCCAGGATGTCGAGGTCGCTGCGAGTGAACTTCGCCGCCTTGCGGATCTTCACGTAGTCGCTGCCGGCAGCGGCGTCGGCGAGGAGGTCGTCGTCCACCGACACCCGGACCGATTGCTCGCCGAAGAAGCGCGCGAACCGCTCGTTGAGCATGCCTGCCGCCATCTCGGCGTCGATGTCCTTGAGCTGGGTGGGCCCCAGCCGCTCGTCGGCGATGTTGGTGAGGACGTCGTAGAGGGCGAAGCCCATCTCCCGGACCGTGGTCTTGTGGTCGGGGAGCACGTCCTTGGTCGAGCCGTAGAGCCGGCGTGAGGCCTCGTAGAACTTCTTGGTCCCGCGGTTCTCCAGCATGGAGACCACGTCGACGTACTCGCGCGTGGTCTCGCGGAGGATGCGCCCCAGCTCGTCCTTGTCGCCCAGCTCGCGATCGATGTCGGCGAGGATCTCCTTCAGCTCCCGCTTCTTCTCCTCGGGATCGAAGCCGAGATCGGGCTCGTAGCTGGGCTGCGGTAGCTCCCGCGCCTTGTGCTTGAGGAACTGCGCCTCCACCGTCTCCGGCCAGCGGATCGACTGCAGGATCCGGATCGGCCGCTGGGCGTCGAGGAGGCGCTGCGCCAGGCGCGCCAGGATCTCCTTGTACGACCGCCAGGGGCCGGAGGGCGGCGTCGCGTCACGCGCGCGCCCGATGCGCGTGGGCGTGGGCGTCGTCGGTTCCTCGCCGTCGCGCGGCTCGCGCGCGCCTTCGGGCTTCGCCATGGCGTACGATGATGCCACGTCTCCCACCGCGCGCCTTGTCGACCCGTCCTCGTGGCGGTAGCACGTCGCCACTCGATGGCCTCCTCCCCCACCGCGGCTTCCACGTCCTCCGCACTTCCCGATCTCGAGCCGCCGCCGGGCGACGCGCCGATGGCCCACCCGGCCATCGTGCTGGAGCGGGTCGCGGAGGCGACGAAGAAGCTGCGGGAGTCGATCGCCACCATCGTCGTCGGCCAGGAGGAGGTGGTCGAGCTCATGCTGCTGACCCTGGCCGCGCGCGGTCATGCGCTCCTGGTCGGCGTGCCCGGCCTGGCGAAGACGCTGCTCGTCTCCACCCTGGCCCGGGCGCTCGACCTCAGCTTCGGCCGCGTGCAGTTCACGCCCGATCTCCTGCCCGCAGACATCACCGGCACCGACGTGCTCTCGCCGGACAAGGGCAGCCAGCTGGTCTTCGCGCCGGGTCCGGTGTTCTGCAACCTGCTGCTCGCCGACGAGATCAACCGCACCCCGCCGAAGACCCAGTCCGCCCTGCTGGAGGCGATGCAGGAGCGCCGCGTCACCGTCGGGAGGACGACCCATCCCCTCCCCGATCCCTTCCAGGTGTTCGCAACC
>JBKJLX010000087.1:0-2949 GCA_046596645.1 Polyangiaceae bacterium
AGGCTCTCCTGGAAGAGCGTGGCGAAGCTTTCCATCATGTGGGTGAGGCTTTCGAACGTTGGGTGGTGCTGAAAACGAAACAGCGCACGCGACACCAGCGCGCACGCCGACCGCTCCCGGACCACCGGGAGAAGGGTCAGGGGTGGTATCCCCGCCCCGGGCGACTGTCAATGCAAGCGGTGGGCCGCCAGGTAGAGCGCGCGAAGGGGTCGCCGGCGGGCAGCCCAGCGGATAGATCGCGCATGCGACTCGCATGTGACATGCTCGTCGCATGGCCGCTGCCGCGCCCAGGATGATCCAGGTCCGGAACGTTCCGAGCACGCTTCATCGGGAGCTCGTGCGCCGGGCAAAGCGTCGAGGCCTCACGCTCACCCAGTACGTCGAGAGCGTGCTGGAGCGGGATGTCGCGCGGCCCCTGCCCGAGGACCTGTACGCGCGGATCGTCTCCCGGGAGCGGGTGGACCTCGCGCTCGAGGTCGCCGAGGTGGTCCGCGAAGGCCGCGGCGACCGCGAAGCGGAGCTGAACGAGGTCGTGGATCGTTCGCTGAAGCGGCGCGGTCGCGCCGTCGCACGGTGAGGGACGTCGTCGTCGACGCGTCGGCGATCCTCCAGCACCTGCTCGCGCCGACGGGGCCCGTCGGGGGATCGTTCGACACGACGGTGCACGTGCCCGAGCTCTGCGACATGGAGGTCGCTCACGTCCTCCGGCGGTTGATCCTCCAGCGACGGCTCACGCCCCTCCGGGCGACCGAGGCGCTGGCCGATTACCGGGACCTGGCCGTGGAGCGGCACCCCCACCTGCCGCTGCTGCCCCGCATCCTCGCGCTGCGCGACAACTTCACCGCGTACGACGCCGCATACGCGGCGCTCGCCGAGGCCCTGGGCGCGCCGCTGCTGACCCTCGATCGCAAGCTGGCGGTGGCCGTTCGGTCGCACCTCGGGGTCGCCGTCGTCGACGGGTAGCGTCGACAGGTCGCTCCGCCTCGTGGTCGTGGAGCACCGCCGGCACGTGGCTTCGGCGCGGTACCTTCGCAGCGCGACCGCACTGGCCGACCGTCGGGTGCTGCTGGTTGCTGGCGGCGCCTCCGGTAACGGTAACCTTGCGAGCGCCGATCAGCGGGCGCGCACCGCCAGCAGCAGGACGCCGAGCTCGCGGCACGCCGCCGCAAGCTCCGGACCGGGCGCCTTGGAGGTGATGAGGACGCTCGCCGCGCGGGTCTGCACCTTGGCGCCGCCGAGCACCACGGCGCCGAGCGCGCGGGCGGCGGCATGATCGGAGGCTGCGTCGGGCGGAGGGGCGGCGAGCCGCGCCACCAGGGTCTTCACGAGGGCCTCGATGGAGGCACCGAACGGCTCCACCGGCTCACCTGCCATGGGGACCACGTCCAGGACCACCTTGGACTCGCGCTCGCCGAGCACGACCCACCCGGTGATGCGCTCGGCGCGCTCGAGCACCGCGGCCTCGGGGAACCCACCGCGCGCCGCGATGCCAAGGTGCAGGAGCGCGGGGTGCCCGAGGGAGAAGGAGATGTCGCCGGCCGAGGACAGCCAGAGCTCGCGGTAGTCGTCGGTGGCGTGCACCGAGGCGCGCGCCAGATCGGCGGTCGACGTGAGGAGGATGGTGCCGTCGTCGGCCTGGGCGACGGCAGCGCCCATCGGACCCACGAGCACGTCGTCCTTCCGCGCCCAGTCGGCCGCGCCGGGCTCGGCCTCGATCGCCTGCTCGAAGCCGTCGATGAAGGGCCCCTTGCGAGCAGACGTCTGGAAGCGACCGCCGAGGAGAATGGCCCAGCGCGCCGCGTCCGGCGTGGCCAGGACGATCTCGCGCACGTCGCGCCGGAGATCGACGCCGGTGTGCGTGCGCACGCGATCGAGCATCGCGGGCCGCGTGGGATCCGTCGCCGGGGGCGTGAGCGCCGGCATGACGTGCTCCCGGAACGGTCCGAAGAGGAAGAGCGCACGCGCGTCCGCCCGGACGGCGAGCACGGTGCCCGCGGGGATATGGCGCTGCGCGGTGGGCTCGAAGCGCCAGAAGACGAGCCAGAACACGAGGGGGCCGATCAGCGCGGCGGCGAGGATGGCGCCGAGCAGGACCCATACCGCGCGCGAGGTGCGCCGCGGCGGCGGCGCCACCTCGGTGGTGACGGCGTCGCCGGCGTCGAGGGGCGCCATCTCGGTGGTGACGGCGTCGCCGGCGTCGAGGCGCGGCGCCATGTCGGCGGTCGCCGCGTCGCCGTCGTCGAGTCGCAGCTGCTCGGTCGCCGTCGCGCCACCCTCGTCGAGCGTCGGTCGGAGCGGCTCGTCCTCGGCGTTGGCGTCGCCCTCGGGCCGCGCCGGGGGCGGGGCGCTCCTCGTCGGGGGCGTCGGCATCATCGCCGCGAGCTACCGCGCGGCAGCGCTGCGCGCAATGACCGCCGCCCTGAAGGCCGCGCTCGGCGACGGCGACGCCCCGCGCTGCGCCGGGTGAGTCGTCACTCCGGGTCTCCGGCGATCGCGCGCAGGACCACCTCCGCCGGGATGTTGCACTCGACATGGACCGTCGAGCCGGTGCGGGTGACCTTCATCGCGGCGAGCAGCGCTCCATCGCCCCCGCCCGCGTTGTCGCGCAGGAGCTCGAGGAAGCGCGCCACCTTGCTGGCGGCCGCGTCGTCGCTCGCCTCGATCTCGGCGCGCACCGCGATCGCGGCCTCCCCCATGGTCGCGGTGGCGCGCACCCGCTCGAGACCGCGCAGCACCCCGGCGATCGACGGAAAGCGGGTGGAGAGCGAGGTGCGGAGCGGGCGGGGGCGCCAGTCGAGGCTGACCAGCCCCTCGGCGAACGGCTGACCGCGCCGCTCGTCGGCGCCGCTGCGCAGCACCCGCGTCGTGGGGTCGACCTCCAGCGCGGTCACGAAGACCAGGGCCTGATCGCGCACGCGCATGACCCGGGTGATCCGCTCGCGCGGCGTC
>JBKJLX010000386.1:0-9352 GCA_046596645.1 Polyangiaceae bacterium
CCACGTGCGTGCCGTCGTGAGCAACGCCGACGTGGCGCACCTCGCCAGGAAGCTCCTGCCGCGCGCGGCACGCCGCGCGGTCGGGGTGCCGACCGAGCTCACGACGTCGGGCGTGAACGTCGTGATGCGCGCGCGAAGACGGGCCACTTCGCCACGCGCTGGCCACACCGTGCTGTTCTCGACGAATGTCGACGCCGAGGTCGTCGACCTGTTCGATCGCAGAGCCCTTCCTGCCGAGCCGACGGTCTACGCCTGCGCTCAAGAGGTCGCCCACGGGCGCTCGGGGTGGCTCGAAGACGAGCCCATCTTCCTCATGGCGAACGCCCCGGCGCTCGGCGAGGAGCCGGAGGACCTCGAGGCGGTCGCTGCGCTCGAGCGAAGGATGGTCGCGCGGATGGTGCGCGCAGATCTGCTCGACGGCGACGATCGGGTCGTCTGGCGTCGCTCGCCCGGCGGCCTCGCGGCGCGCTTTCCAGACAGCCGGGGTGCACTCTACGGGCCAGCCAGCCATGGGTGGTCGGCCGCCTTTCGACGCACCCCCAACGCCATCGCCGACGTCCCCGGGCTCTACGTGGCGTCGGGCAGCGCCCACCCTGGCGGGGGGGTACCGCTCGCTGCCCTGTCGGGTCGTGCCGCGGCGCTCGCTGTCCTCAAGGGGCTGTCATGAAGCTTCCTTCGAGCGAGCCCCGGGAGAAGATCACCCCTCGCGGAAGCCGTCCGCCGGGAGCATCCGCGCGGCGTACAGCGCGGGCACGACGGTCGCCGCGAGGCAGATGACGACGGCGATGACGCCGGTCAGCGCGAACTCCTGCCAGCGCACCAGCACCGGAAGGTGGGAGATGAAGTAGACCTTCGGATCGAGGGGGAAGGTCTTCACCAGGAGGAGGGTGCAGTTGAGGTACCCCTCGAGCAGCCCCAGCGTCGTGCCGATGAAGGCGATCAGCGCCCCCTGGAAGAGGAAGATGCCCAGGATCTGGCGGTCGGTCGCGCCCATCGCCTTGAGGACGGCGATCTCCTTCTTCTTGTCGAGAACCATCATGATGAGCGTCGCCACGATGGTGAAGGCGGCGACCAGGATGATCAGCGCGAGGACGGTGCTCATCAGGATCTGCTGGATGCGCAGCGCGGTGAACAGCCCGCGGTTCAGCTCCATCCAATCCATCGTGTGGTAGAGGCCGCTGCCCAGCGTCTTGTCGATGGTCTCCGTGAGCTCCTGGGTGCGGTCGATGTCGCGTACCCGCATCTCCACGCCCATCACCGTGTCGCCCTGGTCGTAGAAGCGCTGCGCCTCGTACAGGTCGACGTAGACCAGCTTCGAGTCGTACTGGTCGAAGCCCGCCTCGAAAAAGGCGATGACGCGGAAGCGGCGCGCGACCGGGGGCTTCACCTGCCCGCCGGAGAAGCTGAAGCCGATGGTGGGCGAGGTGACGGTGACGCAGTCGCCCATGCCGAGGGCGAGGTTCTTCGCGAGCGAGGTGCCGATCACGATCCCGGGGAGCTTCTTCACCTGCTCCGGGTTGGCGCAGGGATCGGGGTCGACCTCGGGCGGGAGATCGTCGTCGCTGGGGAGGACGCTCTTGTAGCCGCCCTCGGGGACCACGCTGCCGACCGGTCCGCCGCCGGCGGCTGGGTCCTCTCCGGCCCCCTCCCCGGGCGCGACCTCGGGAGCCTTCTCGCGCGGGGCGGCGGGGTTCTTCTTGCGCTCCTCGTCCTCGCGGATGCGCTTCTCGATCTCCTTCAGCAAGTCGACCGCCGGCGCCTCTCCTTCTCCCTCCAGCTCGGGGGCGGAGGGCGCGGGCAACGGGTCGGTGAGATCGGGCTCGAAGGGCCGGCGCTCGGCGGGCTTGGCGTCGGGGAGGCGGAGCCCCTCCAGCGTGCCCTGCTTCACGTGGAGCGGGAGATCGAGCACCGCCTTGGCGGTGCCCGAGCCGCCCACGCCGAGGGAGAGCTCCGGGTCGACGCCCTTCACCAGCACGCCGGTCGCGGTCTGCGTCGCGTGGGTCAGCATCATGGGGTTGATGCTGAAGGGCGCGACGCCGTCGATGCCGGGCACCGCGCGGACCTTCTCCATGACCTGGCGGTACTCGCGAAAGTCCGTCGAGTACTTGAGCACCAGGACGTGCGCGTTGACCCCGAGGACCTTGTCGCGGAACACCGCGTGGAAGCCGCCGGTGACGCTCATCGCCGTGGCCAGGGCGGAGACGCCGAGGATCACGCCCGCGATGGCGAAGAAGGTGCTGACCGAGATGCTCGCGCGCTTGCGGGACGCCAGGTAGCGGAGGGCGAGGATCAGCGACAGCCGCATCTCGCGCCGGGCTTAGCAGAACGGGCGCGCGGCAGAACCCAGGATCTCCGAGGAGGTGCCCTCCCGCCCCGCCTCCTGCTACCCTCGGACTCGTCCGGAATGCGCCTTTTCGGCATGCGCCCCGGCATCGGCTCGACTTCACCGGCTTGGATTGAGCGAGAGACGTCACGTGAGCGACGGGCGACAGATTCCGGGGGCCGAGCGGCCGTCCTCGCCGGACGGGGCGAAGCCTCAGTCCCACGCGCTGGCCTCGGGGTCGCTGCCCGGTGCCGTCGTCGCGCCGTCCTCGCCCGTCATCCAGGGGGCGGGGCCGGGCGGCGAGCCCGCCCCGCGCGGCGCGTTCCCATCCCTGTCGGGCGCCGACGCGCGCCATTCGATCGACATCCCTCCGCCTTCGAGCGTCCCGCCGGTCAGCGAGCGGCCGCCCGGCGCCAGGGACCCGTACATCGGGACCACCTTCGACGGCCGCTACAAGATCGAGCGCCAGATCGGCGAGGGCGGCATGGGCGTCGTCTATCTCGCCCGTCACAAGGTGATCGACAAGCGGGTCGCTGTGAAGGTGCTGCGCGCCGACCTCGCGAAGGATCGCGACATCCTCGATCGCTTCGTGCAGGAGGCACGCTCGGCCTCGAGCATCGGCAACCCGCACATCATCGACATCTCGGACTTCGGCGACTTGCCCGACGGATCGACGTACTTCGTGATGGAGTACCTGGAGGGCGACCCCCTCACGAAGTTCATCGAGACGAAGCTCGACGTGAAGCGCCTCGCCGCCATCGCCGTGCAGATGGCGGACGGCCTCGCCGCGGCGCACGCGGCCGGCATCGTCCACCGCGATCTGAAGCCCGACAACGTCTACCTGGTGACGCGGGGCACCGAGAAGGACTTCGTCAAGATCCTCGACTTCGGGATCGCCAAGGTCTCCAACAGCGCGACCACCAAGCTGACCCGCGCCGGCGCCGTCTTCGGAACGCCCCACTACATGTCGCCCGAGCAGGCGGCGGGTCACCCCGTCGACGCGCGGACCGACATCTACTCGCTGGGCGTCATGATGTACGAGATGGCCAGCGGCCAGCTGCCGTTCAACGCCGACAACTTCATGGGGATCCTCACCCAGCACATGTACAAGGCGCCGGTCCCCATCCGCGCGCTGGTCAACACCACGGAGTGTCCGCCCGGGCTCGAGGCCATCGTCCAGAAGTGCCTCTCCAAGAAGCCGGACCAGCGCTACGCGACGATGGAGGAGCTGGGGGAGGACCTGAAGCGCCTGCTCCAGGGTGACAGCCCGCTCGCGGTCGCCGAGCTGATGAGCCGGTCGTCCGGCTTCAGCGTGCCCATCGACTACTTCAAGACGAGCGGGCAGAGCGCGATCCTCCCGGCGACGCCCACCCAGAAGCGCGCGCCGTGGCCCACCTACGTCTGGATCGCGGGCGTGGCCGCCGCGGTGGCCATCGTCGCCGGCGTCTTCTTCCTCGCCTCCGGCAACGGCGAGGCGGGCGCGCCCACCGCCGGCACCGTGGTCGTGGCGAGCACCCCGCCGACGACCGCCCCGACGACGGCAGCGCCGACCGGCAAGCCGGAGAGGATCGTCGCCGTCGCCGGCTCGCCCGAGTCCGCCTACGCGATGCACGGCGGAGAGAAGCTCGCCCTGCCTGCGACCATCCACGTCGCCGAGGGCGAGAAGGTCACCATCGAGGTGAAGGCCGACGGCTACGTCTCGCAGACCATCGAGCTCGACGGCTCCTCGCTCAGCCGCACCGTGCGCCTGGAGAAGGTCGCCACTGCGCCGACGGCCAAGCCCGCGACGACCGGGGGCTCGCGCCCGGGTCCCGGCCCGCGACCGCCCGCCACCGGCCCGAAGCAGCCGCCTCCCGCGGGCGGTGGCAGCGAGATCCGCGACCCCTGGCGGTGAGGTGCTGGCGGGCGCTGGTGGTCGTGCCCGGTTCGCACGCTGAAGATGTGACCGCGAAAGCGCTGACCCTTCGGATGGGCGGCCGAAGCGGACACATCTTCAGCTTGTTTCCCGGGGGCCCTTCGGTCCCCCGCCCCGCTGTGCTCCGCAACAGCGGGGCCCCACCCCCTACGCTCGCTCCGCGGAGCGTCTCGGATGCGGCGGGTGACGTCGGCTCGGGTCTGCAGCGATGCCTCGGACCGCATCCGAGCCGGTCCGCTGCGCGTGCTCGCTGCGCTTCGCGGAGTCGAGGACGGACCTACGCCAGCAGGCTTGCGCCGTGGGCGACCAGGTTGCTGGTCAGCGCGACGAGGAGGGCCACGCACGTCACCTTTTCGAGGCCGCGGACGAGCACCGACGCCATCGCGAAGCGCGTCTTCGCGTGCGCATTCGGCAGCTCGCAGAGGCTCGCGCGCGCACGCAGCAGCCGCTTCGATGCCGGCTTCATCATCCGCTCGCGCCATGCGGTGATCACGGCCGACTCCTTGTGGTGGCCCGGCCTCGTCTCGGACCGTGGCGTGATCACGGGCACCACGCCAAGCGCCGTCGCCGCCTCGATGCTCGCGAAATCCGAGTGACCCCCATCGGCGAGCAGACACGCGGGTAGCTCGCCGGTTCGTTCACGGATCTGCTCCAGCATCGGCCCGACCGACCCGTAGTCGCTGCCCTTGTTCGTCACCTGCACGCCAACGATCGTGCGCGGTCCGCCGAGCGGAGAACCGGCGGTGGCGAGCTGGATGTTGTACGCGGGCCGGAAACCGCCATCGGCCATCTTCATCACGCGTGCCTCGGGATCCGTCGTCGAAGCGCGAGGCTTCTTGCCGCCCTGGCCCTTCTCCACCAGCTCCGCGATCGTTGCGATCGCCGCGTCGACCCGCTCCGCGAAGTCGCGAGCCTTCGCCTCTCGCACCCGCTGCCCGAGCACGTCGTCCGCCTGGTCCGCCTCCGCAAGGACGGCCTTGAGGTGCAGCGCCGCCTGTTCGCGGCACTCCTCCAGCGATGCGAGGCGTCGGAAACGATGGCGCCGACGCAGACGCCCGTACCCTCGTCCCGTCCTGCGCGACGACGGCCAGTGACGCGAGCCCACGCTGCAGCAGCACGCCGAGAACGTCCGTGAACACCTTGCTCAGCCCGTCGACGTGCTGCACGCGGAACTCGGCCAGCCTCGTGCGCCCCACCGTCTGGTCGCCGACGATCCACTGGAACGCCGCGTCCGAGCGCAGCCGGCGCTCGATCTCCCGCGCACTGCCGACTCCGACCGAGATCGCGTAGAGCCACAGCGTCAGCAGCATCTTGGTGCTGGCGCGGTCGCGCCCCTGGCGGCCCTCGAAGGCCTTTGCGTCGCGGTCGAACGCGGTCAGGTCGAGCCTCTCGACGACCCGCCACAGGAGGCGCGCGGTGTGGTCCGGCGGCAGCACGTCCTCCGGCATCTCGAAACCGGATCACGCCCTGCTCTCGAACCGGCTCTCGGGTGCGGACCCGCGGCATGCCTGTCCTACGGACGCCGCGGACGATACCTTTCCATCGTGACCCGTCGAATCCCTTTTCCGATCAGGTCTTGAGTGCTCGGCGACGGACTCCGAGCCCTCGTGGGCGAACCTCCCTCGCGCGGCGCACGGTGGCACGCCGTCGAGCCCTCAACGCTGCGGGATCGTGCGGCTGAGCGGCGGCACTGACCTTGCCTAGGGGCGGGCGATGACGCTCCTCCAGCGGATCCCCGCGCTGCTGCTCCTCACGCTCGCCGCCTGCGATGCAGCGGAGAGCGATCCCGGCGACGACCCTGGTGCCCCGATCCCGGGTGCCCCGGTCCTGGGGGCCGCGATCTGCAGCGTGATCGTCGACGAGGTCATCCCCGCCAGCTTCGGCTGGGAAACCTCGCTCGCGGTCGACGCCGCGGGGGTCGTGCACATCGGCTCGTCGACGCAGCACGCGACGCGCGCGCTCGACGGGACCTGGGCGGTGCAAGAGCCGGGCTTCGACACGCTGTACGCCGCGTCGCCCCTCCTCGAGCCCGGCCCGCAGGGCCTGGTCGTCGCGCACGGCGGGGAGGGAGTCCGCGTGGCGCGCGCACAGGAGGGAAGCTGGCTCTCGCTCTTCGACCGCCCGAGGGAACAGTGCTCGGGCAACCCCTACGTCGAGGACCTCGAGGTCGGCGCCGACGGGCGCATCCTCGCCCACACCTCGGAAGGGCCGCTCCTCTTCACCCCGGGCGGCGCGGCCGAGGAGATCGGCGCCCTGGGGCAGCGGCTCGCGCTCGACGACGTCGGCACGCTCGAGCTGCGCGGCGGCGAGCCGCTGGTGATCGTGGACCGCTTCGGCGAACACACCATGGCAGGCCATGGGGCCTACGTGCACGACGTCGGCACCAGCGCCCGGGGCGAGGTCGCGGTGATCGTGGGCGGCGGCGAGGAGCCCGGGGTGGTTGCCCACCTGCGCGAAGGAGACGGCACGTGGTCGCAGCAGCCCATCGAGCTCGTCCACTGGACGGTCGTCGACTGCGAGGACGACCCGTCGGCCGGCCAGCGCTGCACCGGGACTCACACGAACATCGAGAGCGCGACCGTGCACGTCGCGCCCGGCGCCGACGCGCTCGTGGTGTCGGTGGTGCTGCGCGACACGGCGTTCGACCTGGAGTGGAACCGCTGGCCCGCCGCCGGCGGCGTCGGCTCCTACTGGGGCTGGGAGGGCGATCGCATCGATCGCCACCGGGTCGTGATCGGGACGTTGCGCGACGGCGCGCTCCACATGCTCCCGGTCGCGGTGCCCGAGCCCGGCGAGGACGAGCCCGCACCGCGCGTCGCCATCGACGCGCGCGGCGACCGTCACATCCTCGTCGGCAGCCGCTATCTCCGCACCAGCTGCGGCGGCTGATGGGACGAAGCGGCACCGGTGCCGGCGCGTGCCCTCCGACGCGCTTTGGACGCCCGGCAGCCCGATGCCGGCCTCATCGCCCACGCCGACCGCGGAGGGGAGCTCCTTTCCCCAGCCTGGCAAGCCGCGGTCCCGTCCTGCGGCGGTCGTCCGTCGGCGCGGGCTCCGCCACGACCTCGACGCGTCGGGGAGGCGAGGCCGACCGGCTGGGTCGGCTCTCAGGTGCGGGCGTCGAGCGTCTTGAGCCCTCCGCGCCAGCCCAGGAGCGCATCGTCGCCCGTGGCGAGGCGAGCGTCGATGTCGAGTGCCGTGGAGACGATGAGGCGATCGGCGGGATCTCCGTGCAGGCCTCCCAGCTTCGCCGCGGCCATCGCGATGGCGCCGCCCACTGGCACCTCGACGACGCCGCGCTTCAGCGCCTCCGCACGTAGCTCCTCGGCCGGCAGGCGGAGGCGGCCCTTCGCGACCAGCATGCCGACCTCCCAGAACGACATGGCCGACACGTAGACGCCGCCGCTCGAGAGCGCTCGCACCACGAGACGCGCCGCCTTGCGTCCGAGGCGGTCGTCTCCGGCCAGAGCCCAGACGAGGGCGTGGGTGTCGAGCAGGATCACCTCTCCGCGTCCCACTCGACATCGATGGGGGAAACGATGTCCCCGAGGATCTCGATGCGGCCCTTCATGCAGCCCAGAAGAGGGGAGAGGGGCTCGGTGATCGGGCAGAGCTTGGCGACGGGCTTGCCGCGCTTGGTCACGATCACGGCGTCGCCGGTGCGGGCAACGGTATCCATGACCTCGAGGCACCTGGCCTTGAACTCGCTGGCCTTCATCTCGCGCGCCGCCTTCATGACCACCATGGTGACCACTTGGCCGTGGTGCGTCAATTCGAGCACGACCGCGGGAGACGGCGCGCGAGCGAGTCGCGGAGAGCGCCATGCCGAGGCACCACGGAACGTCCGAAACGTTCTGCTACCTTCCGCCGTGTGACGTCGTCCGCAGCCATCCCCGTCCCGATGACGGCCGACGCGTGGGCCACCTTGCCGGAGGACGCCGAGGGCGAGCTGGTGCATGGCACTCTGGAGGAGGAGGAAGTGCCGGACCCCGTTCACGAGCTGATCGTCGCCTGGTTCATCTGTGTCCTCGGCGGCTGGCTCGGTGACCGCGGGATCGTCCTGGGCTCCGATCTCAAGTTCGTCCTCGGGGCGAGGTCGGGGAGGAAGCCAGACGTGTCACTCTTCCTCACGAGCGACGGTCTCCCGGCAAGGCGCGGCGCGGTCCGGACGCCGCCCTACCTCATGATCGAGGTGATCTCACCGTCCCCGCGCGACGTGCAGCGGGATCGGATCGCGAAGCCGTCGGAGTATGCCGCATTCGGCGTGAAGCACCTCTGGATCGTCGACCCCGACGCCAGGACAGTCGAGGGGTTCGCCCTGGACAAGGGCTTCTACGCGCGGCCGTTCGCCGGCAGCGACGGGGTCGTCGAGCCGCCGGGCTTCGACGGGCTGCGCCTCGACCTCGACGAGCTGTGGCGCGAGACCGACCGGCTCGGCTGACGAGCCGCCGTTACGGCTGCCGGCGCGGTTCAGTCGAACAAACCCCCGACCAGGTCGAACACGCCGCCGAGGAGGTCGACGCCGCCCGCATCGACGATGTCGGCGCCGACGTCGACCACGTCGAGACCGGTCTCCACCGCGTCGGCGCCATCGACCAGGAGCGCGCTCTCCTCCTCCTCGTCGCGAGGTCGCTGGTGAGTGGCCAGCGTGGCCGCACCACCCACGACCACCGCGCCAGCGACGACCCCGGCGGCCGCCACCGGGACGCCCCACGCCGCGGGGCCCGCCCTCGCAGGACGCGCGCGTAGGCGGTGCACCGCCTCCGCCAGCGCCTCGAGCTCGCCCCGGTCGTACCAGAGGCCGTGCGTCGGGCAGTCGTCGACCTCGAGGCCGGCCAGCGCGACCTTCGAGCGGCGCATCTCCGCCGAGCAGACCGGGCAGTGCGCCGGCGGCCGGACGTCGACGACGTGACGGGCGTGGCGCGACGCGCTGGCCGCGAGCTCACGCGCGTCGGCGGGGAGCGACGACATGAACTGCGACGCGGACGCGACGTCGAGGAAGACGCCGCCGCATGCGCCGCACGCGTGGATCGACAGGTCCTTCGCCCGGCCGGCGAAGAGCGGGTGCCGGCACCGCGGGCACGCCAGCGGCCCGATCACGTCGGACGCGCGGC
>JBKJLX010000420.1:0-5543 GCA_046596645.1 Polyangiaceae bacterium
GGAACAACTTCCGCACCGCCGTGACGGCGTGGATCGACGCGGAAGCCGCCGCCTCGCTCTGAAGAAGACGGCTCGCTCTGCCGCACCAGCCGACCCGCACGAACCCGAGACCCGAGGAAACGCGACCATGCGAACCACCAGCCTCCTCACTCTGCCCCTCGTGCTGCTGCTCGCGGCGTGCGCAGAGGAGCCCGCGGGCACGCTGTCCGGCGGCGACGACGGTGCCGACGACGGGGCGTCGGGCTCCTCCGACGGCAACGGAGACGACGGAGACGACGGCGCAGACGGCAGCTCGGACGACGGCTCCGCCGACGACGGATCGGCCGACGGCTCCGCCGACGACGGATCGGCCGACGGCTCCTCCGATGGCGGGTCGGACGACGACGGCGGCGAAGTGGAGGAGGAAGAGCCCGCGATCCTCAAGGACCGCGTGGTCGACTACGGCGCCGCGCTGCGCACCGCTTCGCTGAAGCTGCACCGCGCGCTTCCGCCCCTCTCCAAGGTCAAGGCGGTGGCGGAGGCCGATAGCCCCAAGACCGTCTACGAGGCCGAGATCGACGCCATGTTCGAGGACCCGCGCTTCAACCAGCGCATGGTCAAGTTCTGGCAGGACGCGTTCCACCAGGGCGGCAGCGACGAGCTGAATACCGCCCCGGTTTTCGCCGCGCAGCTGGTGGCCGAGAACCGGCCCTACACCGAGCTCTTCACCGCCGCGACCGGCAACTGCCCGGTCTACGACGGCGAGCAGAACACCTTCACCCCCGGCGACTGCAACAACGGCGTCGACCAGGCGGGCGTGCTCACCAACCCCGGCTCCATGGCCCAGTTCAACTCGAACATGGCGTTCCGGCGGGTCCGCTGGGTGCAAGAGGTCTTCGTGTGCACGCGCATGCCGGCGGAGTTCGCCGACGAGATCGTCGAGGTCGACGGCAAGGACTACACGGCGCCGTGGGCGATGGAGACCATCTCCAACACGCCGATCAACTTCCACGACACCAGCGCGGCCGTCTGCGCGAACTGCCACGGCGGCATGAACCACATGGCCCCGCTGTTCGCGAACTTCGACGCCGCTGGGCAGTACCAGGCGACCAGCCAGGTGATGACGCCCACCGCGCCGGAGCCGACCATCACCACCTTCGATCACTGGCTGCCCGCCGGTCAGAACACGGCCTGGCGGAGCGAGGTGCCGGCGGCGACGCTGCAGGAGCTCGGCTCCGCGATGGCCGCCGACCCCGACGTCATGGAGTGCGCGGTGACCCGCCTCTACAACTTCGCGATGTCGAAGGAGGACGTGATCGCGGACCTGGCGACGGTGCCCTTCGAGGTCGTCGAGCCCTTCTACGACGAGTTCTACGACAACAGCTTCGACGTCAAGGAGACGCTGAAGTCGATCATGAAGAGCGAGGACTTCGTCCGCTTCTAGGCGGCAACGGACGAACTGCACCACCGGGGAACTGCACCACCTCGAAGGGAAACCCAAGATGAGCTCCGAGAAGAACTTCCGCCTCGCTCCTGCCAGCCTGCTGCTCGCCTCGCTGTTGACCTCCTCGCTGGTCCTCGCCGCCTGCGCCGGCGACCCGCCCACCTGCCTGGGTGAGGGTTGCGGAGAGGAAGACGAGACCGAGACCGTCGACCCGCCCGCGCCCAGCGAGGATCCGCCGTCGCGTCAGAACGACGACCCGGTGGACGACCCCGAGAATGGGCCGACCGGCAGCACCGACGAGGACAACACCTTCGAGCATCCGCAGGACCTCGACGGCACCTCGCGTGACCCGTTCGACATCCTGGCGCAGCGCGCGGAGGAGGGCCCTCCCGAGGTCCGCACCCGCCTGCACAGCTGCCAGAAGGTGACCGTCGCCACGCTGCGCAACATCCTGGTCAGCCTGGGGGTCGACCTCGAGGCCGAGAGCAACCCGCCCTCGGCCGGTCAGCTCATCGGCGGCGGCGGCAACGCCCTCGGCGCCTCCAACTACGGCGCCCGCGCCTCGGAGGCCCTGGTGTGGACGGCCGCCGGCGCCGCCAAGACCTTCGACATCTTCGTGCAGGCAGCGCCGGAGATCATCGCCAACCTCCCGAACCAGTCGCTCTGCCAGGTCGGCGGCGTTGGTCCCCAGGTGTTCGATGGCGAGGGTGAGGACATCACCTGCAACCGCGACGCCCTCAGCTGCATGATGGGCGTGCTGGCGACGGCGGAGCACGTGGCCATCTGCAACAGCGCGCTGAAGAGCGCGTCGGACCCCGACAAGGGGAAGGCCATCGCGGTGGCTGCGGTGCTCAGCGCCGCCCACTCGTGCGAGTGACCGGGACGATCGGACGAGGAACGGAGAACACCATGACGAACGATCGTCTCAAGAACCTCGAAGGTGAGTCCCGCCGCCACTTCCTGAAGTGGGCGGGCGCTGTCGGCGCGCTGCTGGCCGTCGACCGGGCGCGCGTGCTGGAGGTGATCTCCGAGGCCGCTGGTCCCGCGATGGCGCAGGAGGCCTCGAGCCGCGCCACCAACCCCTCGATCCACCTGGTGGCCGGCACCGGTGGCTTCGCCTGGTTCCAGCTGCTGTGGCCCCACGTCGAGGTGGCCCGGGCCGGCAGCGACAACTTTGCATGGCATCGTCCCGGTCAGCAGGTCGACGTCGAGGACTCCGACAAGGAGCTCGTCCACGGCCCGGAGACGCCCTGGCAGGATTTCGATCGAGGCAAGCGCATCTCCGCGTTCATGGCCGGAAACAACCAGACGCACACCGACACTCCGACAGCGGCAGTCCAGATCGGCGGCACCTCGATGACCGCCATGGTTGCGGCCATCCAGCGCGTGACCCCCTCGCTCCTGCCGGTCATCGGAATCGGCAACGTCGCCTTCGGCCAGGCGCCCGGCGCGCCCGGCATCTCCACCGTGCCCGATCCGGACAGCATGGTGCAGCTCTTCAACAGCGCGGCCTCGCGCATGGTGCTCGAGCAGCCGCAGGACGCGGCCGCCTTCGAGGCCTACTACAAGGCCTTCCTCGGCCTGAAGCGCGCCGCCGACAAGCCGACGATGCAGCGCAGCCTGCGCATCGGCAAGACCAGCGCGAATTTCCTGGGGAAGAACCTGGCCGCCAAGCTGCAGCCCTCGCAGGAGGACCTCGACCGCTACCTGATGGGCAACACCGACAACAAGCTCGTCGAGGTCGCCAAGACGCTCATCACCGCCCTGCACGCCTTCGAGCTCGGCCTCACCCAGAGCGTCATGCTGCGCTGCTTCAACGACGACCCGCACGGCGCCTTCGGCGACATGAACAACCTGAACCGCACCGTCGAGGTCCTCGGCAACATCCTCAACGAGTTCATGAAGGACGCCGCGCTGGTGGCCGACCCCGTCGCCCCGGAGAAGACGCTCGCCGACGCCATCGTCCTCACCGTGCACGGTGACACCCCGAAGGACCCGCTGGACCGCAACGGCTGGCCCGACGGCACGCCCAACAACTCCAACTGGCTTTATGTCATGGGCAATGGCTACACGAAGACCGGCTGGCATGGGCGCGTCCGCGCCAACGGCCAGACCGACTCCTTCGACCCTGCCACCGGTCAGGACATCGCCAACATGCCGTCGAACACCCAGACCGGCGCCGCCAACGCCGCGGTGGCCTTCGCCATCGCCCGTGGCGACATGCGCCGCGTCCAGGACTTCTTCGGCGGGAACATCGACGGCATCATCAACCTGAACCCGAACCAGTAAAGCCGCGGCCTCCGGGCTCCGACAGGACGACGCCGCCCGGAGACGGGCGGCGTTCGTCGTTTGTGTCCGGGTTCCGGCCTCCGGTTCCGGCCTCCGGTTCCGGTTCCGGTTCCTCCTCAGTACGCCACCGCTTTGCCTCCGCCTCGCTTCACGTCGGCGACGGCGCGGAAGCCGCGGGTGACGGGGTCGACCTCGATGACGTTGGCGTGACCGATGCCAGGGCGCTTCTTGATGGCGTGGCCCTTCGCGACGAGGGCGGCCTCGACGTCGGCGGGGAGGGCGTCCTCGGCCCAGATGGCGTCGGGCAGCCACTGGTGGTGGATGCGCAGGGCGTCGACGGCGACGTCGAGGGGCTTGCCGTAGTCGACCAGCGCGCGCGTGAGCTGGGCGACGGTGGTGGAGATGGTGGGGCCGCCGGGGGAGCCGAGGACCGCGCGGAGATCGCCGTCCTTGGCGAGAATCGTGGGCGTCATGCTGGAGAGCATGCGCTTGCCTGGCTCGATCTTGTTCTGCTCGCCCTGCACCAGGCCGAAGACGTTGGGTGCGCCGGGCTTCACCGCGAAGTCGTCCATCTCGTTGTTGAGGAGGACGCCCACCGAGGCGACGGCGAAGCGCGCGCCGTAGCCGGTGTTGAGCGTGGTCGTGGTCGCGACTGCGGTGCCCTCCTCGTCGACGACCGAGAAGTGGGTGGTCTGCTCGCTCTCCGGGCGCGCCGGGATGCCCTCGCGGATCTTGTCCGACGGCGTCGCCTTGGCGCGATCGACGTCGGCGACGCGCTTCGAGGTGTAGGCAGGGTCGAGCAGCGTGGCGAGGGGCATCTTCACGAAGTCGGGATCGCCCAGCAGCTGGTTGCGGTCGGCGTACGTGCGTCGGCACGCCTCGGCAAACAGGTGCAGCTCGTCGGCGCTGCGCCAGGGAGCCTCGTTCATCTTCAGGGACTCGCTCGCGGCGAGCACCTGGCGGAGGACGATGCCCCCCGCCGAGGGCGGCGGCATCGTGGTGACCTCGTGCCCGCGGTAGAGGAAGCGCACCGGCTCGCGCCATTTGGCGCGGTACCCGGCGAGGTCCTTCGCCTCCCAGACGCCGCCGGCCTTCGTGATCTCGGCGACCATCTTCGCGGCGATGGGCCCCTCGTAGAAGGCCTGTGGACCCTGCTCGGAGATCGCCAGCAGCGTGGCCGCGAGCGCAGGCTGCTTCCACACCTCGCCCGTGGCGAGCGGCGTCCCGTCGGCGCGCTTGTAGAGCTTCGAGGTGTCGGTGAAGCCGGCGTCGTCCATCTTCTTCGTCGCCCCGGCGATGTCCTTGGCGTGCCCCTCGTCCAGCGCCACGCCGTCCCGAGCCAGCGCGACGGCGGGCGCGATGACCTCCTTCCAGGCCAGTCGACCCAGCTTGCGGTGGGCCTCGGACATACCTGCCACACTGCCAGGTATTCCCGCGGCCTTGGGTCCGACCAGGCTCTCCTTGGTCGGCTTGCCGTCCTTGTCGAGGTACATGTCGCGGTGCGCCTTGCTCGGCGCCGTCTCCCGGAAGTCGAGCGCGTGCGCGGTGCCGTCGGCGAGCCGGACGACCATGAAGCCTCCACCGCCGACGTTGCCTGCCGAGGGGTGGGTGACCGCCAGCGCGAAGCCGACCGCGACCGCGGCGTCGACCGCGTTGCCGCCACGCTCGAGAATGGCGCGCCCGACGTCGGTCGCGTGCGCCTCCTGCGAGGAGACCGCGCCCCGGGTTCCCAGCGCGACCGCGGGGGGGCGCGCGGGGCCCGCCGGCATCCTGCGACCGGGCCGCCCGGGGGCCGGTGCCGCCGCCGGGGCATGCGCCTCGGCCGCCGTCG
>JBKJLX010000039.1:0-14179 GCA_046596645.1 Polyangiaceae bacterium
CGGAGGACGGCCTCGACGTCATCGCGCCCCGCGGGGAGCGCCACGTCGCGAAAGTCGATGCGTCGGCGCACCTCGTCGATGGGGGGGTCGAAGGGGTGGTGCGGATCGGGGAAGCTCATCCAGCAGAAGAAGCGATCGTCGCGGTCGACGGAGCGCAGCCATTGCACCGTTCGGTCCGCGACCCAGTCGGTGTGGTAGCGCTCGCGCGGGATGGGGTTGTGCTTCACCTCGGGGGCCCGAGATTCGCCCCCCGCAGCGGCGGTGAGGACGCCGGCGAACCCGCGCACGTCCTCGGGGTGCTCGTCCCACAGCCAGGCGGCGTAATGGTGGCCGCCCATCGGCCCGTGGGAGGCGAGCTCGACGTGGTCGAGCCCGTGGAAGGGGCCGGTCGACCCCTGCGCCGCGAGAGCGCTCTCCCGGAATCGCAGCAGCGGGTCGAGGTGAGGGTCGAAGTGCGCCTTGCCGATGAGCGCGGTGCGGTAGCCCGCCTCGCGACGGAGCACGCGTGCGATGTTCGGCGCGTCCTCCGGCAGGGGGATGCCGTTGGCGACGACGCCGTGCGTCCTCGGGTGCTGCCCGGTGAACATCGTGGCCCGCGAGGGCATGCAGACGACGTTCTGGACGTGGGGGCGTACGTAGCGCAAGCCCGCCGCGGCGAGCGCGTCGAGGTTCGCGGTGCGTGCCACGCGACCGCCGTTGCAGCCGAGCGCATCCCACCGCTGCTGGTCGACGGTGATGAAGAGGATGTTGCGGGCCCCGGCCGGGCGGCGCAGCGCACCGGCGCGCCGCTCCGTGTCCATCTGCGCGACCGCCACGGCGCGAGCGGCCCCCAGCTCTCGCCGCAGCGAGCGCGCCTCCAGGCGTCGGGCGATGAAGGCGCCGCGCAGCGCGCGGACGAGGACCGTGGCGGCCGCGGACTCGAACGACATGAACCCTCATGCGAGCGGACGCCGCGCCTCGGCGCAACCCCGCTCAGGGCAACAGGTCGGCGCAGGTCCGCGAAGCTGCGCCGGGCGCGCAAACGTGGCGCAGGCCGCGACGGCCACGTCGGGGCGGCCCGCGCCCCGACGCTACGCGGCCGCAGCCCCGTAGGGCGCGTCGCGCAGGAACGGCTCGCCGATGGCGGTGACGCCGGCGAGCACCCGCGCGATGGCGTCCCCCTTGGTGCGGTGACCGATCGCCTCGCCGATGGCGGCGCCCTCGAGCCCGGCCAGCGCCTCCAGCGAGGGCAAGGCGCGCAGGGTCACGCCGCCGACGTCGACGGGCAGCCCGAACGCCGTCATGAACCCGCGCTTCATCGCCGCCGCCCGGGTGATCCTCGGCGCCGACCAGGTGCGCGGCCCGCGCGACCAGCTCCGGGGCGTGCTCGGGGGGCCGAGACCCGGACCGTGGGAGGCGCTCCGTCCGTGATGGTGAACGTCGCCGCCGACCCGCCACCGCGACCGTCAGCGAGTCCCGCGCCAGCACGAAGTCCCGGTGGCAGGGGACGAAGCGCCGCAAGAATGCGAGGGACTGCCGAAGCGAGAAGGGGGCGGTGACCCGGCGGGGACGTTCCATCCTCCCGGTCTACGCCCCCCCTCCGACAGCGCTCTGTCAGGTTTGATGACAGGGACTACTTCACGCCGCCCTTGGGCCGGGCGTCGGGCGCGAGGTCCTTGTTCATCCAGTAGTACTCGGAACTCTTCTCGCTCGAATCGGCGAAGCCGACCGTGACCATCTCTCCCTCGATGGCCGCCGTCCCCTCGGGCACGTGCTCCTTCTTCACGCAGGAGAAGGTGAGCGTTGCCTTCTCGTTCACCTTCATGATGCCGCTGAAGAGGTTGGAGCCGGCGCACACCAGGTAGGGCAGGGGCTTGGCGTTCTCCGAGGCGAGGTTCTTCACCTCGAGCTGCTTGCCGTCCTTGTCGTAGAAATAGACGGCGATCTTCCCGTAAAGGACCGGCTTGGTGGCCTTGTTGGTCACGGCGAAGGACGGACCCTTGTCGTCGGTCTTGCTGGTCCACTTCACCTCCATCATCCGCGCCTTGTCCTTGCCCAGGCATGGCTGGTCGATGAGGCCGGGACCGGCCGAGTCCTTCGGGCAGTCTGAGCGCGGCGCGGCGGAGACAGTCGGCGTCGGCGCCGGCGTCGGGTGAGGCATGGCCGTGGCCGTGGCCGTCTTCGCCGGTGCATCGGCGGTCGCCTTGGCGCTGGCCGAGGTGACGGCGGGCGTGGCGCCGTCGGAGCAGGCGGGGAGGAGGGCGAGGGTGGAGGCGAGGACCAGCCAGCGGTGGGCGTGACGCATGGCCGCGCAAGCTAACGAACGGACCGCGGAGCCGCAACGGGCGGCGTGTTCGGCGTCTCCTCGTACATCGTCGCGTGCAGCTCGAGCATCGCCCCCACGGCCGCCGCGAACCCGCCCCGCAGCGCGAGGGCCGCAGCGAACCGGCGCAGCGCCGAGGACGAGCCGATGGACGTCAATCCCAGCTCCGCGAGCACCGCGTCCGCGATCTCGCGGCCTGCGCGATCGCCCATCACGGCGGTGAGCCGCGCCATCGCGACGCCATGCCAGTCGCTGGCGACCGGCCGGGTCATCGACCGAGCTGCCCCTCGAGCGCAACGATGCGCGCGTGGGCGGCGGCGTTGGCTTCCTTCAGGGACGACAGGGCGGCAGCGGTCTCCCGCGACTGCAGGGTGACCTGGTCGAGCAGCGCCTGGACGCGCCGTCGCTCCTCGCGCTGCGCTTCGATGTTGGTGTTGGTGCCGATCCAGCGGGCGATCGCCCCATCCTCCCCGCGCTGGACGACCGCGCGGGCGAGGTGACAGGCGTACGTCCCGTCCGCCATCTTCAGCCGGAACTCGACCTCGTAGGTCTCCCCGGTGGAGAGCGCGTGCGTCCACCTTTCCACCGCGATGGGCAGGTCGTCCGGGTGCACGACGTCCTTCCAGCCGTTGAGCAGCAGCTCCTCGGTGGTCACGCCGAAGTCGCGCGCCGTCTGCTCTGTCACGTAGTCGAGCTGGCCGTCCGGCCGTGCCGTCCACACCTGCACGGGGATGTGATCGGCCAGCGACGCGTGGAGGTCGCCCGCCGGCGCCCCCGGGAGCGGTGAGGCCGGACCGGAGCGGGGAGACGTCATCGCGGCGGAATCTACGAGCGCGATCAAGCCCGCGCAAGGCGCCCAGCCTTGACGGATCGGCTGCCGCGCTGGATGTAACCCACTGGTCGAATGCAAACGAGAGCCGGAGCTGCTGGCGAAGCAGCAGAGGTCGTGGGGACGCTGCTCTCCCCCTGGGGAGAGCTGACGGGCGAGGGTGGCCCGTGCTGTCCTGGTGCAATGACGCGTCGCCGGCAGCTCCTCGCGCGGACCACCACGTCGCTCGTCGCCCTCCTCGGGCTCGGCACCGCCTGCGGCAGCAGCGTCGAGGAGACGACGGGGACGAGCGGCAGCGCCCGAACGGCTGCGTCGCCGCGGTTGGTGGACGCGTTCCTCGATGTCCGCAGCATCCTCGATGAGGGCGAGCGCGCCGACCTGCGTCGCGACCTCCTGGCGCTGGTCGCGCGGCCGGTGCTCCAGGGCCTGGGCCGCGCCGCTTGACCGCCGGCGCCGCCGTGCGGTCCCCTCGGACCGTGGACAAGACCGAGCGCCGCCTCGCGCTCCTGCGCGCCGCGCGCGACGTGTTCGCGGCCCGCGGCTACCACGACGCCAAGGTCGAGGACATCGTCGCCGCGGCACAGGTGGCGAAGGGGACCTTCTATCTCTACTTCCGCGACAAGCGCAGCGTGCTGGAGGAGCTGGTCGACTCTCTCTTCGTCCGCATCGGGGCCGCCATCGTCCGCATCGACATCTCGCGCGAGGTCGAGCCCCAGCTCCAGCACAACGTGCGGGCGATCGTGGCGACCTTCCTCGACGACCCGGCGCTGACGCAGATCGTCCTCTCCTGGGCGGCGGGCCTCGACCCGGCCTTCGTCGAGAAGGTGCAGAGCTTCTACGAGGGCGCGCGGGTGCGCGTGCGTGACGCGCTCGCCGAAGGGCAGACGCTCGGCATCGTCGCCGAGGGGGATCCGGCGTTCCAGGCGACCTTCGCCATCGGGGCCCTGAAGGAGATACTTCTCGAGGCCACATCGACCAGGAAGCCGCGCAGCCTGGAGTCGATCGTGCGGGAGCTCTTCCGCTTCCTCGGGCACGGGTTGCTCACGGTGCCCACCAAGGCCCCAAGCAGGGCGAGCGCCGCGAAGGACACCCCTCCGGCCGCGAAGCGCAGGAGCGGCGCCGCGAAGCGGCCGCGGGGCCGCACGTGAGCGGTCATGCGCCCCTCTCACCGGGGGCGCTGCCCGGCACGGCGCCCTACGTGCCCGCGCCGGAGGGCGGCTCCCAACCCGGTCGGCTGGAGCCCCCGCCGCAGGCGCCCAGGTCGGCGCGCTGGGCGTTCGGCATCTCCATGGTCGCGGCCTTCGCGGTGCCGGTCTGGTACCTGTGCGTCGCCTCTATGTTCCCCGACACGTCCTCCCGCGACGTCCTCGGGGCGAGCGCCGTCGTCGGCGCGGTGATGGTGCTGCTCGCTTTCACGCTCTCCGTCCGCGCCGTCGTCGCCGGCTCGGGGGGCGCCGGGCACGCGCTCGCTCTGGCGAGCGTCGGCGTCTCCTGCATCGCGGTGGTGACCAACTTCTTCGGCTGGCTCCTGGGCGCGGCCGCGACGAACGCGTTCTGACCAGGAACGCACCTCTCCCGCCTGGCGCCGCTCTGGCCAGCGCAGAGCGAGTCACGCTCGCTCAGGCATGGCTCGGCGACGCACGCCTCGAGCACGCGTAGATCGCGGCCTTCGGGCGGGTCGGCACGCGGGGCTGGTGGAGGAGGTGCGCGGGCACGTCCTCGCCTGGATCGCATCGCGCGCGAGCCCGATCTCGGTTTCGCGTCGCTTCGAATCGAGCACGCGTAACCGGCTCGCGCGCGGCGCGTAGGTGCATGCGCGAGCCAGCATGACCGCGACCGTCGATCGCCGAACCCTGATGCGCCTAGCGGCCGCCGGCCTGGCGAGCGCGCTCGCCCCGCTCGGCGCCTGCGCCCGCCCCTTCGGCCAGCCGCACGGGACCACGCACCGGCCGACGCCGGAGGCGCCGATGACCCCGGTCGACGCCTGGTACTCGATGTCGATCACCGGTGCCTACGAGGCCGACCTGCGCGGCTACCGCCTCAAGATCGGCGGCGACGTCGACGACTTCACCGAGCTCAGCATCGCCGACCTCCGCGCCGACTTCGATCAGATCGTGGCGCCGATCACCCTCGCCTGCGTCGGCAACTCGCCGGGCGGCGACCTGATGTCGAGCGGCATGCTCCGCGGCGTTCGCGTGCGCGACGTGCTTCGCCGCGCCGGCGCATCGAGCAAGGCGTCCGGTGCGCTGATCACCGGTCTCGACGGGTTCGCCTCCTACCAGTCGATGGAGGACCTGCTGCGGAGCGAGTCGGTGTTCGCCTTCGAGCTCGGCACGACGGCGGAGGATCTCGCGCCGCTGCCCGTCGAGCGCGGCTTCCCCTGTCGCATCATGACGCCCGGCCTCTACGGCTACATGCAGCCGAAGTGGATCGACACCGTCGAGGTCGTGGCCCACGGCGGCACCCAGCGCGTCATCACCCGATCGATCCCCTACTTCGAGGGAAAGATGCAGCTGGCGAGCGGCTTCTCGGTCCCGCGCGCCGGCTCGATCGGCGAGGGCACGCTCGACGTGCTCGGCTATGCGTTCGGCGACGGCCGCCCCATCGCCCAGGTCGAGGTCGCGGTCGACGGTGGTCCCTGGCAGCCCGCCGAGATCGTCTTCGACGAGCACGGCAGCGCGCCGCGCAGCTACCTGTGGGTACTGTGGCGCTTCCCCTGGTCCGCCGCCGCGGGTGAGCGTCGCCTGCGCTGCCGCGCCACCTACGAGGACGGCGCGACGCAGCTGGAGGGTGCGCGGTTCCCGTACTCGGGCGGATCGATCACCGAGATCGTGGTGCAGGTCGGGGCGGCCGCGTGACGCGCCTCGCCGCCCTGATCGGCGTCCTCGTCGCCGTCGCGCCGCGCGCGGCCGAGGCGGCCAGCGAGCCCGACGCTGCACGCAGGCCGGAGGACGAGCGGCTCCGGCGCCCGCTCCTCGGCGCCCGCCCCGAGGACGGAGACGTGGTGCTTCACGGCGCAGCAGGGCTGGCGATGATCCTCCCTCACGTCACGCTCGCCGCGCGCCTGGGACTCGGCGCGGGCTTCGGCGCGGAGGTGGGCTACCGCAACCTCGCCCTCTTCGGTCAGGAGGGGCGGGTCCGCTTCGGGTGGGGCGCCCGCGCGAACGCCTGGCTCACCGTCGGCGTCGCGGCGCGGACCTCGCTCTCCACGCTGTCGCTCGCCGACGGTAATGTCGTCGGCATTGATCTGTCCAACGTACCCCTGGGCAACGACTGGGAAATAGGAGAGGACGTGGTGGCGACGATCGACGGCCCCGGGGGCATGTTCCTCACCGGTGCCGCTGGGCCCACGTTCACCCTGGGTGGCCTGCGACCGATCGGCTACCGCGAGAACGAATTTCGCATCGATCCCGCGCTGCGCGGCGTGCTGGCCTCCGGCATCGCCGAGTGGGGACTCTGGCCGAGTGCCAATGTATTTCTGCGCTTCGACGCGCTGTTCCTCGCCGGCGTCGAGACCGACGACGCCTGCGTCGCCGCCGGCCAGTCCGACTGCGGGCAGCTGGTGCCGATCGGGTTCCTCCCCAGCGCCAGCATCGGGATCGGGTGGGCGCCGTGAGCCGCCGCTTCGTCACCGCTTGCGGCGCTACGCTGGCGCTGCTCGTCGGGGCCCCGAGCGCCCGGGCCGAGAGCGCGTCGGCGCCCGTCGCGAGCGTCGCCTTTCCCGCGCCGGCGGTGGGTGCAACCTCGTCCCCCGCCGGGTCGGAGGGGACGCCGGCCCTGCTCGACGGCGGAAGCCTGATGACCACCGAGGCGCTGGGCGCGGGCAACTTCGCCATGGCCATGGGCGGTGGCGTGGCCGTCCTCTTCCCGCTCTATCGCATCGAGGGCGGAGTCGGCGTGAACGAGTGGCTCGACGTGGTGGTCCGCTTCGAGACGGTCATCGGCGTCCTCCATTTTCCGTCCGTCGGCGTTCGGGCGATGCCGTTCCGCTTCGGCCGCTGGCGCGCCGGCGCTCGGCTCGACGCCAACTACTATTTCTTCGGCCTGAAGAGCGACCGGCTCAACCTCACCTCGACGTTCTACTTCACCCCGGAGATCGGCGTCAGCGGGCCGATCTCTGCTGCCAGCGAGCTGTCGATCGGCCTCGGCGCCGAGATCGACATGTTCCACGTCGAGGTGATGGACGACCGGAGCGAGGTGGTGGGCGAGGTCGGCTACGACGCGACGATGCTGCGCACCATCTTCGTCACCGAGCTGACGGACGAGGTGAAGGGCTTCGCTCAGCTCCGCCTGCGGGCGCCGACCGACACCTTCGAGTTCGAGGGCGAGGACCTGGTGATCATGCCGCTGCTCGACATCGGCGCGACCTGGACGTTCTGACATGGTACGCCGGCGCGTCCGCCGAGCCCTGCCGACGCGCGCCCGGTCGCGCGTAGCGCGCACGGCGCGCCTCGCGCCGCCGCGCCGGCCGGCGCCGGCGCACCTGGCGGCAGGCCACGGCGGCGAGCCCGGGAGCGCGATCGAGCGCGTCGCCGGCGCGGTGGGGACGGTGGCGCTGGGCGCGTTCCACCTGGGTTCCCGCGCCTTCGATGAGACGTTCCTGCCGCCCCGCGCGACTGCGACCCACGTGGGCACGCTGGCCGCCCCGACCGACCGTTCGACGCTCGGTCGCGAGCTCCTGATCCGGCGGGTGTTCGTCGCCGGTGTCGGCGCGCTGCCGCTGACGTGCCTGGTCGCTGCCGGCACCGGGGCCGCCATCGTCCTGCAGAGCACCATGGCGCCGACACCACCGAGCCCCGAGCTGGGTCGGCTGATGGTCGTCCTCATCTTGCGCGAGCTGGCGCCGCTCCTCACCGTCATCCTCATCGCGGGCCACTCGGCGACCGCAGGGGACGAGGTGGAACCCGCCGCGCACCGGGCCGATCCGCGGGTGGCCATGCGGGCGTTCGTCGGCGGCACCGCCATCGCGGCGCTGACCGTCGCCGTCCACTTCGCTGCGGTCGCGATGATCGCCGCCTACGCGACGAGCGCGCTCCTCACCCTGCGCACGCCGGGCGCCGTCCACGACGGGTTCGTCCAGGAGCTGGCCCTGTTCGACCTCCCGCTCTTCCTCGTGAAGGGGCTGAGTCTGGGTGCGCTGGTGGGCACGATGGGCTGGCGCGCGGCGGGCGAGGCGCCGCGCTCCACCACCACGGCGCACCGCGCCTTCGTCGGGTCGCTGCTGGCGTGCGCCGCTGTCAGCATCGGGATGACGATGGTCATCTATGCCATCGTCGGCGCCCCGCCGCCGCCCTGAATGAAGCGGGGGTGGCCGCAGGGACTCACCGAGCGAAGCGCAGGATGAAGCGGCGGAGAATGTCGCGGGCGATCGGCGTCTCCCGCGTCTCTTCCAGCATGCGGGCGACGTCGCGGCCCTCGGTGGTGAGGATCTCGCGGCGGGCCTCGAGGTAGCCGCACATCACCTCGCGGTCGATCTCGGGGTGGAACTGGACGCCCCAGCACGACTCCCCGAAGCGCACCGCGTGGTGGTCCTCCTGCGCGGAGCGAGCGAGCGCGACGGCGCCCGGCGGCAGCTCGCTCACCGTGTCGAGGTGGGTGACGTTCGCCTCGAAGCGCAGGGGAATCGGTCCCAGGAGGGGATCGGTGGCGGCGGCCGGCAGCGTCTCGATGGAGAGGGTGCCGATCTCGCGGCCGCGCGGGTTGCGGACGCATCGCCCGCCCAGGCCCTGCCCCAGCATCTGATGGCCGAAGCACACGCCCAGCGTGGGGACACCGGCGCGTACGGCGTCGCACACGAACTGCTCACCCTCCAGCACCCAGGGCTCGCGATCGGGGACGTGGGCGCTGGAGCCGGTGATCACCAGCGCCGTCGCGTCCCCGGGGAGGGGTGCGAGGGGCCGCCGGCAGTCGATGGCGTGGATGGGGCCCGCCCACGCGTCCCCGATGGCTTCGCGGAAAATATCGACGAACTCGCCGCGACGCTCGCGCACCGACGCGACCGGATCCCCGGTGACCAGGACGTAGAGGCTCATGATCCCCCGATCCGTGCCATGTCGGGGGCTCGCCGTCGAAGGCTGATGGCGCCTCGGCGTGGCGCGGTGGGCCCCGCCATCGGGCTTCCACCGGCCGGCGGGCCGCGTCATGCTCTGCTCCCGATGCCGGCCGTCACCGTCGATCGCCCCGTCTGGCGACGCTTCGACTCTCGCTTCCACGATCGCGCGGTCGACTGGGTTCGTGCCGGCGGTGCCGCCGCGGTGGTGCGGCTCTCGCCGCAGACCGCGTGGCGACGGGCCCAGCCGCGCCGCATCGACATGCTTCTGCGGACGGACGAGCGCGGCGAGATCACCGAGGCCGCCTACTGGGCCCTGCTCTCGCTGGAGCAGAAGCGGTGGATCCGGCTGTCGCGCGGCAAGGGCAAGGGGCTCGGCATCGCCCGGGTGCAGCCGCACGCCCTCGACGCGGTGCTCGACTGGTGCGAGCGCGACAGCATCCACCCCGGGCCGACGCGCCGACTGCGCTACGACTGCCTGGAGTGCGGCGCCTGCTGCCACGACTCCAACGTCATCCTCTACGACGAGGACCTTGCGCGCTTCCGCGAGGCGGGGCGCGACGACCTCCTCACCCCGAAGTACATCCAGCGCCGCGCCGGCAAGGTTCGCCTGCGCTTCGTGGGCACCGGGCCCTGTCAGCACCTGAAGCGCGACATGAAATGCCGCATCTACCCGATCCGGCCCTTCAACTGCAGCGTGTTCCCGGTGGGTAGCGAGGCCTGCATGGCGGCGCGCGAGTCGACGCACGGCTGGCGCGACGGCGCGCCCGAGGCTACCTGACGGATGGCCAGTGAATCGTCCCCGCCGCCCCCCGCCCGCGCAACTCGGCCGAAGCGTCGCATGTCGTGGCTGGCACGCCTGACCACCGTCGCCGTCGCCGGCTACGCGATCGGCGTGCTCGGGGTGCTCGCGCTCATCCTGCTTGCGGTCGACCGGCACTGGCTGGCCACGCTGATCGCCTTTGGACCGCGCTGGGTCTTCGCGCTGCCGCTGCCGCCACTGGTTCTCGTCGCGCTCCTCTTCCGCCGCGTGCTGCTGGTGCCGCTCGCCGTGTGCGCGCTGCTGGTGCTGGTCCCCATCCTCGATTTCTCGCTGGGCCTGGGGGGCAGCGATCGCGGCGAGCCCATCCGCGTCGTCACCCAGAACCTGGGCGCCGCGATGAAGCTCGACGACCCGCGCTTCAAGCGGCTGCTCGACGAGACGAAGCCCGACATCGTCTTCATCGAGGAGTGCTGGCGGGACGAGCAGCCCACCGCGTCCCCCGACCCCGCATACCACCTGGCGATGGACTACACGCTGTGCGTGCTGTCGAAGTACCCGGTGACCAAGGTCTCCGGCCGGCCACGCAAGGACGTGTGGGATCGCGGGGGGGCCGGCGAGATCGGCGTCTTCGAGCTGGCGACGCCGCACGGCCCGGTGTGGGCTCTGGTCATGCAGCTGGAGACGGCGCGCGAGGGCTTCGAGGCGATCCTCGAACACAAGCTGGGCGGCGTGCCCAAGGTCTACGAGAACATCGAGATCCGCCGGTGGGAGTCGGAGATCGCCACGCAATGGGCGGCGGAGCAGGCCAGGGCGCCGCTCATCATCGCCGGCGACTTCAACATGCCGGTCGAGAGCACGATCTACAAGCAGTACTGGGGTCGCTACAGCAACGCGTGGAGCCGCTGCGGCACCGGCTTCGGCTACACCAAGAGGACGCGGAAGATCGGAGCGCGCATCGACCACGTGATCTACGACGAGCGGTGGGGCTGCTCCGACGCGGCGCTGGCGCCCGACATCGGCAGCGACCACCGCGGGCTCATCGTCGACATGCGCCTCCTCCCTGCAGGCGGGTGAGCTGGGGGTCGCCCGGCGGGGGGCGGCGCACGTGCTCGCCGCTCACGCCGCTCCGGGTGCTCTGGCTGCTCAGTCGCGAAGACTGGGCCTCAACGCGAGGCGACTATGCGGTCGCCGGCCCGGCGGACACGCTCGAGCGGCTCGCTGTCCGGGGCGCGGTCGTCATCGAACCCGGTGGCGGGCGCCGCGGCGGCCGGCACAACGATATCCCACGCCGGCGCGTTGCCCCCGGCATGGCTCGCCGCGAGCGGCGATGGCGAGCCGGCCCAGCATCCGCTCAGGGCGCCGGTGAGCGAGAGAGCGAGGAGGGGAAATGCGGCGCGCGCGAGGGGCGCGCGGCGGGAAGAGAGGTGGGTGGCGGTCACTTGGTGGGCTCCTTCGCAAACACATCGCAAGGGTGGTGCCACGACCGATTGGATAGAATCCGCTGCCTTTCTGCGGGGTGGAGGACGCCGGATCGCCACACCCGACGTGTCCCGCGTGCCACGCTGCTCCCGGAGGCGTCGATCTGCGGGCGGAAAGTGTGGCGCAGCGTCCATCATCGGCGCCTTCGACGCGCACGTGTCGATGAGCACCCAGGCGCTGAACTCGGAGGTGGTGAGGGCGGGCCTCAAGGACATCCTCCTGAACCACTCCCGCGCTGTGGGTGAACCCTCGCGCCAGGGCCGCTCCGTGACCCGCCTGGACCGAACGCCGCTGGAGGCGATCGGCATCCTCCGTCGCGTCGGCGCGCTGTACGCGCGCGGCGCCTACAACGAGGCGCTCGCCTTTGCCGCGCCGCTGCGCCGGCACCTGTTCGACTCCTTCCCCCCGGGCGACCCTCTGGTGGCGGCGGCGGTGGCGAACCTCGCCGATCGAGTCGAGCGAGGCCTTCGCGACGACGCTCTCTGGGGTTCCGGGTCGACGCGACGAGCGCGATCGGCGCGGAGGTGAGAGCGGACGCGCTCAGGGGGGGGCGTCGGCGCCGGCGTCGAGGGCACAGCGGAAGCCGATGGCGGCGTGGCGCAGCGTCGCCGCCTGCTCGATGCGCCAGGTGCCCTGCGACCAGGCGAACGGGCCGGCGAAGCTCCCGCCGCGCACGACGCGGCGATCGCCGACGGCGTCCTCCACCCACTCCGACACGTTGCCGCCGAGATCGAAGATGCCCTCGGGGGTGACGTCGACAGGCGAGCCGCCGGGGACGCAGGTCGACTTGCCCTGGGCGGAGCACTCGGCCACGCGGCCGGCGCACACCGACTCGCACGCGGGCTCGGCGCTGCCCCAGGGGTAGCGACGGCCCCCGACGCCGCGCGCGGTCAGCTCCCACTCGGCCTCGGTGGGCAGGCGCTTGCCCTTGGCGGCGCAATAGGCCCGCGCGCTCGCCCAGTCGACGCAGTTGACCGGGCCGTCGACCTCGCTGCGCGCGGCGTTGCACTGCGCGCCCCAGTCCGCGAGCTCGGGCGACGGCTCCTCTACCGAGCCGCAGCCGTCGTCGCAGGTCTGGTACTGGCGGAGCGTCGCCTCGTGCTGATCGATCCAGAAGGCGCGGGGGATCGACGTCTGCACCGCGCCCTCGCCCATGGCGAAGACCTGGGGGGCGATCTTCACCATGCCGTCGCGGGTCACGTAGGTCACCGCCGGCGCCGCGCTGGCGCTCGCGGTTGGCGCTGCGGAGGCGGAGGTGACCGCGCTCGCGCTCGCGGTCGGCTTCGCGCGCGGCGGCTTCTGCTTCGGGCCGGGCGCCTTCGCCGACGCGCTCGCGCTGGCCACCGGCACGACCTCGCGCTGGGCCGAGTCGGTCCACGTCCACCACGCGAAGCCGGCGCCCACGACGAAGATGCCCGCCGCCACCAGGGCCCAGGGGAAGCCCCCCGGGCGCTCGGAGGCCGGGCCGGCGGCCGCGGCGGGAGGCGCCGAGCGCGCCGCGGAGGGGGGCGGCCGTGCTCCGGCCGGCGTCTCCGCCATCGGGTCCTCGTCGGGAGACCTGCGGGTGTTCGCGCCGGGCGTGCGACGCAAGGACTCGGCCGGGACGGTGGGACCCAGGTCGGCGTCTCCGGCGCCGCTGCCCTCGCGCGCGGGCTTCGCCGGTGCGTCCGGGCGGCTCCCTCTCGAGGCGCGGACGGGTGGTGCGCCGCGGACCGCGGTCTCCAGCGCGTCCCAGAAGGCGCCGACGTCTTCCCAGCGATCGCGGGGGTCGACGGCGAGGGCCTTGACCAGCACCGCCTCGATCGCGTCCGACGTCTCGGTGCCGCGGGCGCGCGCGGTGGGCCGCGAGGACAGGTCGGCGGAGGCGACGTAGAGCTGCGTGGGATCGTCCCCCTCCAGCGCGCGCTTCGCGGTGAGCAGCTCGACGAAGATGAGCGCCAGCGCGAACACGTCCGTCCACGGGCCGCTGGCGCCGCGCTTCTTGTTGAACTGCTCCGGCGCGCCGTAGCGGGGTGTGAAGGCGGTGGGCCCCATCGCCGTCGCCTCGAACATGCCGGTCTTCGAGTGGTGCTCGGAGAGCACCTTGGCGATGCCGAAGTCGAGGACCTTGATGGTCTTGCGGCCGCCGACCTCGGTCACGAAGAGGTTGGCCGGCTTCACGTCGCGGTGCGCGACCTTCTGCTGATGGGCGACCGCGAGGGCGCGCGCCGCGGGCTCGAGGAGGTCGAGCGCCGCCTCCGCGGAGAGGCCGCCCTCGTCGCCGCGCTCGCGGCGCCTCATGACGACGCTGAGCGGCTCCCCCTCCAGCCACTCCAGGACCAGGTAGGGGACCCAGGCGCCGCTGGGGGCCTCGAAGGCGCCGACGTCGAGGGCCTGGACGATGCCGCTCGTCACCTTGGAGAGGCGGTGGAGGATGCGCCCCTCCTCCCGCAGTTGCTCCAGCAGCGCCTCGCGCTCGGCCGGCTCGAGCTCACCCGGGATCTTCAGGCACTTGACGGCGATGAGCTCGCCGAAGCCCTTGTGCACGCCGCGGTAGACGACGCCGAAGCCGCCATCGCCGACGACCGTCGCCACGCGGTACTTCCCGTCGATGACGAACCCGTCGAGCCTGAACGGGTCCGCGAGCGCGTTCATGCGCGGCTGCCTCTAGCGCGACCGGCCTTCGGCGTCACTTCGTGAGGGCCCCCGGCGCGCGGGCCCGCGCGCGAGACATGGCGCCACGCGCGGGTTCGTGCGAAACGGCGGCGTGCCCCGGCC
>JBKJLX010000522.1:0-13920 GCA_046596645.1 Polyangiaceae bacterium
GGCGAGGTGGTCGACGCGGGGCAGCCGCTGGCGATCGGCCAGGCGCGCGATCGCGCCGTGCTCGAGGAGGACGGGACGCTTCAGAAAGTGGGGCCGAACCTCCAGCCGCCGCCGCCCGCACCACCGCGCTGACTAGCTCTTGGTCTCACCCTTGTTCTCGGCGGCCAGGCGCTTCTTCTTGCCCTCCTTCACGCGGCGCGCGCGGCGCTCCTCCTCGTTGGTCGGGCCGATGACGTGGAAGCGGCCACTTCGTGCGGCCGCGTCGGCGGCCTTGATCCGCTCGCGCGAGATCTCGATGAAGCGCGCCTGCGCGCGCTGGGGCCGCCCCGCGTCCGCCGGGCGAACCTTCTCGTAGGTCCCTTCGCGCGACAGCTCCCAGCTCTTCACGTCGTCCGCCAGCGACACGTCGAGGATGTCGCGCACTCGCTCCTTCACCCTGGGGTGGAGGATGGGCGTCATCACCTCGACGCGGCGGTGGAAGTTGCGCGGCATCCAGTCGGCGCTGGTGATGTAGAACTCCTCGTTGCCCGCGTTCTCGAAGCGGAACAGGCGCACGTGCTCGAGGAACCGGTCGATCGTTGCACGGACGCGGATCCGCGATGAAAGGCCGGGGATCCCGGGCCGCAGGCAGCAGATGCCCCGGACGCGCAGATCGATCTCGACCCCGGCCTCGCTCGCCGCGTAGAGCGCGTCGATCACGTCGACGTCGACCAGCGCGTTCATCTGCGCGCGGATCGACGCCGGCTTGCCGACGCGGGCGTTGGCCGCCTCGCGCGCGATGAAGCCGAGCACCGCCTCGTGCAGGCCGAGCGGCGCCACGATGAGCCGGTTCCACTTCGGCGGCGCGCTGTAGCCGGTGAGCAGGTTGAAGAGCGACGTCACGTCCTCGCCGATCTCCGGGTTGCAGGTGAGCAGCCCGATGTCGGTGTAGAGCCGGGAGGTCGACAGGTTGTAGTTGCCGGTCGAGAGGTGGACGTAGCGCCGGAGCTTGTCCTTCTCCCGGCGGACGATGAGGAGGGCCTTGGCGTGCGTCTTCAGGCCGAGGAGGCCGTAGATCACCTGGGCGCCGCTCTGCTCCAGCGTGTGCGCCCACTGGATGTTGCTCGCCTCGTCGAAGCGGGCCTTGAGCTCGACCACCGCCGTCACCTGCTTGCCGTTCTCCGCCGCGCGGGCGAGCGCGCGCACGATCGGCGAGTCGCCGCCGGCGCGGTAGAGCGTCTGCTTGATGGCGAGGACGTTGGGGTCGTCGGCGGCTCGGTCGAGCAGCTCGACCACCGGCGTGAAGGCGTCGTACGGGTGGTGGAGGAGCACGTCGCGCTCGCGCAGGACCGCGAACATGTCGTCGACCTCGCGCAGCACCGCCGGCACCACCGGGACGTGGCGCTCGTCCTTGAGGTCGCGGCGCTCGATGTCCGATGTCAGCGCCATCAGATCGGCGAAGTAGAGCGGCCCCGCCACCCGGTAGACGTCCTGCGCCGGGTCGATCCCGATCGCCTTGCACAGGCGGAGGATGCTGGTCTCCACCACCTCGCCGCCCATGCCGATCTCCAGCCGCACCGCGTTGCCGCGGTCGCGGCGGCGGAGCTCGGCCTGGATGGTCTGCAGCAGGTCCTCCCCCTCCTCCTCGTCGATCTCGAGGTCCCAGTTGCGGGTGACGCGGAACGGGTAGGTGCCGCGCAGGCGGTGCGCCTGGAAGAAGTCGGCGACGTGGCGGGCGATCACGTCCTCCAGGAGGACGAAGCCGCGCTCGGCGCCCGCGACCTTCACCGGCAGCACGCGCGGCAGCATCGGCGGGACCTGGATGACGCCGAAGCCAGGCTCCTCCCCCGGGTGCTCGCGCTGGAACATGATGCCGAGCGCGATGTTCTTGTTGCGGAGGTGCGGGAACGGGTGCCCCGGGTCGATGGCCAGCGGCGTCAGCACCGGGAAGATGTCGTTGCGGAAGCGCGCGTCCAGCTCGGCAAGCTCGACCGGATCGAGCTCGTTGGGGTGCACGACGACGATGCCCGCGCGCTGCAGCGCCGGGCGCAGCTCGAGGTTCCAGGTGCGGTAGGCGCGGTCGACCAGCGCGTGGACGCGCGCGCTGATGGCGGCCAGCTGCTCGACCGCGGTCATGCCGTCGGGCGGCACCTCGGCGGTGCGCTCCTTCTGCGCCTTGAGCCCGGCGACGCGCACCATGAAGAATTCGTCGAGGTTGTTGGCGAAGATCCCCAGGAACTTCAGGCGCTCGATCAGCGCCACCTCGGGGGCCTCGGCCTCGGCGAGCACCCGCGCGTTGAACTCGAGCCAGGACAGCTCGCGGTTCAGGTACTGGGCGGGGTCACCGACGTCGAGCGAGTAGTTGTGCGAGTGCGGCGCGGTCGACTCGGTCGCTTCCGGCGTGACGGGGGTGACGTGCATGGAGCCGGCACCATAGCAAACGCCGGTGACGACTCCCGCGACGGACCCACATTGTTCTTCCTGCCGCACCTGACGGTGCGGACAGTGTTCCTCGTTGCCGCACCTGACGGCGCGGACAATTGGTAGGTTCTGACGCGCCATGGAGATCTTCGCGACGCCCGACGTCGCCCGCGCCGCCTGCGACGCCGCGCGCTCGAAGGGGGAACGCGTCGGCCTGGTCCTCACCATGGGCGCCCTGCACCGCGGCCACGGGGCGCTGGTCGAGGAGGCGCGGCGACACGCGCAGTTCGTCGTGGTGTCCGTCTTCGTGAACCCGACGCAGTTCGGCCCCCGGGAGGACCTCGCGCGCTACCCGCGCACGCTGGACGCCGACGTCGAGCTGGCGCGTGCCCACGGGGCGGACGCGGTCTTCGCGCCGCGTGCCGGCGCCATGTACCCGCCGGGCGACGAGACGCGCGTGCGCCCGGGGGGGACGGCGGCGGCCCTCTGCGGCGAGCACCGCCCGGGGCACTTCGAGGGCGTGCTCACGGTGGTCGCCAAGCTGTTCGGGCTGGCCGGGCCGTGCGTCGCCGCCTTCGGTCGCAAGGACTACCAGCAGCTCCGCGTGATCACGCGCATGGTCCGCGACCTGTTCCTGCCGGTGGAGATCGTCTCCGTCCCCACCGTCCGCGAGGAGGATGGGCTCGCCCTCTCCTCGCGCAACCGCTACCTGAGCGTCGACGATCGGGCGCGCGCGCTCGCGATCCCCGACGGGCTCGGCCGCGCGGCGCGCGCGTTCCAGGCCGGGGAGCGGCGGGCGGGCGCCCTGCGCGAGCTGGCGCGCGACCGCATCGCCGGCGCGTTCGACTCCATCGACTACGTCACGCTCGCCGACGCCGACACCGTGACCCCGCTCGACGACGGCGAGGTGGTCGACGAGCGAGCGGTGCTCGCCGTGGCTGCGCGGCTCGGGTCCACGCGCCTGATCGACAACGTGGTCCTGGGCGAGGACCTGCCTCCCCGCTAGCTGCCACGCCGCCCGGGGCGACGCACCTTCGTCCTCCCTGTGGACGTCGGGCGGCGGGAATGCGAGGGACAGGGGATGGAGGGGCACGACGGGACGTTCGTCGTCTTCGAGGGCATCGACGGCTCGGGGACGACCACGCAGATCCAGCGCTACGCGGTGCACCTCAAGGCGCAGCGGCGCATGGTCCACGTGACGCGGGAGCCGAGCGGGGGCCCGGTGGGCACCATGCTGCGCCTCGCGCTCTCGCACCGGGTGGTGCTGCCCAGCGCGTTCGAGGCGCAGACGATGGCGCTGCTCTTCGCGGCCGACCGCCTGGATCACCTGGCGGCGGAGGTGGAGCCGCTCCTGCGCGACGGCGCGGTGGTCCTCTCCGACCGCTACGATCTCTCCAGCCTCGCCTACCAGTCGGCGACCACCCAGGGGACGGATCCCGGGGAGACCATCGCGTGGATCCGCACGCTCAACCGCCACGCGCGGCGGCCGGCGGTGACGGTCGTCCTCGACGTGTCGCCCGAGGTGGCCGAGTCACGGCGTCGCTCGCGTGGCGGCTCCGCCGAGCTGTACGACGACGACGGGCTGCAGGCGCGCCTGGCGCGCGCCTACCGCGACGCCGAGGCGCTCGTCCCCGGTGACGCCGTGGTCCACGTCGACGGCGATCGGCCGGTGGACGAGGTGGCGGCGGCGGTGATCGCGGCGCTCAAGCCGCACGTCGAACCGCGCTGAGCGAGAAGCGCGATGCTGCGGTTCGCCCTCTTCGCCGCGCTCGCGTTCCTCGTCTACCGCTTCGTGAAGAAGACGATGGACGCGCCGCGGCTCGCCGCCGCGCGGCGCGAGGCGCTCGAGGCCGGCGAACCGCACGCAGTGCTGGGCGTCCGACGCGGTGCCACCGCCGACGAGGTCCGCACGGCGTACCGTGCGCTCGCCAAGCGGCACCACCCCGACGTGGCGCCGCCCGCGGAGCGCCCCGCCGCGGAGCTGCGCATGCGGCGCATCCAGGCGGCGTATGACGCGCTGAAGGGCTGACCGCTCAGCCCTGGCGGCGCCGGCGGAGGCCGAGCGCGGCGCCGAGGGCGGCGACGCCGAGGGCGAACAGACCGTCGCTCGAGGGGCCCACGGGGCCGACCGAGCAGATGCCGCTGCCGCTGGCGATGAAGTCGGTGCCGTCGCCGCCCTGGCCGCCCTCGCCGCTCGAGTCGCCGCCTGCGCCCTGATCGCTGCCACCCGCGGCGGCTGCGGTGCTGGACGCAGTGCTCGCCGGGCCAGCGCCGCCGGCGCTGGAGGTCGACGACGGCCCGGGCGCCTCGATGAAGTCGACCGACACCACCTCACCCGCGAAGGCCTCGCTGAACGGGTCCTGGCCGTTGCACATGACCCAGCCGTAGGTCCACGCCGGCTGCAGGAAGAAGCGATCGCCCGAGGGCGCCGCGTCGACGCGGAGCGAGGCGACGACGGTGCGCGTCTCGCCCGGGGCGAGGGTGCCCTCGTCGACGCCGGTGCCGAGCGCGGCCTGCTGCACGGCGTTCCCCTCGGAGTCGCCTGCGGTGCCGTCGCTGGTGAACGTCTCCAGCGAGAGGCCGGTGGGGAGGGGCATGGTGAAGGAAAGGCCGTCCGCCGGGGCGGCGCCGCTGTTGGTGAGCTCGACGGTGACGACGAAGGAGTCGCCGACCTCGACGTCGGTCACCGAGACCTCGCTGCCGTTGCCGTCACCGCCCGGGTCGAAGAACGGCGCGTTGACGTCGATGGAGAACGCTGCGGCCGTCGGCAGATAGGAGTCGCCGAGGGTCGCGGTGCGCATCGTCGCGCCGGTCTGGGCGGGGGTGAGCGAGCCGTTGGCGGAGGACAGCCCGATCTCGGTAATGTCCCAGCCCTGACGCCCTCCGGACACGTTGGTCGCATTGGCCACATCGTGGTTGCGGTCGCCGAAGGTGCCGGAGGTGTCGAGTTCGCCGCCGGCGTCGTTGATCTGCGACGCGAAGAAGTTGCCGGCCGGGTTGTTGGGTCCCGACAGGCCGACGAAGGTGTTGCCGTCGGGCATCGTGTCGTCAGGGGCGATGCAGAGCACGTCGCCCTCGAGGTCGGCGTCGCCCTCGAGCGCGGTGATGATGGCGCTGCCGGTGAGAGCGCCCGTGGGCGGCGCGCAGAACCCGGAGAACGCGTAGTCCTGGACGCTGTCCTCGTTCACGAACTCGCCACCGAAGAAAATGTTGAGGTTGCGGATCGGCTGCGCCTGATCGCGATAGGCGACAATGAGCGTCCACCCCGCAGCGTGCACCGAGTTGATCGTGTCGGTTGCCTTTCCCGGCACGCCCGACACGGTGAACGTGCCCAGTCCGGCATCCTGCACGAACGTCGTCACGTCGGCGCTGCGCGCGTAGTAGTGGAAGAAGGGCTCGATGGCGGTCGTGATGCCCGCGCCCTCCGGCGCGACCAGCTCCTCGTCGGCGCCGAAGATGAGGCGGACCGGGTCCTCCAGGTTGCCCGCGATGCTGTTGACGCCCGTCGGGTCGGCGTAGCTGCCGCCCCACACCAGCTCGGCGTGGAGGACCTCGGCGCCGTCGGGCAGGAGCAGGTCGGCGCTGGAGCCGTTGAGGGTCCAGTCCTCGGTCGTCCCCGCGAACCAGGGGTTCAGCGGGTTCGCCGGGTTGTCGTCGACGGAGGTCGGGTCGAGCGCGATGAAGGTGCCGATCGAATCCGCGGTCCCGGGCCCGTTGAGGTTTTCCTGCTTGGCCAGGCCCAGCGTGTTGCCGGTGGCGACCAGGTTGCCCGAAGCCACGGTGCCGAAGCGCAGCGTCGCCTCGGTGACGACGGCGCCCGGGTTGAGGCAAGCCGCCGGCGTCTGCGCCGAGGCGGAGGACGACCCCCACAGCGCGGGCACGAGCGAGACGGCGAGCAGCGCGGCGGCGAAGGCGATCGGGGTCCGGGACCGGAAGGCAGACATGGACCCTTTCTGCACGCCCGCTTCCACCGCGTCAACGCATGGCGAGCGACAAGGACGTTGAAATTTGATAGGGGCGGGCGCCATGTACGTCTCCCCTCACCTGCCGCGCGAGATCTTCGGCTGGCACTCGCACCGCCTCGGGCTCGACATGCCGCTGGTGCGCTACGGGACCCGGGGCCACCCCCTGATCCTCTTCCCCACCGCCGCCGCCGACTTCCTGGAGAACGAGCGATTCTGGCTGGTCAAGGCGGTCGAGCACCACATCCTCGCCGGGCGCTGCCAGATCTTCTCCGTCGACAGCATCAACAAGCACACGTGGATGAACGACGACGTCCACCCGCTGGAGAAGGGGCGGCGCCAGGCCCTCTACGCCGAGTACATCGAGGAGGAGGTCGTCCCCCACATCCGCCGGTGCGTGGGCAAGGACGTGCGGGTCGGCGCCAGCGGCGCCAGCTTCGGCGCCTTCCACGCGGCGAACCAGGTGTTCCGCCGCCCCGACCTCTTCGACACCCTGGTGGCGATGAGCGGCTTCTACGACCTCGACCCCGGCTACACCGAGGGGCACTCCAGCGACGCCATCTACTTCAACAACCCCGTCGCCTACCTGTCCAACGTCGGCGGGGACGACCTCGAGCTGCTGCGCGACCACACCCAGATCCACATCGTGACTGGCCAGGGCGCGTGGGAGGCGCCTCAGAAGTCGAGGCACCTGTCGCAGGTGCTCTGGGACCGGGGCATCTGGCACGACCTCGACCTCTGGGGGCACGACGTCGCCCACGACTGGCCGAGCTGGCGGAAGATGCTCGACTTCTACATCGGCGAGAAGCTCGGCTGGTGACCCGGCGGCTCACGGTTTCCTGGCCTTGAGTCGCTCCAGCGCGTCGCGCAGCTCCTGCTCGGTGTAGGGCAGCTTCGCGAGGGCGGCCTTCTCCTCGGCCAGGGCGCGCTCGAGCTGCGCCTTGGCCTCGCGTGCCCGCGCGGTCCACGCGGTCTTCTCGCCGGTGCGGTCGCCCAGGCGGACCGTGCCCTCCATCATCGCCAGGCCCTTCTCCAGGAGCACGCGGTAGCGGAGCCGCATCGCCCCCTCGAAGAGCTGCTGCTGCTTCAGGTCCTTCGGCTGGAAGGGCGCGGCCATCACGTCGCGGTGGAGGCGCTGGTAGAGCTGCCCTACGCGGTAGCCGGCCATCGCGCTCCAGTGCGCGTCGAGGCTGCGCATCGCCTCGGTGTACGCGTCCTGCGCGGCGAGGAGGCGCGTCGACCGATCCTCCAGGCGCGCCGCGAAGTCGGCCGGCATCGGCTCGAAGCCCACCTTCTCGGAGTCCTTCCTCCGCCACTCACCGAGGGCAAAGGAGAGCTGCGCGAGCTCGATCGGTGGCGGTCCGGACATGCCGAGCCGGTGCTCCTCGACCATGTCGCGGCCCTTCACGACGACCTTGAAGCCCTCCTCGTCCTTGTCCTGCTCGATCAGGGCCAGGCCGCGCCCCCCCAGCGCCTCGATCCGCTCCAGGACGGACAGGTCGGGGCGGCGGTCGATGCGCGACGCGACCTGCTCGAGCTCCGGCCAGCGCTCCAGGTAGGCGAGCTCGCGCGACGCGCGGATGAGCGCCGGCTTCGCAATGGGCGCGCCGGGAAACCGGCGCTCGGCGTCCAGGAAGTGGTCCGCCGCGCGCGCGTGGTCACCGAGCCCGGCGTGGGCGAGGCCGAGGTTGAAGAGGCTCGGGCCCGCCGCTTGCCCTGTCGGGTCCATGGCCACGACGCGCTCGTACGCCGCGATCGCCTTGCGCTCCTCGCCGCCAAGGAGGAGCGCCTGCGCCTCCTCGAACAGGCGCGAGACGTCGGCCGGACCGTGCGGCGTGATGCGCGTCTCCGGCACGACGATGGGCGGGCGGTCGCCGGCGGCGGAGGGGCCGCCCGGGGTGGCGGCGGCGCCGCACCCCGCAGCCCACGAGCTCAGGAGGACGAGGGCGAGGGCGCGGAGGGGTCGGGGAACGGGCCGGCTGGGCACGTCGGAAGGATAACGGGGACCTGTGGGTTGTTCCCATGAACCCACCCCGTGGATCGCTCATTGCAGAACCGTACCCTGCAGCGCTGGACTTCATTTCCCGCTCGACGGGGCCCCCGAGACCCCCGCTACCATCGCTGCCGGAAGCAACAAGAGGGGGGGCCCTCGAGGGGATGGACGGCGACTGGCGGGCGGTCCGCGGGTCGCTCCGTCAGACTTGTCGCTCCGTTCAGCACCTGCCGGTGCTGGATGGCAGCAGCGCGCGATGTTGAAGAGCAGCCCATCGAGGCCCGTCCGCAGGAGGTAGACCGTGAAGCAGGTGGTCCCGTCCACGTCGAACGATCGGCGGTCGCACGACCGACTCTTCGTCGCACGTCTCCAGCACGCAGAGCATCGTCACCGCGAGCTGGAGAGCCGGATCCAGGAGATGAAGCGAAGGACGTGGCTGTCGCCGGTGGAACAGATCGAGCTCACGCGCTGCAAGAAGCTGAAGCTGCAGGTGAAGGACGAGATCGCGGCCCTGTCGACGGCCGTGCCCTTGCGCGCGTCGAGCTGACGGCGGCTCGGACCGCGGCGGCCTGTGCCCCCACCGCCGCTGCGATCGGCACGCAATTGACGCGCCCGTCTCCGGCTGGCGCGCTAGTCTCCTGACGGCGCATCGATGTCGCAGGACGTGACGAAAGGACCGGCGGCGGGGGAGCAGCTGCCCCGCCAGTTCGGGAAATACACCCTCATGCGCCGCCTTGCGGCCGGGGGGATGGCAGAGCTGTTCCTCGCCCTGCACAAGTCGGTGGCGGGGTTCGAGAAGCTCATCGTCATCAAGCGCATCCTGCCGTCGATGAACCACGACAAGGCGTTCATCGAGATGCTGCTGCACGAGGCGCGCGTCGCGGCGACCCTGTCGCACCCCAACATCGTGCAGACGTTCGACGTCGGCCAGGTCGATGGGACGTACTTCATCGCGATGGAGCACATCCACGGCGAGGACATCCGCTCCATCGTCCGCGGGATGAAGACGAACCAGGTGACCGAGTTCCCGGTGGAGCATGCGCTCTCCATCGTGCTCGGCACCTGCGCCGGCCTCGCCTACGCGCACGAGAAGCGCGATCTGAACGGGCAGAGCCTCAACATCGTCCACCGCGACATCTCGCCGCAGAACATCGTCGTCACCTTCGAGGGTGACGTGAAGGTGGTCGACTTCGGGATCGCCAAGAGCAAGAACGTGGTGGAGGAGATCCAGCCCGGGCAGCTCAAGGGCAAGGTCCCGTACATGTCGCCGGAGCAGGCGAAGGGCGAGGACATCGATTGGCGCAGCGACATCTTCGCCGTCGGCGTCATCCTCTTCGAGCTCACCACCGGCAAGCGCCTGTTCAAGGGCGCGAACGAGCACGAGACGCTCAAGCTCATCTGCGAGCGCGACTACCCGCGTCCCTCGCAGGTGCGGCCAGGGTACCCCGCCGGGCTCGAGCGCATCGTCATGCGCGCGCTGCAGAAGCCGCGGGACGATCGGTACCAGAGCGCGCGCGACATGCAGTCCGATCTGCAGAGCTTCATCCGCGAGGAGAGGATGCCGGTCTCCACCGTCTCGCTCGGCGAGTGGATGAACATGCTCTTCCGCGACAAGATCGTGCAGCAGCAGGAGCTGCTCCACGACGTGAAGCGGTTGGCCGACGTCCTGGCCGCCCAGCACCAGCAAAAGGCGGAGCAGTGGTCCGCCGCCGGCATGACCGGCGAGTGGAACGCGGTCTCGCTGCAGGCGATCAGCGGTTCGCACAGCTCGGTCTCCGCGCCCGGCACTGCCTCCAGCGTGCCCCCTCCCCGCCGCTCGCGGCTGCCCATGATCCTCGGCCTGGCGGCGGCCCTGGGCGTCGGCGGCGGGGCGGTGTTCATGCTGACGCGCGGCGAGGTGGAGCCGAGCCCCCGCGCCGCCGCCGAAGCTCGGGAGACCGCTCCCCCCACCCCCAGGGAGCTGCGCGGAGCGCTGGTCATCGAGTCCGACCCGCCCGGCGCCTCGATCTGGCTGGAGGGCGAGCTGCGCAAGGAGTCGACGCCCGCCACGCTGGAGAGCCTGCCGCTGGGGCGTGAGATGGAGATCAAGCTCACCAAGGACGGCTACGAGTCCTTCCGCGAGAAGATCACGCTGGTCGCCAGCGGCGAAGGGGACGCGCAGCGCGGCGAGAGCCGCACCATGAAGACCACCCTCAAGAAGGGCTCGGTCACGGTGCTGCTCGAGATCGATCTGCCGACCCAGGTCTGGGTCGACGGCAAGTCGTGGTCGGGGGACGCGAAGAAGGTCGAGGGCCTCTCGGCGGAGGAAGAGCACAAGGTCTCCGTCGCCGCCGCCGGCTACGTCGCGAAGACGTTCACCTTCAAGGCCAAGCAGGGGGAGACGCTGACCTTCCGCCACGCCATGGTGAAGGCCGATCCGCGCGTGGCATCGACCGACACGCCGAAGATCGGCGACCCCAGGAAGGACGCGCCCAAGGGCGCCACCGGCACCGTTCGCGTCGGCGCCAGGGGCGGCTTCTGCAACGTGACGATCAACGGCGCCTCCTACGGCCCGACGCCGACCCAGGCGACCGTCCCCGCAGGCACCGCCCGCGTGACCTGCACGCCCGAGGGCGGCGGTGCCATGGCGCAGGCGGTCCAGGTCGAGGCGGGCGGCACCGCTCGCGTCGGCTTCGTCATCCCCTGAGCCGAGCGTCCGTGGGTCGGACGATCGTCGCAGCCGCGACCAACATCCTGGCGCGCGGCTTCCTGGTGGTGCCGGTCGACCGCGCCGGCCGCGACGGCGGCCCCGTGAACGCGCTGTATGCCGTGGCCCGCGCGCTCCGCCGAGCGGTGGCGTTCAGGGTCCCCGACCGCGCGGTCGCGGTGGTCGACGTGCGCGAGCACGCGGACTGGCCGCCGGCACTGCAGACCCAGCGCGCGCCGCTGCTCGAGCTGCTCCGGACGCTGGGCTTCCACGTCGCCCTGACCGAGGAAGACGCCGACCTGGTCGCAAGCTACGCGCAGGCCGCGCTGGACGGGGGCGACGACGTCGTCGTCGCCGGCGTCGACAAGCGCTTCGCGCAGCTCGTCCGCGATCGCTGCTGGTGGTACGATACCAACAAGGACGTCCGCTACACGCGGGAGATCGTCGGGAAGCGCTTCGACGTGCCGCCGGAGGCGATCGCCGACTGGCTGGCGCTGGTGGGCGACGACAGCGGCAGCGACGTGCTGCCGGGCGTGAAGGGCATCGGGGCCAGGGGCGCCACCGGCCTCCTCCAGGCTCACGGGTCGGTGGCGACGGCGCTCGCCCGGCCGGAGGCGGTGGACAAGCGGGTCGCCAGAGCGCTCGCTGCCGCGGGCGACGACGTGGCGCGCCAGCTGGCGCGAGGCCACCTGCGGCGCGACCTGGCGACGGCGCTGGACGCGACGACCGCGGCCTACCGCGCGCCGGCCACGGAGGCGCTGAACGAGCTCTATGAGCGCCTCGGCTTCGTGGAGATGCTGGTGGCCGAGAAGCGGACCATCGATGTGACGGTGTGCGACGCCGCGGGGACCTTCGCCGCGGCGCTGGCACCCCTGGGCGACGCGGTCGCGATCCAGGTCCTCCTGGAGGACGCGGCGCCGGTGCGGCAGGCGGTGGCCGGCGTGGCAGTGGCCGACGGTCACGGGCACGGCCTGTGGGTCGCCGCCGGCTCCGCCGTGTGGCCGGAGATGGCTGCCTGGCTGGCGGACGCGAGCGCGCCCAAGCTGGGGCACGACACGGTGACGGCGACGGTGGAGCTCCACCGCGCGGGGATCGAGCTGCAGGGCGTCGCCGGTGACAGCGCCAGCGCTTCGCACCTCACCGAGCCGAGCAACTGGGCACCGCACGATCTGCCGGTGGTCGCCAAGCACGTGCTGGGTCGCGCCCTGCCTGAGGAGGACTCGGCACGAGGCATCGGCAAGCAGCGCAAGGCGTGGCGGACACTCGGCCGGCGCGCCGCGGAGCACGGCGCGGAGCTGGCCGACGCAGCTGCGGGCATCTGGAGCAAGCTCGCTCCCGCGCTGTCGCCGCAGCACCTGGCCGACGACGCTGCGATGCGGGACGTGTGCGTGCGCATGGAGCTCACGGGCCTCCTGGTCGACGCCGCCGAGCTCGACCGCGCCGAGGCCGCGTTCGCGGTGATCGAGGAGGAGCTGCAGCAGCAGATCGACGCCCTCGCCGGCCACGCCTTCAACGTCAACTCCTCGAAGCAGCTGGGCGCCGTCCTCTTCGAGGAGCTGAAGCTGCCGGTGGTCAGCCACACCCGCACCGGGTGGAGCACGGCGAACGAGGCGCTGGAGCGCGTCGAGCACGCGCACCCCATCGTGCCCCTGGTGCTGCGGTGGCGCGCGCTCCGCCGCCTGCGCGACAGCTGGCTGCACTCGCTGCGGCGCTGCATCGACACCGACGGCCGGGTGCACTCGCGCTTCCAGCCGTCGCGCTCCTTCTCCGGGCAGATCGTCAACTCCAACCCCGACCTGGGCCGCGTGCCGGGGCGCACCCCGGAGATGGCGCGGGTGCGGCGCGCCTTCGTCGCGGCGCCGGGACGGCTCCTCATGTCCGTCGACTTCAACCAGCTGGGCCTCCACGTGCTCGCCCACCTGACCCAGGACCCGGCGCTGGTGGGACCGCTCTCGCGGCGGGCCGACATGCACGTGCTCACCGCGGCAGCGGTGCTCGACCTCGCGCCGGAGGCGGTGACGGTGGAGCAGCGCCAGCTGGGCAAGGTGGTGAACTTCGCCACCTTCGCCGGGCAGGGCGCGAGCGCGCTGGCGCTGGCGCTGGGAATCACCGCGGCGGAGGCCAAGGCCTACATCGCGCGCTTCGACGCCCACTACGCGAAGGTGCGCGCGTTCCAGGACGAGCAGCTGCGGCTGGCGCGCGAGGAGGGCGGCATCGTCACCCTCGCCGGTCGGCGCTGGCCGATCGGCGGGCTGTCGTCTCTGGACAACCAGGTCCGTTCCTACGCCGAGCGGCTCGCCCGTCGAGCGACGCACGAGGCCTCGGTGCAGGACGTCGCGCGCCGGTCGCTGCTGGAGGCCGACCGCGCACTCCGCCGCGAGGGGCTGGGCACCGTCCCCGTGCTCCAGGTGCTGGACGAGGTGCTCTTCGACGTCCCCGAGGAGGAGCTGCAGACTGCGGCGCGCGTGTGCTCGGCGGCGATGCGCGGGGCCTACGACCTCGAGGTGCCCCTGGTCGTCGGGGTTGAGGCGGGCAAGAACTGGGCGGACCTGGAGCCGGTCCTCGCGCCGTCAGCCACCGTGGGATGACGCGGCTCCCCCCGCAGCAGCGGCGCTTCGGAGGCGAGCGCGGGAGCGGAATCTGGGCCTTTGGCATGGCTCCGGGAGCCGCGATCTTCGCGCGCCGGAGGCAGCCGACGTCAGAGCGCGACGCTCCGTAGCCGCAGGGCATTCGCGATGACCGAGACCGAGCTCAGGCTCATCGCCGCGCTGGCGATCATCGGCGAGAGGAGGATGCCGAAGAACGGGTAGAGGAGCCCCGCTGCGATCGGCACGCCGAGCGCGTTGTAGCCGAACGCGAAGACCAGATTCTGGCGGATG